>CALVSI010000047.1 GCA_944358985.1 uncultured Bacilli bacterium | reverse complement strand
CGATCTTCTTCGGTGATTGGTCGAGCTTTACCATTTTCAAAAATGTAATTACATTTATCTAAAACTTCTTTTGGAGAACCTTTTGTAAAAGAAACTCTTTGTGTTCCTTCAATTTGTTCTTCTAGCTGATGAATTGTTGTCATCATTTTACGAGTAGAATCAAAAGTTAATTCTCTAATACGAGGAGTAATTCTTAATTGGTTTTGAGCGTTAAGCAAGCCTTTTTCACTAACAACTCCTAAACAAGCTTCGGTTGGATCGCCTAAAACTTTAAATCTTTTATTTTCATCTAAAACAATTTTAGCGTTAGAACATAAAGCACCACACATTAAAAGGAGTTTTAAATCTAAACTATCCATTGCGGTAACTCTTCTACCACTATCGTTTAAAATTTCACCTTTTACATCATATCCTTCACCAGTTACTTCAAATTCTCTATTTATCAAATAAAGATGTTTAACCGTCATTTCATTTTTAGTTAAAGTACCAGTTTTATCAGAGCAAATAACACTTGTTGAACCTAAAGTTTCTGCACTAGATAAATTTTTGATTAAAGCGCCTTCTTTTGCTAAACGTTGGACTGCTTTTGCTAAAGATAAAGAAACGGTTGGAGATAAGCCTTCTGGAATAAAAGCAACAACCATGCCTAATGCCGTAACAAATTGGTTAAGATATAAAGTTGGCGAATTGAATTGACTATTTGCAAATCCGTTAATTAAAATCCCAAGGACTAAAACGACTGCACCAATTGATAAAGCAATCATCGCAATAGATTTAGTCATTTTTTCTACTTCTAATTCTAATGGAGACTTTTTGTCGTCAATTTGTTGAGTCAATGAAGCGATTTTACCAAATTCGGTGTTCATTCCAGTTGCAAAAACTACACAGCGAGCTGTTCCGGTAGAAACACTAGTTCCAGCATAGACAACATTTTTTGCTCTAATTGAACTTTCTGGATCATCTTTTAAAGCTTCAAATTGTTTTCTAGCAGGTGTAGCTTCTCCATCCAAAGTGGATTGATTACAAGTAAAATCATTACAGTTAATGATTCGAGCATCGGCCGAAATCTTATCCCCTTCTTGAAGAACAACGACATCTCCTGGAACTAAATATTTCGATTCAATTTGAATTTCTTCCCCATCACGAACAACACGAGCAAAGCTAGGAAGCATTTTTGATAAAGCCTCCGTTGATTTATTAGCTTTAAATTGTTGCACAAAAGAAAAAACACCATTAATGATGTTTACTAAATAGATTGCAAGACCAAGATATAACATGCCAGGGTCTTTTAAAACTCCAATACTTGATGGAGATTCGCTAGCGATAAAACAAGAAATAATAGCTATTGTTCCAGCCACCCAAAGTAAAATTGCTAGCATTGAAACAAAGTTTTTAAAAAAGATTTTTAAAACATTGTTTTTCTCTTTTTTCGCAATTTCATTATGCCCATAAGTGTCTAAACGCTTTAAAGCTTCCTCTTTTGATAACCCATGTGCGCTTGTTTCTAATTCTAGATATATTTGTCTTGATGTTCCTTTATAAATTTTGTTTAAACGTTCATCCATAAATTCCCTTCAACTCTTTATGGAGATATATTATATAGGTATTTAATTTTAAAGAAAGATATAAAATGTAAAGAAATCTTAATATATCTTAATATTTTTTTGCATTTATTTCGTCAATTAAATCAATTTTTTAGGATAGAATCACACTTTTTTCAATAATAGATAGTCATTTCAAATTGTTAAATTTTAACTATCTAATATGATAAAAATGATGATAATGAGATATTATTTTATTGTTTATATTTTTTACAAATTATCGTTATTTAATAAAATACTTGGAATTATAATTAAATAAATGGAGGATAACAAAAATGTTTGATTTTACAAACAGAGTTGTAGTCATCACCGGTGCAAGTATTCTCTAATCTTTTTAGCATAATCAAACATATGGTCACCTCAAATGGTTATAAGTGTTTTAACATAAACAAGGTTAAATTTCGATATTTTCGTGGACCTTTGACGAGATTTTTTCTGAAAAAGGATAAAAAGTTTTTAGTGGGACAAAAAGTTTATTGTGCTATAAAAAGTTTTTAGTGCAAAATCACGAGTTAAAACTTCACTAGTGGAGGCTAGGATGCTAAGTCAACTATGTTCAATTTATGTAAATAATATGTTAATTTTCGCTAATTTTGGCTCAAAAAAAGGTTTGAATAGCCTTTAATAGCGTATCAAACCTATGCTTCTAATATGGCAATAAATACCAATTGTGATGCACTTGCGACCCTTGTTTATTTTTTGCAACCCCTTAACAATTTTGCGACCCCTACATAAGGTGTTAGTTATATCAACATGTAGCTACCTATATTTTCCAAAGTAATGTTCTTCACCTGCTAGTCTTGCTTTCACTGCTTTACTTTTAGTCTTGTATCTACCGAGATTATGAGCTTTTCTTTGAAACATGATTTGAGCTACCCATACTCCTCTATCTTTATCAAAATGAA
>CALVSI010000046.1 GCA_944358985.1 uncultured Bacilli bacterium | reverse complement strand
ATATAATCAATGGAATATTTATATAAGTTTGAAAATTTAACTAATTTTGTTAGTGGCATTGAATCATAGTTGTTTTCCCAACCCGTAACTGTTTTTCTTGAAACACCTAATACTTTTCCTAATTCTTCTTGTGTAATTTCAAGTTCCTCTCTACAACTTTTTAAATTATTATTAATTAACATTGTTATCACCAATATTAATTTTCCCATTTAATTGTGGCATATTGCTAAAATGCTGGGTTATTTGGTAAAATGATGATATAATAATAATATCAAGCTAAAATAGACAATATTTTACGTTTAGAAAGAAGGTGAGTTTATGTATATTACTTTTGAAGATGCCGCCATAAGTTTTCTTAAAGCTGCTTTTGTGACGACTTTAGCTGTGATACAATTACTCTTAACTTTACAATTTTATAAACTTGGATGTTCATATTGTGATTTTATGAATATACCTTATGATTTTGCTTTAACTGTTATGAGTCCTGGTTTTGCTATAGAAGTTGCAATCGTTTTAAGCTTTATAGAAATTAGTGTTGTTATTTGGTTATTCAATAAATTAAAACGATTTAAGTTAATTAAGCTTATGTCGGATAGTATTTCTTCCATTTTTTAACAGTTGCAATACTAATCTAATGGCTATATAATATTTTTTAATTGATATATTTAAGGTGATATTAATGAATAGTTTGCTAAAGATTCTTAACGATAAAAAAATCGAAAAAAAATATTTATATAATAGTAACGAATCTATGCCTTCAAATGATTTAAATAATTTACTAGACTTGTTTATTGATGAAAATGATATTTCTATGAAAATATTATATAAGAACAACAGAATAATAAATGAATTTACATTTTATGTTTATTGCTGTGTTTATGATAACAATTATGATGTTTTTATAAACTTAACGGATAATGAATATCTATATTCTAACATTCTTAGAAAACATTTTAGTGATCATAATAAAGCATTGGAATATTATCATTGTCTAGAGAATATTATTAAAGATAATGATTTGTCAAAAATTTCTGAAAAACTTATAAGATGTTTTTAATAGAAAAATGTACTTTTTTTAAATCGATATGTATGATATACTTTTATTGTAGTGTTGAAGATTACTGATAAGTATAATTATTTAATAATAGATGGTAGTATTAGTCTATTTGAGATTGGTACTACTTTTTTTGTTAGTACCAATGATTAGAAGGAGGTACTAGCACGAAAAGAATAATTAAAAATGAATATGGTAGTATAGGTATCAACCTTAAGAAGTTAATGGATGATAAAAAGATAACAATCAATGAGATGAGTAGATTTGCAAAGGTCAGATATGAAACTGTCAGAAAATATTACAACAATGATTGTTACTGGTATGATGGAGTAACACTTGCTAAATTTTGTTATGTTTTAGAATGTGATATTAATCAGTTATTAATCTATGAACCATCTCAAACACTACAAAACTCAAAAATTCATGGTTAATTATACTTTTCAGTATGCCGGTTTTTACTAAAATTTAGTAATAATCGGCATTATTTTTTTTGACTTAAAATGAAAAAAGCCTTTAAATACAAGAATGAATTGGAAAAAAAGAGAAAAAAATGGGAAAAAAAGCATAGATAATTTTGGGTATTGAAAATATATTGATAGGCGTTATAATGATTATAATAGCAGTAGCTATACAGAAAGGAGTAAGGAAAAGATATACAAGACTTATTACATAAATTTGTAATTGCATTTGTAAATACTAAATGCTATCATAGTCAGCAATATATTTATTTTTGGGATGTGATGGTATGTGGTATTTGACTAAGTGGTTGGATTTAAAAGTCTGTATTAAAAGTATATCCTTTTCTTCCCAAAATATTTGTCTTTTAAAAGAGTAAATTGCATTATGTGCTTTTTGCTCTTTTTTTGTATGGAAGGAGGAATTAAATTGAAAAACAATGATTATTTAAAACAGTATATTGTTGAACAATTTGATTATATAAGTTATAAAAAATTGGTAGAGATTTTTATTAACTTGATTGAGACATTACAAATAACTATCGGTGATTATGAAACTGGAATTAGTATAACACCAAATTATGAACTTAATTATAGTAGTTATTCTGGTAAACTACCAAATTCCAAAATAGAGTCTTTTATAATAAGAGACTATAATAATGAATGCAAAGCTAAAGCGTGTATAAAAAAATTTACAATTGCTTTTAATAAATTAAATGATATGGAAAAGAAAATATTTTATAATACCTTTATTGACAAGAGTAAAGATGAGTTTATTATTTCAAAATTCAATTTATGTAGCAAAGAGCTAAATAAAATAAGAAAAAGTGCAGTGATTAAATTCTCATTATATTTAGGGTTCGATAAAATTATTAATCAAGTTTTTTAATAGATTGAAAAATGGAGGAGGATAAAGATGATATTAAAAAATTTAAAAAGATATTTGATTACGTATGTAAGCGATAATCAAAAACAAGAAATTGTGCTATATGGACATAGTGAAAAAGAGGTAATTGCAAATGTAATTACTTTTTTTATTTCTGTAGGAAAGAATATTGAA
>CALVSI010000045.1 GCA_944358985.1 uncultured Bacilli bacterium | reverse complement strand
ATACCACCTTAGAATGTAGAGTTTTTGGGAGTTTGGCTCAAGGGTCCCCGTTAAACCCCGTTAGAATGTAGAGAGCCCTTTTATTTATTTATTTTTTTCTTTCTTGAAACAATAAGAATAAGAAATGAAAAAAATAAAACCAATATAATTGCTGAAATGCAAATAATTTCTGAAACGACACCATTGCCTTTGCCGTGGGTCATTATCATCAAAATGTTGTTTTGATTAAAACCATTTTGATTAAATGTTTCATTATTTGCAATTGCCCAGGCTTGTAGGCGATTGTATGCGTCTAAGAAATCTTCGTCTGTTGTTAATATATCAATTGCTCCTTCGTAACGGTCTTCTAATCCTAGAAGAGCATTTTTAGCAACAGCGTAGTAGCCTTGTTCGCCCATACATGCGCCTGTTCCATTATCAGATATATCAATATCTTCCATATGCATATATCTATAGACGAATCCTGCTACCATTTCTTTGTTTGCTTTTGCTTCTTCGTTTGTATCAATAATAAGGATTGAGTCACCAATAGGTCTTAATTGACCATTATTTGATGGATAGTTACATACTTCAAATGAATCTTTAGAAAAGTCTTTTCTAACCATTGTGGAAGACCAACCGCCATCAAGATTAATAGCAATTTCACAGCCTTTTCCAACCATGTAATTAGCTAAATCAGTTAAGACCATGCCATTTGAGTCAGCAGTTCTTCCATCGCACACAACCATAACAACACTATTATCTGGTTTGATACCAATCGCTGTACGAGGATTTACATTACCTTCATCATGTTCGCCAGCTTCTTCATTAGTCTCGCACGCGATACCATCTTTAACCAAGAATCCTATATCACCACCAACAGCCATATCAATGTGGCCTTTGTTTGCATAATATTCATCTCTTCCACCAATAATTGGGGAACCATTATCAAGCACCCCAAAGAATGTGCAACCATTATATTCTGAATGATATTCAACACCATCTCTAATAACTAGACCTCTAGGTTGAATAGCGGATAAGTTACTACTGTTAAAGAAGTCACCGTTAATACCGCCTAAGACGCGCTTTCCATTAGCTTCTGCAGCTTCCGCCATTTCTAATACAGATGCTTGCTTACCTATTTCTAATGGGAGTTTGTCATCTGGTGTTCCAGTGTAAAAACTTAGCGAGGTATTACCAGCAACCTCTAAAGAGAACATATTTACTGGCACTTTCGCGTTATTAAGTATTCTCTCTGTTTCGTAAGTAACACCTGGATAAACTGTTTCGCTTTCTTCATTGCTATCAAAGTCACCTAAAGTAATTGTTAATTTTGGTTCTTTTCCAGCGTAATTATTTGATTGGAACGAGAACTCCTCTGCTTTTGCGTCAATAGTGGAAGAAATACAAAAACTAATATAATTAGAAACTGTATTGTCCGCGAAAGTTTTGATATAGTTATTAACTAAGACTGTGACATCGCAAGTAAAGCGATCATCTCTTACTGCTCCAATAGGAGTTGAGAAATCAACCGGATTTTGGTTAGCAGGGAATATATCCGGAACATTATTGTATGTGATAAATGTTGGATTAACGGCATAATCGACAGTTAAACCAGCAGCTTTGCCAGTTCCTTCCGACCAATCTGATTCGGTTGTATATAAGGTAAAGTTATTTACTTTTCCTGTTGCAGTAGGGGCTTGAAGTCCTATATCAAAAATTGCTTTACTAACACTCGTTGTGCCAGAAGGAATTGCAAATTTAATATATCCTTGCTCGTCATTTTTTGCAGAAGTCGTGTGTTTTCTAACTTTAATTGGACTGGCTTTGCCAAAATTTAAATCTGCATTTATGCCACCAGAGACATAAGAATCTTCAGAGCTTTTTAAGATAATTTCAACCGGGTTGATCGAAGCTCGTTTTTTAACAATTTCTTTTTCACCATTAATAGAATTTAGACCAAGGGTCAAGGAAAGAGAAAGAATAAGAAGAGAAATAATTTTTTTAATTTTCATAAAAACCACCATAATTTCTTTAACTTCAGTATAAAAAAATATATAAGCAAATTCAAATATAAAATAATATTTTTTAATAAAGCGTGAATTCTTAAACTAAATTCCGTTTTATGTCAAAAAAGTTGATTTTATTCTAATAAGTTATAATTAAATCTCCTGCAGGCAAAGGAAGGTTATTTTATGCTATACTTAACAGATGATGACAGGAAGATAATAAGCAATATACTTGTTCATAAAGCTAAATGCATTGATATTGCTAATAAGATTGGATGCGATCTCACAATAATTGCTGACGTTGGACAGCCAGACTTATCCAATTTTGTTTAAAACATCATTCATATTATGTTGCAAAAAGCATCTAATAGTTTGGATTTTATAGATCTTCTTACACCCGTAATTACTTTTATATCAGGAGCATTAATTACATCTACTAGAGTATTTAGATATTTTTCTTTCAATTAATTTCATTTTTATCAACTTCGACTACATCATGTTATATTTCGCAAATTTAAAAAAATCTTATTTTTGCGAAATAAAAGCCAAGAAGTAATAATAAATATTTTTACCTCTTGTATAATTTAGACAATTATGTATTTGTCAGAATAGTTTTGTTGAAAAACAACGGTCGAAAATGTTGGTTTTCTACGAAACTATTCTTTTCTTTTG
>CALVSI010000044.1 GCA_944358985.1 uncultured Bacilli bacterium | reverse complement strand
TATAAATAGTTCCAAAACTATACATTTTAGCGGGGAATAACAAATTTATTACTCCACGTTAGAATGTAGAGAACCAATAATACTTACACACAAAAAAGCGATTGCGATCGCTTTTTTTAATATAAATAACTTTTTGCAGAGTTTTTTATTCAATTTGCCTATTTTTTTATTGTTAATTGCCTACATAATAAATAAATATTGTAAAGAAAAATACACCAAAATCATCTTGTAATTCATAACTTACTTCGACATTTTCTAATTCGTTATGTATATATCTAAAACCACCATATTCATCGATATAAGAAAATGACCAATTATTTTGCAATAATAGATTTTGATATTCATTGCCATGATATTCTAATTGTTCCATATCATTACATTGCTTTTCTAAGTAAGCGTAATTTGTGGTAGAGGAGTTATAACCAGTGTAACCACCTGCAATGTTATAAAATGGTATCAAAGTTATTTCATTATGAATATATTGTTCAACATTATTGACAAACGTCGAATCAAAATTCATCCAAGTTAACCTATTGTCATATGGTAATAATTCATAATCATCATATGCCCACGATGTTGTTCCAATATTAGTTATAGTTACTAAAACAGTGCCGCTTAGTTGTCCTAATATGTCATATTTATAACTAATCATTGCTCTAGATAAATCATTGGTTAAATTTATTGTCAGGGTATTTGGAATCATAAAATAATAATTATCTGTAAACATTTTATCCACCAATAGATGTTCAACATAATCGTATGCATCAATTAGCGTATAAGTTGTTCCTTGTTTTAAAAATAAATCTTTTGAATAATCAAAATTAGGTTTTAAATCCTTTACATTGCCTTCAATTGCACTGACGACTTCATTTAATGTTTTGTTATTATCATTAGCAATCGATTGATTATAATAATTTGAATCTATTTGTGAATATATTTTATTTCCTTCACTAGTGTATATAGATATACCTTGATTTGTTACTATACCATGCGCATTAATATCTTTGCTTCCATCATCAGCGTGATCAACATAAGTATATGTATATGAATCATTTTTTAATTTTGAAAATAAAGTTTCTAATGGAGCATTTTCTTCTTTGCTTGGATATGATGTAAATGGGGAAATATTTAAATTACTTTCATTTTTATATTCGCCAAAAAATGTACATTTTTGATAAGAACCATCATCTTGATAAACATTATCACTTATTAATGAAATCGTATCTATATTACCATTATTAGTAAGTGTCAAATTTGCTGTGGAGCCTAAATAATCTTCACCTAGAGAAGTGAATTGTCCAAATAAATAATTATTATCAGATTGAATTTTTATTTCTTGATATGATGTTATTTCATATTTTGTTATGTCAATAGATTTAAATGGATTGATAAAAGATTCATCAAATGTTATAGGAGTATTTGGATTTACAATTGTTTCTATAATTTCATTATGATTATCAATTGATTTTGTAACAACATTTCCATCCTGATTTTTAAAATAATCTATTTTTGATAAAACTTCATTATTGTTTGACAAATAAATTGAATATCGATTTTCGTTGTGAAATTTGATTAATTCATATTTATTTTGATTTTTAAAATTATCATCAGCATCATAGTCTTCAACAATTAAAGTTCCTTGAAATGATATCGTATTTTTTAATTTATTAGATATTTCAACTAAATTTGGTATGACATCAAAATCAAAAGAAAAATGATTATCTTTATTATTTTTCTCATAACAATTAATAGTTACTTCTCCCAATTCATAAAAAGTAACTACTCCAGCGTCATTTACTTTTGCAATACTTTCATTTGAGCTAAGAAAAACAGTATCTTCTAAATTGCTTTTTAGTTTAGTGCTCTCTCCGACATTAAAAGTTGTTTTATTACTTTCATTTGTAACTAAAATAGGCTGTGAATTTTTATTAACACATCCTGTTAACAAAATAATAGTGGATAGGGCAATAATCTTTACAAATTTTGACATTAAATATTACCATTCTTGTGCACGGCTGACATAATATGAACCAACACCAATTAAACCAAGAGATATAACAAATAGTAAAGACATAAACATATTTTGTAAACTAAATTGTCCTCCATTGACTAAGTCTATGATAAGGCAAGTAATATACGAAACTAATACAAACATTCCATATATTAGTGTTGACCAAGTAAAAACAATTCCGATTAATTTATTGTGAATAAATAAATAAACAAATCCACAAATTAAAATCAAAATCCAAAGCATTCCAGCAATACCAATAAAATATTTAGCAATTTCATTTGCGTCATTACCAAACGAGATATTATATTGTCCAAAAATAATAAATAATAAAAGACAAGGCGCTAACGCTCTAATTGTTGAAGAACATCCTCTTGCGCCAAATAAAAAGAAACAATAAAAACCTATTACAACAATAAGTTTAAAAATGCCAACAATAAATTCGACAATATTGTTATTATTTAGTGCTGGTATGCCTCCATCTAGCAGGAATTTGATAATTAGTAAAAGACCTGCTACATAAAAAAGAACATGAGCAACACTTAATGTAGAAAATTTTCTAACTGCCATAATCAATCACCTCGACTATAAATAATTTAGCAAAATTATAGAAATGATTAAACTTAAAAATAGATTTTTAATTTAGAAAACTTAGTTTATATTAAAAGAAAAATAAAAATATGGTTTTCACGCCATATTTTTTTAGTGTGACGGGCATGTCATATATCTAAAGGGTGCAAGTCCCGAGTAGGAAAGTCGTTATAACTACATA
>CALVSI010000043.1 GCA_944358985.1 uncultured Bacilli bacterium | reverse complement strand
GATACAAAAAAACAAAGTAAAAGAAAAGCACGCTACTACGATGATATACAAACAGCAGCCATGCTCAAGGAATTAGACTCTGAACCATTGATATTTAAAACAATAATATACTTAGCCTTAGATACTGGAATGAGAAAAAGCGAGCTTATGGGTCTAAAATGGGAAGATATTGATTTTGAGAAATCAACTATTAATATCAACAAACAAAGACACTACGTACAAGGTTACGGGACCATTGAAGATAAAACAAAGACAGAAGCAGGAAACAGAACTGTAACAGCATCAAAAATAGTTATTTCACTTCTTAGAGCGTATAAATATGAACAAAATAAAAACAGGTTAAAATTGGGAACCGCTTGGATTTCAACTCCATATGTATTTGTACACGAAAACGGTAGAGCTATTAGCTCAAACCTGCCATATAAATGGTTTGTTAATTTTTTGAAAAGACACAACCTTCCAAAAATAACATTTCATCAATTGCGACATACAAACGCAAGTATATTGATTGCATCAGGCGAGGATATTGTAACCGTAAGCGGACGCCTCGGACATGCTGATAAGAATGTGACATTAAACACTTACTCGCATATGATTAAGTCAAGAGAGACACAAGTTGCAAACAAAATGGATGAGTTTTATAGAGGGTTGGTGAATAAGGCTCTATGAAGCAATCTTGCAGCTTTGCATAAGAGTTTTATAGTGCAAATTATCATATTTTTCTATAGTATACAAAATTAGTGATACAGCATTTATTAGATAGCTCTTATCAAATAAGATTTCAGGATGTACATGGGATTCATCATTTACAATTCTATATAAAGCGGTGTATTTCATGGTGTCTTCATTTATTTCTTTAATGTATATGCCTAACTTTTCTAAAGGGTTTTGATTATTTGGAATCTTATATTCTAAATATTGATCTAGGAACCTTCTGGCACAATGTCCAATCAGATACATATCAGCATTGGTGCTATTTTTATTAAACTCGTATAATTTATGAAAGAAATATTCGTATTCGGAATTATAGTTTTTTAATTCTTGTGGTAGTTCTTCAATTATAGAATAATCCCCTGTTCTCTTGATATAGTAGTAATTTATATTTTTATTATTTCTTGTTTTTAATAATCGATATAACTCATAATTGTGCGTTGTTACGAAAACTTGATTAAATTTATCAATGATTTCTTTTATCATTACACTAACAGAGTAAATGTGATTTTTATCTAAACTTGATATTGGATCGTCTATAAATATTATTTCATTTTTTGCTGTCTTATTGTTTATTGAATTTTGTACTTTTGCATAAAAATGAGCAAAAGCTATTGCAGTTCTTTCTCCATCGCTTAAGTTTTCTGCAGGCTTGTTGTCATTTCTGTATAGTTTTGTAACATCTACTAATTCACCCTTGCTATTGGGTTGTTGTTCAACTTTTAAGAATATATCATTATTGCCCACAAATAATCTTTTTAAAATTTTATTTATTTCTTCGGCACCTTTTTTGACATCTGAAATTTTTGCTTCTTCTATTGCTATTTGCTCGTCTAAATTTTTTATTTCTTTTTCGTTCTCTTTTATGACTTCAGTGTCTTCTTTTTTATATCGTATTGACTCTATATAATTTTGGTCAGATAGCAACTCGGCAATAATAGAATTTTTTAATTCTTCTTTTATTTTATCTTTTTCATTAGTTTCATTTAAAATAAAAATATTATGCTTGTTGATAAGGTCATTTAGATTTCTAATTATCGCATTTATCTCGTCTGCATTTAGAGTAATTTTTGTTTTAAATTCTATATGTCTATTATTGTATTTTGAATTAATAATTTTTTTTATTGCATCAATCTTATTATTGTATTTTAATATTTCATCGATAAACTTTTTGTGTATTTGTTGGTAATTATTTTGATAATTGTCAACAATACTTGCAGGAGCAGGTATTTGGATACTACATACGCTCAAATTATCACAAAAATCCAAAAGAGAATTTCCTAAACTATCGTACTCGGATTTAAAGATTTCATCTAAATTTTCTAGGTGATTCTGACGTAATTTTGCACCACAAAATAAACAGATATCAATATTTTGATGAAGTTTAACACCTCGTTTAACCCATTCCTCAGCATTACTTGCTTGTAATTTTTTAATAATGGATGAAGGGTTTACAGACTTACGTAGCATTGGTAATAACACTTGAATGTCTATGGCTTTTATTTCATTAATATTTTTTATTTGGGAAAATTTAGTAGGATTATGCAATGTTCTTATTTTTGCATCTTTGTCACAATCTTCCAATTTATAGTCATCAAGCTTAGATTTATCTAATCTATTTTCAACAGAAAGAATATTTCGCGCCGTAAACTTTTCAGTAAGAATCTTATCTATTTTTATCGCATAATCACTCCTTTTTTGATTGTATTCTTTTTCGCATTTATCATAATGTTGTTTAAAAGTCTTTATATTTTGTTTACAGTTTTCTCTTAATTGCTTTAAATTCTTAATCTTTTCAATAATGTCCGTCGCTTTATCTGATACAACAATTATATTGCTGGCATATTGTTTTTCAAAAAACAGATTGTTTTTTATATAATCTAAATTAAAAGTGTGTATCTTGATTTTGTCTGATTGAGAAACATCTAAATTGCCATAAGTTGTTTTTAAAACGAATTCTGAACCAATATCAACATTTTTTTCTTCAGAAGCACCGTTATAAAAAGCAAATATTCTAGACAAAGTTGTTTTCCCTGAATAATTCCATCCATAGAATATGTTATATTTTCCAAAATCTGGTGTCACCCCACTAAAATTCCGAAAACGCCTGTAATTATTAATGGCAATATTTTTAATGATGGGGTCTGCAGACATGATAAATACTCCCTAGTTAATAAAGCCATAATATCATAAAAATGCATGTGTACTTACATGGGACTATAAAGGGACTAATTTTACAAATAGTCCCTG
>CALVSI010000042.1 GCA_944358985.1 uncultured Bacilli bacterium | reverse complement strand
GAATCTTTTAAAACAAACTGATAATTATAGTATGTAGTACTAAAGTTAGCAATAAATATAATAATTATATGAAAAAGGATTTGTTAAAAATATTTGGGCAAAAAATTAGAAAGCTGCGTATGAGAATGAATCTTTCGCAGGAAGCGCTTGCTGAAAAAGCTTTTGTTCACAGAACATATATTGGCATGATAGAACGCGCAGAAAAAAACATTACGTTATCCAATATTGAAAAGATTGCCAAAGCATTAAATGTTAGCATTTCAGAATTATTTAAAGGGATTGATGAATGACTATTGATAGTGCATTGTTACAAATGAAAACGGAATTTGAATCCGCTATTTTAGAAAATGGTGCAACCGCGCAAACTGGTTTAATAAGATCACAGAAGCTTATAAATATTTTGCATAATCAAGTAAAAGAAGAATTTATTAATTTAGGTGTACCCGCTTGTACAATATATCCGCCCTTAGGAGACAATAATCCCGAAATTAAAATATCGGGATTATTAAAAGCAAAGAATCAGGATATTTGTATAATACCCAATACGGTATCGCAATCCCAAATTATAATTAATAGAACTAAAGCGGAATTAATTGACAATAACAATATTGAAACAGTTATTTCTATTAATATTAGAAGCCAATTAAGCAGTTTAGCTAAAAACATAGACACTTTATATGAAAGAACTTTTGCAGAAGCACTAAACTTGCATTTGAGATACCCCAAACAATGTTTGGGAGAAGTATATCTAATTCCGACTCACGAATACGATTCCGACGCAATGAAAAATAATAAAATTAAGTATAAAAAACTTACTAAACTTGAATATTATATTAAGAAATTTCAATATGTTAATTCCAGAGATTATTCTTTAGGACAAGAATACAAATATGAAAGAGTTTGTTTATTAATTGTTGATTTTAGAAAAGAGCAACCCAAGTTATATTCAACTGCCGATGAACTAAAAGCAGATGGTTTAATTCCGAAAAATTCAACAGTTAATATGGATAATTTGTCTTTTGAGACATTTGCCAGGGATTTATTATGCGCATACCAATCTCGTTTCGGCAATATTTGTTGCATTATCAAAGATTAAATCATATTTTTTAATTAAAAATTCTTCAATTTCATTCTCATTATTGGCATTTTCAATAAAAGCAATATCTTCAAATGATAATTCGGGAATACCGAATAATTCTATAAAATTCTTTTGGTAACAAGGATAACCACCCTCGATACTGACACTCGTTCTATTTATATAATAATCCATAATGCTTGAATTTAGAATTTTTTGTAATACGGGTAACCCAATATTGATGCCAAATAAATTCTTTTGAATAGTATTTTTTTCAAATAAGCCGTAACCATTACAAAACAATGATGAATTTTCATTATCATACATAAAACGAGGTTTATCACTAAAAGTAGGAGTTAATAGTTTTTTGCCTTCAAAGTTCAAACCTTGTGTTCTGGCATAAGCATACCAAGTCGGGTATTCCACTTGACCTTTGTCTCTGTTTAGTAATTCGCTTTTCACGGCTTGCAGGTATTTATAACAATATGGATATTTTATTTTAAGCTCATTCTCTTTAATTATGATGACTTTGTTATTTAAAAGTTTGTATGGAAAAATAATCCTTCTCATATTATTTTTAAATGATTTCTCATCAATAAAATCAGAAATTTTAGAAATTTTTTTGGTTATATTTTTTTCTATTTTATAGATTTGTTTATTATAATCTTTTAAATAATAATCACCATCTGTTAAAGTGCCATCTATAAAGTATATGTTATCTTTGCATGTTGCAATTCCAACTCGTATATCTACCAGATCTTTTAATTTATATGGCATATTTTCAATTTTTCTAATATTATTAATATCCTCTTCTTTTAATAATCTCCATTTTTTTGGATTTAAATTTTCAAAATAATTTTTAGAAAATTTTAATTCCGGCAGATAATTTAAATTGTTTTTATCATCAATTCGTTCATATTCAAAATAAGAATTAGTTCTTTTTTGTAAGAATGTTATGCATGTATATGTCCGAACATCAAAGACCTTAATATGCGTAAAATCAATAATTTTCTTTAAATAGTGATTGTTTTGCAAATAATTTCTCAAATTGATACCAGATAAAGAGGTAAAATAATTATTCGGAACAATATATCCCAATACCCCATCTTTTTTTAACAGTTTCATACCCAGTTCAAAAAATGCAAAATATAAATTGTAGTTTCCTGTTTTAATTGTTTCCCAATCTTTAATTAAATCTTCTCTTAATTCTTTAGATAAATCTTGATATTTAACATATGGCGGATTACCGATTATAATATCAAAACCGCCATTATTAATAACTTCCTTATATGTAATATTAATATCTTTGCTTAAACTATTGATTGTAAATAAATTAAATTTCAATATTTCCTTGTCTTGATTATTTAACAACGCCAATAATGATAATAATACTTTACAACGTCGAATACTATATTCGGCAATATCAGAGCCATAGATATTTTCTGCAATAATATCGCTAACAGGTTTGCCATATTTTTTATGTATTTTTTCTATTGCGGCAATTAGAAAGGCTCCGCAACCACAGCTGGGATCACACAATTTTACATTTTTATCAAATATTAATTCATTAGCCATGTAGTTTGTAATTAAATTTGGTGTATAAAAAGCCCCATTAATTTTTTTATCTGTCGGAGGTATAAGCAATTCAAAAATTCTCTCAAGCTCATAAATGTTTTTAGGTATGGTAATATTTGTAATGATTTTTTGCGTAATTTCAGAATTATCATTTGATATATCTAACAACAGTTTATTATTCACTACAATAATATTTTGAGAATTTAAGAAAGCTTGAACATATGCATTTTCAATATTTTCTATAGGGTATTTTTTTATTAAATTTAAAACCTCAGACTTCATATTAATATTATATATTAATATGGCAATTGTTGCATTTTTATTAATTTTTTT
>CALVSI010000041.1 GCA_944358985.1 uncultured Bacilli bacterium | reverse complement strand
CGAATATTAAAACTATGCAAACGTTTAAACAAGTTCTCGTTGGATGAGATTGAGACAATATCAGAGATTGATTCAAGCGAACTTAAGCCAATAATTGATGGTTTAATTCATGAAGAACGGCTAACATATTGTGATGGAACTTATTATTACAATAAAAAAGTTTGTAAAAAACAACAAACAAGTAAATTACCATTATTTTTTGAATTTCATAAAAAACAAGATATAGAATACATTATCAGAGGATTTTGCACTGATGTTGAAGTCTTAAAAATGATTGATTTATTTGGTTTTACAAAGCACGTTATGAATAATTTTTATGCCTATTTAAGGACTGTAATTTATGATAGACAATACAAGGAACTTTTAAAATACTTTGACAAATGTCCAAAACTACCACAAGAGAGAGTTTATATGAACACTAAAGTTTATCTGTACTTATACAATCATAAATTATATGTATCTCAAAAGTACCTTGTAAATAAGGAAGCTAAAAAACACAAAGAACAAGAACGATTAGAGATTAAAAATATTTATTTGAGGAGTTATAGGAAGGTATTAAGTCGTTCATATTCTCATAAATTTCATCTTCACTTGGCTGAAGAAATATGGAAGTATGGAAAATCTTTTGAGGAAGAATATTCTGCACTAAATAAAATGTTATTTGCTTAACATTTCTTAATATAAACAGGACAATTTTTTAATTATTTTTCTTATAAATAAACGATTTCAAAAAAATATATAAATTAAAAAAAACTTTGAAAGTTTCTATTTTTAATTATTTGAGCTTATTTTTTTAATTTGTCCTATTCAGGACAGAGCCGATTTTTTAGGTGTTTTCAATATAAAAGATTTAAATATAATAATAATTGAGAGGAAATTGCGGTGGTTAAACATAACAACAGTAAGCCATTTGGGCTAGCTTTGTTGTGCTGTAAAAAATTGCCCGATTGTCTTATTCAAAAATCTGACAACAATACTAGCTTGGTTGATATAGCCCAGTTATACCAATCAAGAGAGGAATAGAAATTAATGAACAATTGTGCATTTTGCCAAAAGAAAATTTTATTAAAGTTTATTATGAGTGTTTATAATCTTAGAGCTATTGATATAGCAAGAGAAATAAACATCTCAGACAGCCTTGTTCGTAAACATATCTCAGGAGACAGAGAGTGTCCTTCAGTTGATGCATACATTATTAAGAAGTGCTTCGGAATGAATGTTCAGGAGATTCTATGAAGCAAACTTTTAATGAAAAACTGAATATTCCCAACTGGATTTCATTAGATGAAGTTTGTAAAATTCTTTCATTAAAAGAGAAAACTGTAAAAAATAAGTGCAGAAATGCTGAATTAACCTATAAAGTTGTACGAAATGGAAAACAACTTGAGTATTATATTAGTTCAACATCTATTCCTGAAAATTTATTAAATTTATATTTTACAGAAACTAGAACAAAATCTGATGCTTATAGTGATGTTCCAGAGTGGGCTAAAGCACAGGCAGACAAATATCTTACAATAATAACAGCTTGTAGCGGATTAAGAGGACAACAATTAAAAGATTACATTAATACTTGGAATAATGTAAATCCTGATTTTAAGACATCATATTCAAGTTTGATGGATATGAAAAAACGTTATTTATTATATGGATTCAATGGTCTTTTAGCAAAATATGGACACAAAAAATATAAGATTCAAATTCCAGATATCTATTATCAATATTTTAAAAATATTTATTTAGTAGAGGGTGCTCCATCTTTACAAAGTTGTTGGGAACAGACGTTTGGCTTTGCAAGAAAAAATGAAGATGTAAATAAAGAAACATTCCCAAGCGGAATTACGTTTAAGCGAAAATTAAAAGAAGAAATGCCTGAGCAAAGCATTTATTTAGCACGTTATGGCTATTCTGCTTGGAACACCAAATACGGTAACTATATTGATAGAAATTATGACAACATAATTTGTGGCAAGGCTTGGGTTTCTGATCATGCACAAATAGATGTAGCTTGTCTTTCGCCTGAAGGAGATGTTATTTTCCCTTGGGTTACAGCTTGGAGAGACTATAAATCTGGCAAATGGTTAGGTTGGTTGCTGCAATATGGACATCCAAATTCTGACCATATTTTTCAAACTTTTTATTATGCTGCGAAGGCATATGGCTTACCCGATTCGGTCATTATAGATAATGGAAAGGATTATCGTTCTAAAGATTTTGCCGGAGGACGAAGTGTTATGTCAGTTGATAAAACACAAGTAAAAACTCGTTCAATGTTAGCAGAGTTGGACGTTAAAGTTCACTTTGCATTGCCATATAATGCTCAAACAAAGCCAATAGAACGTGATTTCTTAAAAATAAAAGAATTATTATCAAAGCATAGTGTTGGATATAGAGGTGGCAATGTTGTTGAAAGACCTGAAAAACTATTAGGTGAAATTAAAGCCGGCAAAATTATGCCATTTGAAAAATTTAAGACAATTTTTGATGACTTTATTGTAAACATACTAAATAAACGCCCATCTACAGGGAAAAATCTTCAAGGGATGTCACCTGATGAATTGTTCAATAAAGAATTTACAGAAAAGAGAGTTGCTTCAAATGATGCTCTAAAACTTTTCTGCATGAGAACATCAAGGACATTTACAATAGGTCGAAACGGAATTAAAGACAATCAATTAGGTATTACTTATTGGTCAGATTGGATGATTTCAAAAACAAGTCTTAAAGTTTATCTTCGCAGAGATATTGAGAATTATAAAGAGGCTTGGGTCTTTAGAGCAGATAATGATGAGTTTGTAGGGAAAACAACGGCAGTAAGAGCTGTCGCAGCATTATATGCTAATGAGGTTTCAAAAGAAGAATTTAAGGAGGCAATGGCAAATAAAAAACGTAATTATAAGATTGCCAAAGCATATATTAAACAAATTCGCCAAATACCATTGGAAGATCAATGCGAAAATTACAAAGCCGCATATGCAAGCGTTGAAAAGGAAGCTAAGCCTAAAATTACAAAATTCGCAAACACAAATATGGACAAAGCTATTCGTAAAAATAAAGAGATGGAAGCCTTTGGGCAATATGATTTATCAATATTCCTTAA
>CALVSI010000040.1 GCA_944358985.1 uncultured Bacilli bacterium | reverse complement strand
CCTTATACGGAAGACCGTACGTAGGGTGGTGTGAGAGGGAGCGGAAATGTTTACAACTTTTCTCTCTCTACTCGATTGCACTTAATTTTGGTCATAAATTCAAAACTTATTAAAAAAATTGATTTATGTAGTATAAAAAAAGAAGGACAATTCATGAAACTTGCCGCGTTTATTTTATGTTTAATTGCCACTATTGAAATGGGTGCATTTTTAATTCCGCTCGCGTGGTGTATCCCAATGACCGTCAGTGTTTATAAAGCTTATAAAGGCGAAGAATATTTAAGTACAGGTTTTAAAGTTTGCACTTTGTTATTTGTAAGTATGATAGGTTGCATACTATTACTTTGTGAGAACGATTAATATTTCATTTTGTGTTCCTTTTTAAACCCTAATAAATTTTAGGGTTTTTTATTTATAAACTTAATTTATAATTATTAGTAGGGAAAATTAAAATGGAAATTAAAGATATTGTTCAAAAACAAAGAGATTTTTTTAACTCACATCAAACATTCGAAGTTGAATATCGATTAATAGTTTTAAAACAATTAAAAAAATTATTAATCAAATATGAACCAAAATTTAAAGAAGCTTTTATCAAAGATTATAATAAACACGAATTTGATTTTTTATCTACGGAATTTATGCTGGTAATGGATGAATTAAATTATATGATTAAGCATATAAAAAAATTATCAAAGCCAAAGAAAGTTAAAACATCTTTAATTAATTTTCCTAGCAAAGGGAGAATTTTGGCTGAACCATATGGTGTTTGTCTTATAATGGCTCCTTGGAATTATCCTTTACAATTAACACTTTCTCCATTAGTGGGAGCTTTAGCAGCGGGAAATTGTGTCATATTAAAACCGGCATCTTATACTAAAAATGTTTCAAATGTTTTATATGAGATGATTAATGAATTAAATTTGCACGAAATCGTTTATGTTGTTTTAGGTGGAAGAAAAGAAAATCAGGATTTATTAGATCAAAAATTCGATTATATTTTCTTTACAGGTGGAGACACAGTTGGGAAATTAGTTTTAGAAAAAGCCGCTGTTAACTTGACTCCTGTTTCATTGGAATTAGGAGGAAAGTCTCCATGTATCGTTACAAAAGATGCGGAGGTTGATTTGGCCGCTAAAAGAATCGTATGGGGCAAATTTTTAAACGCTGGTCAAACTTGTGTTGCTCCCGATTATATTTGTGTTCATAAGTCGATACATACGATTTTTGTCGATAAGGTTAAACAATATATTTTGAAATATTATTATGATGATAAGATGAAACTTAATGATGATTTTGTTCATCTTATAAATGAAAAACATTTCAACAAAGTAACCTCCTTAATCGATAAAAGCAAAGTTGTATTTGGTGGAAAAAATAATGGTTTATGTTTAGAACCTACAGTAATAGATAATGTTAAATTTTCTGATCCGATAATGAAGGAAGAAATTTTTGGACCTTTAATGCCAATTATTATTTATGATGATATTTACGATTTATTAAGAACCATAAGTAATATGGATAAACCATTAGCGTTTTATTTATTTTCAAAAGATAAAAAATTTTCTAAAACAATATTTGAAATCATGTCTTATGGCGGCGGTTGTTATAATGATGTCATTATGCATTTGACCAATCAAAATCTTCCTTTTGGTGGTGTAGGACGTTCTGGTATGGGTGCGTATCATGGTAAAAAAACATTTGATACTTTTACACATTATAAAAGCATTCTTTTAAAAGGAAAAAAAGAATTAAATTTAAAATATCCACCTAATAGTAAGTCAAAAACAAATCTTCTTAAAAAAATGATTGGAATTAAATAAAAATATTATTTTCTTTTTAAAAAATAATTAAAATCAGATTGTCGCATTAAATAATCGTAATATTTGCTATTTTTATAATTTGTAATCAATTCTTTAGTAATTTTAACTTTGTAATTTATAAAATATTTATCACAAGATAAAAATCTTTTAAAAGAAATAATATCTAAAATTATTTTTTCATTTTTAATTGCATTTTTACATTTTATATTGAATATAATTCCACATATATATTCAAAAGATAAAACTATAAATATTATTAAAATTATGGTTATGACCGCTACCGGATTTTGATTAAATAAATCAACAAAAAAGTTATTGTAATAATCAAATATAAAAAAGGAAAAAATTAATATAGAAATTGAATAAAATATGGCAAAAATTAAATAAATAATCCATTTTTGCTGTATTTTTAATATATTTTGATAGTTTTTATAAATATTAAATTTCGCTTTATTAATTAAATTTGTAATATAATTTGCACCAAAAAATATTGTCACTACTATTAATGAAGACAATAAATAATTAGCATATTTAAAATTTGTATAATTAATCAAATTAAAACAATAAATTAAAGAAAATAACAATCCATTTTTAAAATCAAACGAAAGAATAAAATTGTTAATATTAATTAATTTTTTATTAATAATTATTGATACAAGATTCATCAATATTGAAAATAGGAACCCAATGATGATCGATAATAGAAGATATAAAATAAAATTCATAAACCTTACCGCTATGACTAATTAAATATTATAATATTTATAAGGAGGACAAGATAATGATTTTAGAAGAATTAAAAAAAGAAAATATAAATGCATTAAAACAACACGACAATGTTTTAAGAGGTATTTTAAGTGTTTTATTAAACAAAATCAAATTAGCGGAAGTTGAAAAAAGAACTAAAAATGAAGAAATAGGGGACGCTGACATAATTAACATCATAATGAAAACTTGCAAAGAATTAGAAGACGAAAAAGCAGGATATGAAAGTGTTAACAATCTTCAAAAAGTGGAAGAAATTAATAGACAAAGTGAATTTATTAAACAATATTTACCAAAAATGTTAACTTATGAAGAAATTGTCAATAAAATCAATAATTTAGAAGACAAATCAATACCAACAGTAATGAAATATTTTAAAACAAATTATGCTGGTCAAGTTGATATGGCATTAGTCAATAAAGCAGTTAAAGAAATTAACAACAAATAAAATCTTGTTAAAAGCGCTAACATTTTATATAATTTATAAGCGCTTAACATATAGGGGTGTAGTACAATGGTAGTACAATGGTCTCCAAAACCACTGACGCGAGTTCGATTCTTGTCACCCCTGCCATCTTATA
>CALVSI010000039.1 GCA_944358985.1 uncultured Bacilli bacterium | reverse complement strand
AGCGGTTGTTTGATATAAATCCGGATAATCGACTATATCATCTATCATAACGACATGGATGTCAGTGATATTGTTATAATTTAACCCTTTTATCAATTGAAGACACCTACGTTCCTTTCCGCCTCCACTAAAAAAGTCTATTAATATTGCAAGCCTCATAATAAAAAATCAAATGAATAATAAACACATATTTTTTATAAAGCACTCAATCGCTATCCTTGATATAAAAGCATTCAAATAACGAATATTACATAATACCAAATCTACTTTTTATATTGTTTATAAGACTATCTTCACATAAAAAATCACCCGTTTAATAAAATATCGTATGCCTTAAAAACAACATTCCACTAAATTCTCCTAATTATTTTGATTGAAAATCCATGAACAATAAATGACAATAATAGCCCCAAAACAATAATTAAAAAATATTCAATGTATTGATGATTTATAAGAATTGAAGTGGTATAAAAATAAATAGATGTTTTTTTAAAGACTTCACATAAATAAATATTTGCAAGATATGACTCTAAGGAAACAGCTCCCATCCATGAAACAAATCTGAAAATATTGTTTTCTATAGAAAATCTTTGTAGAAATAGAATAAAAATTATCATCAATGGCCAAATCATACACCACCAAATAAAAATATTTTTATCAATCAAAACATGAATGGCAACATAAAGACATACAGATATTGCAAATACTACGAAGACATTAATTTTAACATTATCTTTTACATACGGAGCTATAGACATACCAACAATAAAACTTATAATTCTTATAAATGCCCATTGCATATTATTTAAAATAGTATAAAATACCCAACTTCCATAACTTATCTTTAAATGACAAATAATAAGCAAAAATAAAATTAATAAAATAGCCGAAACAAGTCTTCTTTCTTTTTCTTTTAATAAAGAATAAAGTGCTGGAGCTAGAAGATAAAGCGGTAGCAACAAAGCTACATACCAGGCTCCTTTATGCTGTGTCCAAAATCCAATTGTAGAAAATACAGATAATTCATGAAACAAATTAAACTTCCCAATAAATAAACGATATAGCCAAAAAGGTATTTGCATAAAAAAATAAGGAACAAAAATTTTAATAAACCTTTTTTTATACCATGATTTTAATCGCACACCTTGTGATAAAGAATAATAGCAGCCAAGCCCCGATAAAAATAAAAAAATATCAACGCCCATACCACCATAACTTATTATTCTCATACATAAGTTAGGCATCGTATCCACATAACTAGCAATATGACATAATACAATCATAATTGCTGCCAAACCCATCAACTGAGTACGGTATTTACTCAAAAGACTTAAATCAAAATCTGAAGATACCATACAACTTAGGATTAGATCAATTTTAATTTACCCATCTCTCTATTCACCTTCCAAGACAAATCTATGTTAAGTTATTCCGAGACAATATTTTTAATAAAATCAACTTTATAGTATAGAAGTATATCATTCTATATATGCATCTCTTTTTTTGTAATAAACTTTTCGTTTGGAACGGACTGCAAAAACTTTTTTTTCTCTATAGGCGTCAATTTCTTTGAATCTAAATTGAACTGTCCATTACGCCTAATATATTCATCTACTGTAGACAATATTCTAGCAGGATTTCCACCAACAACAACTCCTGCAGGAACAGATTTTGTAACAACTGAACCGGCTGCAATTAAGGCACCATCCCCGATAGTTACCCCGGGCATAATAAGGCTATTAGTTCCTATATAAACCCAATCACCAATTACAACTTTTCCAAAAATATCAAAATCCGGATACGCTTTTCTAACAACATTTCCACCTCCATGCGTAAATATTCGAACTCCATACGTTATCTGACAATGACTTCCTACGGTTATCAAATATGGTTCAGACGACCAACAATTTTTGTCCGAGATAAAATTGTCTGCCCCAATATTAACCCCAATATATTTAGCATAAGCCTCAGGTGTCATAAATAATTTCCTTAATTTTTTTAATATGCGATTCATCATACCTTATAATTTTTTATAGAATTCTGATAAACGTTTCCCTTGATATAGTGGATTAAAATATGTTTGAGCTATAGATTTTCCTGCTTCACCTATTCTTTTTGCACATACAGGATTACTTAATATATACTTAATATATTTTACTAAAGAATCCTCATCATCAGGTTCTATTATAAAAGCACTCTTCTCATTTTCTAAATAAATATTAGCGTCTCCAACTGTTGTTGTAATAACAGGTGTTCCGCATATAAGCATTTCTCCAAGTTTTGTAGGAAAACAATTACGAGTTTGAAGATTATCACTTTTGTATATAATCGTCATAGCTGCAAAATATTGTAAAACAACCACTCGTTCAGGAGCCACCATTCCCAATAAATCAACGTCCCTTTCAATACCTAAAGTTTTAATTAAAGGCAAATAATTGCATTTTTTATTAGCTTGCGGTCCTGTAAACACCAATCGGCATCTGGAATTTGTTTCTTTCTTAAAACGGGAAAAAGCATATAATATTTTTGAAATGCTATCTTTTTGCTCATACATTGTCCCTGTATGAATAATATAAGGAACATCATATTCATTTTTTAATGCAAATAGTTTTTTATCTTCAAAAGGATTTTCCACTAATATCGGAATAATGATAGATTTAGCTTTATTCGATTTATATTTCTGTACAAATCGATTTAAATCATGCGATATAATAATAAAACCATCATAAAGTGGCATAACCAGGTGATATTCAATCCATTTACAAAATCTATACCATTTCGAATTTAAATTACCTAATGCAGAAGGATGTTCACATGTTTCTTTTACAACCTTTACCCTTTTCAACTTTGAAGCAATTAATATTAGCACTTGTAAAAAAATAGGATAAAAATACACGAAAACAATATCGCCTTTATGAATATGACTTAAAGCATAAAAAAAAGAACGTATATAATCCATCATCAAATAATCTAATCCTCGCAATAACTTATATTTTTTCGCATATTTATATTTTCCACAAACATATATATAAGGAATTTCTTTAAACATTCCTTTTGCAGGCAGTCCATCGTCTTCTCCTGGCTCAAAACATTTTTGACATATTACCATATCAACCTTATGTCCTTCTGCGATAAGTCCTTTTGCATAGCATAACCTACGTTTAGCAGCAGCCATTCCGTATGGGAACGATGAATTTATGTAAAAATGTATATTCATTGTTTAATTTTATTTTCTCCAAAAAAGCCATAAAACCAAAAGCTCGTAAATACAGGTATAGAAAGAATTGGGTACGATATTGCACTCACGCAAATTAAAATAAATAATCCAAGCTTCCTTTTTACTTTACTATTTCGAGCTATTCTTAT
>CALVSI010000038.1 GCA_944358985.1 uncultured Bacilli bacterium | reverse complement strand
ATAAATCCATTTAGATATCGTAGTTATTACTATGACGAAGAAACCAACCTATACTACCTAAACTCTAGATACTACAACCCAGAGTGGGGAAGGTTTGTTAATGCGGATGGTTACCTTTCAACAGGTCAAAGTATAATCGGATTAAATATGTTTTGCTATTGCAATAATAATTCGATTAATTATCAAGATATAAATGGAAATTTCTCACTTAAAAGTATTGGAAAAAAAATAAATGAGATAAAAAATAAAGCAAAAAAAGTAGTTAACAAAGTTACCTCGAGTGTTGAAAAATTAAAAAACAAAGTAAAAACAAGTATTTCTAATTATAATGTGATTTTTTCAATGTTTTTTAAAAGTGTTGGTGCAAATAATGATAGAAGTCTAAGTGAAAATGAAGAAAAAGTATTAATTGATTCTTTTAAAAATTCAAATGCTCTAAATGAAATTATAAATACTTCATTAGCAACTAGACCAAAAGGAACAAAAACCATTATTAAAAGTGGTTCAATTAATAACGTCTCAAATGAAAATGAAGTTATTAAATATGTAGTTGGAAAATATAGTTATGAAATAGTTGGTAATGAGATAAGAGAGAATGTTTGGGAGTTTAACATTAAAATAAATGATGATTATAATTTTGATGAATACAGAAATTGGTATAATGGAATAGGAGCAGCAGCAAATGATTTCGGATATTGGTGGACAAATAGAGGAGTAATAGGTAGTTACAAGTGGGATATTGAATTTTCAATAACAAAGGAGACAATTTATTAGAATATGAAAAAAAGTTTGATTTTAATTCTTATAATTATAGTAATAATATTCATTATATTTATTATATCAAAATATAGTGTTGATAAAGATGATAATATTATAAACAAATATAATGATCATACGGAATATAAGTTTCAAGTTTTTCAATCAGCAATTTACCTTGATAGATTTTACTATGAAAGTAATATTGAGGATGAAATCCTATCTATAAAGAATTATAAAAAAATAGGAGATAACTTTAGTTTAATAGAAGAACGAATTAACGAATGTATTTCTGAATGGAATTTAGAAGATGAAATATCTCAAGAAGAAATTAACTTGCTTTTGAACGAAAATAACTACTATTATTTAAACGATATGAAGTTAACAGAAACAGAGCATAATTTTAAACTATATATATATAATGTTGATGAAAAATATATTTTAAGAATTAAAAATTATTCGTAATAAAATAAATATTTTTTAAATTGGAGTTTTAATCGCCCATTTGCGGAAAAACAAAAAAATAAAAATTTTGTATAAAAATTATTTTTGTACGAGATAAAATAAAAAGAAATTATCTAATACGGATAATTTCTTTTTTATATATATAATGATATACTATATTCATAACAAAGATTGAATACTATTGTAAAAAATAATTTTAATAGCTAATATTAATAAGTGGAATTTTGATACTATTGAAAATTGTCCGACTGCAAGTTTTTGTGATGATCCAAGAGATACATATTTTATAATAATGGGAGCTGAAGCATATGACAGAGAACACTAAAAATAAAAATTATATATTAATATTTATAATGATAATTATATTTTTAATATTTATAGTATTGTATTTGGCTTTTAAATACAAAACATATAAATTTAATTCATTAAATAATGGTAATACAAGTATTAACTATTACTATGAGTATTTTAAAAAAAATGAAGAAAGTTTTAAAAACTATCTAATTACCTGATTGAAAACAAAATAATAGAAATAAATAAAAATGAAGAAAACTTATCTTGTGGTGATAAACAAGTAACAAACAAAAAAAATATTTATTTTTGCGGTGAAAGTGATATCAAAGTTGATAATAGTATAGTAGATTTTTTAAATAATAGTATAATAAAGGAAATTTATCTTACAAACGATAATAATTATTACATTTTTATAATTTATAGTTCTTCTATAAAGGGAATCGTATACGAATATTGCATAGAAGATTGCCAATTGGAAGATAGAATAGAAGCAGAAAGAAGAGGAGAAAATTTGAGATATATGATTGATATAAAAATAGATGATAATTGGAAATTTTCTTACAATGAGGATTTATAAAAAATTTAATAATAATTATATAAAAAGATTATTGATTTATAAGTCAATAATCTTTTTTGCTATATAGGTACAACCAAAAACGTGATATAATTTCCATGAGGTGTTGCCGTATGCTTATTAAATTCAGGTTTAGAAATGTTTTTCGATATTTGCCAATATTTATTTTAAGTATGCTATTTCTCCTTATTGTTTATATAAATAGTGAGATGGTTAGAGGTAATACTAGTCTTACCTCTAAAGAGCTTTTAATATTTGCGAACGAATTGTTTGTGATATTTCTATTATTATATATTTTTTGTACAAAAAAAATATATCGTCTCAAGTCGTCAAAAAAAATATTATTTGGATTTTTAGCTTTGCTTTTAGTAGGTATTGCGGCAGAAAATCCGTGGGAAGACGCATATACTTTTTCTAACGAATATGATGCTTGTTATTATTATGGTTTTTGTGATAATAAAAATGTTTATTATAAAAATGATGATTATTTTATATTTTTATCGGATAATAATAGAATTAACATATTAAAAAAAGTTAAAGGAAAGTATAAGTTTATTTCAAAAGACTTAAAATATATAGAGAAAAGTGATATCGAAAATGTTAAAAAATATATCTATGAAATAGATAAAGATTTATATTTTATAACGGCAATATCTGAAAATAAAATAGATGACTTTGATAACTTGTATTTATACGATTCTGACTGGAAAGTAGTTAATTCATATGGAACAATAACGAAGAATAAAGTAAGTTTAAACAACTAAATTTTAAAAAAATTTGAAAAGGAATGTCTCAAAATTAAGTGATTGATTTTATATCATTCACTTTTTTTCTGAGTTTATCTTTATTATAATATGTGTTATTCTATTAGAAACAAAAAAGGTGTATATATATAATTTGAAAAATCCGACAAATAAATTGCAAAACAAAGAAATATTAAAGGAATTACATAAGAACAATAAACAGAAAAACGGACAATTAACACCATATTATATTAATATGACATTTGAATATAGATAGGAGTAAATAAAAGTGAAAATATTTTACAAAATTTTAAAAATATTAGGTGTAATTTTTTTGGGATATTTTATCATTAATATATTATATATAGTTGGTATAATTTTCATATTTTCTACTATGAGTATACCTCATATTGAAGAAAAATATGATATACAAATACCTTTAGGTTCTTTTGATGCAAAATATGGTGGTGGAGAAAGGTATTTAGTTAATGATGAAGTTGATATAAGAGCGACTTATTATACAAAAAATATTGATTATTTGATAAAAAAGTATAATTTTATTAATATAGGTAATGATAATAAATTGTTAGATAATTTAAAAGAAAAAATTAT
>CALVSI010000037.1 GCA_944358985.1 uncultured Bacilli bacterium | reverse complement strand
GGCATTTCGTAATCAAGAGGAATTTTATCAATTTCCATAACTGTATTTCCTCGTCTCGTTTTTATTCTTGAGCCGCTAATTTCTCCTAAAGTTAAACCTCGACTATCCTTGATTCTATCTCCAGATATTTCTGCGAGGCGGGATCCTCTAGCATCTCTTAGGGTATTTCTTTGAACCGTACCAACTTTCATTCCTCTTTCATCTCGAACGACTCCGGTTCTTTCTATTTTAAAATTTCTCATGTCTTTTTCCTTTCGGTTTGAGTTAAAATTTAAGCTGCGGCTAAGTATAAAATCATTACATAATCAAGCATTTTTATTATTGTTCTGGCATCTTCTGGCGTGTCAAGATCTCGGGTCTTTATTTTGACATGGATTTGATGATGTTTGGGATCTCCACTTGCCTCAAATAATTCTTTACCAAATTTGGCACTAATACAATTTGCTGTTCGATATATGAGTTTATCTATTTCTGCATCTACATTACTGTCTTTAGCCTTTGCTCGTGCCATAAATGTACTCTTGTTCATAAAGAAAATAATTTTATCATTAGTTGTAAATGTGTGGGGAAGTTGAACAAACACACCTTTTTGATACTTTTTGTCGTCTTGAAAATCTTCTCCAATATCAAAAATGTGATCATGATCCGACAAAATAAAATATCTGTCAGCATTTTCAACCTGAAAACGGTTCTCTTTAGAAATCAGTGGGCGATTGCGTTGCATCCATGCTTGAAGCTCTTCATCAAAAACTTTTTTGAAAGTTTCCTTTTTTTTACTCTGGCTTAAGATACTTTTAACGGCAACAAAAAAGACTAAAACCGATACAATAATTTCTGAAAAGTCTTTTATAAAATCAGCTGTTGTGCTTAAATCTATTTCAAAAAAGACAAATCTAAAAATAATTGCGGCCATGGCGACAGTAGATGCAATACCACCGATTATAAGTTCTAAGTTGTTTTTTAAATCCATTTACTTTGTCCTTATATTGTAAATATTTGATTATCTTCATAAATAACTACATTATTGAATAGCTTTTTGAACTCTTGCGGGAGAAAAGTATGAATCGGAACCAATTGATGAGGATTAAGAGCTGATGCAAATTTTTGAAGACTTGGAATATCTGCATGTCCTGAGGTGTGAATATCAAACATATTAACCCCTTTATTTTGAATTAGTTCCAGTCGCTCTTTATATAGTTCTTTATAACCATCCCACATGGAATAAATAAATGAAGCTTCATTATTTAAAAGGAAACTGTTTTTTAGCATATTAAATATCTGGCCGCCCAAAAGGATTGTGTATTTATCGGGAGACTTTTCTATCATTTCAACAGATATTTCATGTTTTCTTGTAACTGATTGGCTCATTTTTTTAACATCCGGCCATGTAAAATTTGGTAAATGTGAATTTTCTAAACATTGCAGAATATGTCCTGTATACCCAGACATTACCAATGTGCGGTTACTTTTTTTGCATGCTCGGTAGATGGTAACAATTCTATCAATGTTTTGCGAAGATGTTTGAATAAGGCTTATCCCCCTTGTTTGCTTAAATATATCAAAAAACTTTTCTTCCAACTCGGTTTCACTTTCGTATTGCTCGGATTTATCTCGTCCTAAACAAGAGCCTTCCATTAATAATGTATCTATATGTTGCGGAGGATTTTTAATGAATGATTCAAATAATTTGGATTTTCGACCATGTGCACGAAAATCTCCGCTGTAAAACAAACGTTTGCCGTCAGCTTCAATTAAAAAAGCATAAGCATCATAGGCCGAATGATCAACCAAATAGGGTGTAATGTTGAAGTTCCCGATTTTAAAACTTTTTTGATTTTCAAAGATATTGATATTGCTAAAGACAAATGCGTCAGGAATATTATGCTGTGTGGCAACTTCCATTATTTTTGATGTCGCATGGCTCATAAAAACAGGGATGTCTTTATCAATATGTAATCCTAAGGCATAATGATCTTGATGGGGATGAGATATTAAGATACCTAGCAAATCAGGTGTCTTATGTTTAAGACCGTCAATTTGAGGAAGAAGGTCTTGGGTATTTTCCTCTGCATCAAGAGGTAACCCAATATCTATAATCAACCTTTGTTGATTATCTGCTATAATTTCAACAGCAGATCCTCCGATTTGGTTTGCGCCCCTTCTAATGCATGCCTTCATTTTAGCTCCTTATTTTTTATCTAATATATTATCTATAGTAATCATTCCGCTACCATATAGGCCATATCCGACAAAAGATGACGTAGCAAATTTCAATTCAAAAGGAGGCTTGCTGTTAATGCTTGAAAATTTATCCAATTCATTGCGTAGAGCTGTTGATTTTTGATTATAGTTGGCAAGAATAAAAATTAATTGAGGCTTGATTGAGCGAGACAAAGTTATTTCGTGTTTATTATGAGGAATATTCCATAATCCCAAGTCTCGCTGTTGAGCTATCATTTTTTCGATATCTTGGATAAATTGTTCTTTTTCATTATTCTGGGTAAGATTATTCAAAAAATCAATAACCGATTTATAATGCTTTGCAATACTGGAAGTCCCTCCAATAGCATTATTGCCGGCTTTAACTTCAATGAACGCTAGTTGTAGATTATGACCATTTTTGCGTTTGTTTTTAGGCCAATAGACAGCTAATGCATCAAATCTGCCATCAAATTCCGGCTGAGTATATTCTATATCAATAATAAAGTAATCGGTTTCATTACAGATAGAGCTTGTGTTGTTTTCTTTAACAATTGCTTGTTGAACTTCCTTTTCAAGTTTATTCATTTGTTTAGTTTTATTGTAAGAATTCAAGGCAAATTTGGCATTTTTGAAATATTCTATCCAATTTGTATCATCGTTTGGAGGAATAATGCCGTAGTTTTTATCAACATCATATTCGCCATTTTCGGATATTTCCAATATACGCATACTCTTATAATATATGGTAATATAATCACCTCGCAGGCACATAATTAAATCATCGTCTTGCTTTACAGTTTGTAGGATGTTTTGATACTTTCCGCTTTTAAACTCATAAAAAAATTTTTCAGACATTGCTCGATTTTTCATTATGTTAGCCTATAGATTTTTATTTTATTAAGTAAAACTTCTATTATATAAAAATTATACAAGTTTTACTCCGTTTTCAAGCAAAAACTTTAAGTTAAACTTCTAATTGTGGGGTAAAACATGAAGAAAAAGATCGGGTTGAGAATTAAGGCTATTAGACAAGCGGCTAAAATGACACAAGAAGTTTTAGCTGAGCGTTGCGATGTTTCTGTTGAGGCTATATCAAACATAGAAAGAGGTGTCAATTATCCACATTTTGAGACCTTGGTCGATATTGCAAAAGCTCTTAATTGCCGATTAAGCATGATTTTAGATGATAATGTTGATGACAACATTAGTCCCAAACGTGCAGCTGAAGAGTCCTTGTTGATTGCAAATATTAGGCACCTTTCGGATGAACAAATTCATACCTTATCCAAATTT
>CALVSI010000036.1 GCA_944358985.1 uncultured Bacilli bacterium | reverse complement strand
TCATTTAAAAAGAATATAGTTAGATTAATATTTGCAATGTTTACAACATTTCTATCGATAGGGGTATTTATGTGTGGGATGACATTAATATCTTATAATGAGGAAAATGTATTAATAAATCAGGCAAATAGTGATGGTTTTTCTTATTTATTGTTTAATAATAATTCATTGATTGTACGATATAAAAAATCAGATGTTAATAAGGCAAATGACATATTTGAAAATAAAACAATTATTAGAACCATTTATTTATTTGACGATTCATATTATTGGAATTTAAATGGAATTTATGCACCTGATATTGTATCTTGTAGCGAAAATACGTTTGAAGATTTAAGTTTTGATTATATTGGCGATTTTCCTAAAAATGATAATGAAATTGCTATATCTATTGAAGCGTTATACAATTTTTGTCGACTTGGCAACATCCCTTTTAACCCTGATGATAATATGGAGCAATATTTGAGGGATAATATTACATTTGGCAAAGAAAAGTTTATTATATCTTTAATTTTTAAATCCAATGAATTTTCTTATAATAATGAAAATGAAAAATATAAGTATGGTCTATCGAATTCTTTAATTTTAACTAGCAATAAATATGAAGAATTATTAAAGAAACATTATGAAGATTATCCTATTACTACTGGTACAACTTATTTAGATATGTACGCATCTGATATATTTGTTTTGACAAATCAAAATAATTTGTATGCAAAAGCCAATTATTTTTATGATTATTTATTGCCAAATGCTAAACATCCATTGTTTGCGTTTGATACAATTTATCAACCTTCCTTAATTAGTATAAAAAATTTTATAGATAATTATGGCTTGTATTTTTCTATTTTAGGTTCAATATTTTTAGTTGCGGCATTGATAAGTTTAACAGCGTTTATTTTCGGAGTTATCAAAAAAGATCAATATACGATTCGAATTTTAAAAAGCTTAGGCATTAATAGTTTTGACGTTGATTTAATTTATTGTATTTCCACTACGCTGGTGGGGTTAATTTCATTTTTGATTGCTACAATTTTCAATATAGTTGTTAACAATGCATTTAATTATTATCTGGTGTTACAATTTTCTCTTGATATAAATCCAATTGTTTTTTCCTATTTAATCGCAGGTTTAGTGTTGATTGGATTGCTATTAATTACTATAATTACATGCTTAATTTCGATTAAATACTTATCAGTATCAAAAAAATAATAAATTTGTAATATTTTAAACTCTTTTTAGCAAAACTTTTTATCTAAAATTGTTTTTATTTTGCTTTTAAAAGGTGCGTGATATAATACATACGTATTATTTAAAGAAAGCGAGAAAAAGTAGATGAAAAGAACATTCGAATTAGAGTTCGAAGGAAAGAAATTTGTAATTGAAACTGGTGAAATCGCTAAGCAAGCAGATGGGGCTTGTTTGGTCCGCTATAATGATACTGTCGTTCTTTCCACAGTTTGTGCGAGCGATTTGCCAAAAGAAGGTGACTTCTTCCCATTAACTGTTCAATATGAAGAAAAAATGTATGCCGTTGGTAAAATTCCAGGTTCGTTTTTAAGAAGAGAAGGACGAGCAGGCGAACACGCCACATTAACAGCAAGATTAATTGATAGACCAATTAGACCAATGTTTGCTGAAGGTTTTAGAAATGAAGTTCAAATTATTAATACAGTCATGTCTGTAGATCCTGATGCTTCTAGTGAAATGGCAGCAATGTTAGGTTCTAGTTTAGCATTATGTATCTCCGATATTCCATTTGATGGTCCTATTGCTGGCGTAAGAGTAGGTCGTATCGATGGAAAATTTGTTATTAATCCTAGTGTTGAAGAAAGTAAACTAAGCGATATAAATGTTACGGTTGCTGGTAGTAAAGACGCTATTAATATGGTCGAAGCAGGAGCGGATCAAGTTAAAGAAGAAGAAATGCTTGATGCTTTGATGTTTGGGCATGAAGCAATTAAAAAATTATGCGATTGGCAAATTGAAATAGCCAAGGAAATCGGTAAACCAAAACGCGAAATTGAATTATACAAAATTGATGAAGAAATTGAAAATGATGTTACTAATCGCAGCAAAGATCGTCTTTGTAAAGCAATATCTATTTTTGACAAATTAGAACGACAAGACGCTATTGATGCTATTAAAAACGAAATTTTAGATGACTATGATCAAAGAAAATACGAAGATGAAAAAACTCATCAAAAAACCATATCCATGGTTAATCAAGTTTTAGAAACTCTTGTTGCTAATGAAGTTAGAAGACTTATTACCGAAGAAAAAATTCGACCTGATGGTAGAAAAGTTGATGAAATTCGTCCGTTAGATGCTCAAGTTGACTTGCTTCCACGCGTTCACGGCAGTGCTATGTTTACCCGTGGTCAAACTCAAGTTATGGCTATTACAACTTTAGGTTCTAAAATGGATGAACAAATTTTAGATAGTTTAGATGGTGAAGACACAAAACGTTGGATGCATCATTATAATTTCCCACCATATAGTGTCGGAGAAGTTGGAAGAATGGGTTCTCCTGGCAGAAGAGAAATCGGACATGGTGCATTAGGAGAACGTGCACTTTCATATGTATTGCCAAGTTTTGAAGAATTCCCATATACTATAAGAACAGTTGCAGAGGTTTTAGAAAGTAATGGTTCTTCTAGCCAAGCGAGTATTTGTGCTAGCTGCATGTCTTTAATGGCTGCAGGCGTCCCAATTAAAGAAATGGTTTCAGGTATTGCAATGGGACTTATTTCAAGCGGACCATTAGACGGAAAACATCCATATACTATTTTGACAGATATTCAAGGTTTAGAAGATCATTTTGGTGATATGGATTTTAAAGTTGCTGGAACTAAAAATGGTATTACTGCTTTACAAATGGACATTAAAATCAAGGGTGTCACACGCGATGTCTTAAAAGAGGCTTTAGCCCAAGCCCATGATGCACGTGCTAAAATTAGAGAAGTTATGGCAAAAGCTATCGATAAACCGCGTCCAGATGTGTCTAAATATGCACCTAAGATGGAAACATTTATGATTGATTCAAATAAAATCAAAGATGTCATCGGAACAGGTGGTAAGGTAATTAATGACATTATTGAAAAATGTGATAATTGTAAAATCGATATCGAAGATAATGGTCAAGTTACAATTTATCATATGGATCGCGATACAATTTGCAAAGCTAAACAAATGATTACTGATATAGTCAAAGAAGCTCAAATCGGAGAAATTTATGATGCCGAAGTCACACGTGTAGAAGACTATGGTGCGTTTGTCAGATTATTTGGAAATTGTGAAGGCTTATGCCATGTTTCTAGACTCGGTTGGGGATATATAGAAAAGGCAAGCGATGTGTGCAAAGTTGGAGAAATTTTAAAAGTAAAAGTCATCGAAATCGATGATCATGGAAAAGTTAAAGTTTCTCATAAAGAATTTTGTGAAAAACCTGAATCAGATAAAGAAGAATTTAAAGATAAAAAACTAAGAAATTTTTTAAAAAAAACTAAAAAATAAATTATAATGATTAAGGGGCTGTTAAGAAACCTATAAGGTGACTTACCCCTTTTTTAGTGGATTTAGAAAGTAACAGATAAACTGTTAA
>CALVSI010000035.1 GCA_944358985.1 uncultured Bacilli bacterium | reverse complement strand
GTATTGTCGGCTATAAAGTCTAATGGATTGTTATTTTCGTTTAACGCATTGCCTGTATAAGCTGATAGAATTAAAGGATCGGTGTTAAAAAAGAATGTTAAGCGATCTTTTTGATAAATTATTTTGTTAACAAAGTTACGGATAAAATTACGCTGCTTTAAATAGTCCATATCTGCAAAATTTATTAACTTTAAAGCAAGTGAACTGTCTTTGTTTAGTCCATTGAGGTTGCTGTCAAGAATTTCGTTTATTGCATCTTTTGTAAGTTTATCAATTTGCTCTGTTGGCAAGAATAAACCTTTTATTGCGTAATAATGGCGTTTTGTACTTTTCTTTTTGCTGTTTGCTTGGTTGCCAAAGGCGGTTCCTTCTGTGTTAAACAGCTTTCCGGTAAGTAAATTATTATTTGGCACATGATTGGGATTTTTGCATTTATCATTTTCTTTCAGCTTATTTTGTACCTGCTCCCATAATTCTTTGGAGATAATTGCTTGATGGTGTCCTTTGAAAGTTTGTCCTGTTTTCTTGTTTTCAATTAAACCTAAATATATTTTTTCATGCAATAACCTATGTAAGGCCGATGTTTTTAATGGTTTTCCGCCTTTCTCAACACCTTTATTTGTCATCCAATGTTTATGAGTAATTCCTTTGGTTTGGACAAAGGTTTCAAGTTCTACCAAAGATTCACATTTTAAATAGCTTTCAAAAATATCTTTTACCTGTTCAGCTTCTATTGAATTTATAACCAGTTTTTTATCTATAATATCATAACCTAGTTTAGGAATCCCTCCAGTCCATAGGCCTTTGGCTTTACTGGCACGGATTTTATCACGGACACGTTCCGAGGATACCTCTCGCTCAAATTGAGCAAATGATAGCAGCATGTTTAGCGTTAGCTTGCCCATGGAAGTCGACGTGTCAAAGGCTTGAGTAATTGAAACAAAGCTGCAGCCATATTTATCGAATTCTTTCATCATATTATGGAAGTCCATAATTGAGCGGGACAAACGGTCGACTTTATAAACTACCACTGTCTGTATTAATCCATGCCGAATATCTTCAAGCATTTGTTTTAAGGCCGGACGTTCCATGGTGCCACCGGAAATTCCGCCATCGGTATAAGTTTTGAAATACTCCCAGTTGTTAAAGGCTTGTGATAATATATAGCTTCGGCATGCTTCTTCTTGATTGTGCAATGAATTAAACTCAAGCTCCAATCCTTTTTCGGTAGATTTACGAACATAGACGGCACAATTTATTCTAGTCATGTGTTGCCTCCTTTAATGCTCGTTTGTTGTTTAAGCCAAAGAAGTCATAGCCTGATACTTTTATTCCACATATTTCTTTGGCAACCGCCGATAGAGTTTTATAATGTTTGCCCTCAAAAATAAAATCATTTGCTTCGTTTATAATAACCTTGTATTGATGGTTGCGGAAGGTTTTAGTAATTTCTGTTCCCGGATGAAGGTTATATTTGGTTTTGTATACCTTAATCATACATTCATCCGGGTTTTCAGCATATTTTTCTAACTTAATTAGGTGTTTGCGTTCAATCTTAAGATTGGCATTTTCGCAAGCAATATAATACCACAATGCTCGAAGCTGGTGATTGTAAGGGCTGTTTACATAACGCTCCCAAAGCTCAGCCTGCTTTTTTTGTGATAATTTTTTTAGCTCTTCGATGTTTTTGGGTAGATGAATTTTCCTTTTCATACAATATCTCCCTTATTTTGCTTAATTTGTCTCGGGAACTTTTATCTTTGTTCCTTGCTAACAGTAACGCTTGCAAAAACAAGGAAGTCAAATCAAATAGTGCCGAATCGGAGATTTTGGGTCGACCATTCGGATTTCCTGATTTTCCTTTTTGAAATTGGTGTGCTATAGGCGGTTTTTTATACATTAAGAGCCTCCATATTGTTGCATGAAGGCTCTTTTGTTGTCTTAAGTCAAGTTTTATTAATGTCTTAGTTTCCTTAGATCTCGCATAGGATGTACTTTATAGGTTGATCGATGTCCACTAGTGTAAAAATGATTGCCGGTGGCTATATATGGTTTGATTTGCGGATTTTGTATCTCTGAAGATAAAAAGCACACTGCTTGACTCAAGGCATCACATTGATCCTTAAATCTTGATTTTGGAAATGTTAAAAGCTCTTTTTCAAAAGTTTGATACCATATTCCGGCTTGATTAGGAAATAACAGTCTTTGTTGCTCTATTGCTAGAGATACCGCTTGCATACGTGAAATTTTGTCTTGCTCAGCTCTAATTGCATGTGGAGATAGACCATATTCTCCTCTTAAAACTTGGATAAGTTGTGTCCCAGATGAGGCATCTTCAATAAGGATATCCGGCTTTTGCTTAAATAAATCAATACATTGATCATTCATTCTATCTACTGTTTTTACTAGTTCTGGAAAATTGAGCCGGTAACGATTAGCCTCAATCAAATAATATTTGCGGTTATAATCGACACCAAGTAAGACGTATGCAGAATATGCATTGTCAAAGCCATCTTTACTTGCCGTATCCCAAGACAAAATGATTTGCTTTAATGCTGGCAGCTCATTATAAAAGTACATCCAGTCCTTTTTTACCATTCCACCACTTTGGGGAACGGGATTTTGTTGGTATTGCCCTGCAAAGGCAAATTCGCCTAAAGAATCTTGCAATTCTTTAATCGTTTCAAGGTTTTCTCTCTGCGGATGCAAAAGATCTCCAGGATGTCGCTCGATTGTACGCGTTGTTTGTGTAAATTGATTTTTTAAAATCCATGTTTCGTCTTCTTCCGCAATGACGGGGAGTTTGATGAGCTTAAACTTTTTATCGCTTTCAAGCAAAAATCCGGTCATATCATTTTCATGTAAGCGCTGCATAATCAGAATGATTTTTCCTTCAACCTTATTGTTGAGACGAGAGTATAGAGTTGATCGATACCAATCATTGACTTTATCTCTGATATTGTCAGACATTGCATCTGTCGGTTTTATGGGGTCGTCAATTATAATCCAATCTGCTCCTCGTCCGGTTAATGTGCCGTTTATGGAGGTAGAAAATCTTCCTCCTCCTTTAGTAGTTTCAAAATCTGATGTTGATTTTTTATTGCTGCTTAACACTGTCTCGGGAAATAGCTCTTGATACCATTGTGAGGTAATTATTCTGCGACAATCATTAGCATGTTTTGCCGCCAAATCATCCGAATAACTTACGCAGATAATAGAGCTTTGCGGATTATGTCCTAAAATAAAAGCCGGAAGCGCAACCGAACAGATTATGGATTTTAAATATCGTGGTGGAATGTTAATTATTAAACGCGTTTCTTGACCATTTATCATTTGTGCTAATTCTTGGCAAATAAGATCAATATGCCAATTATCAAGATATTGAGCCGAGGGTGATACATCAAAAAACACTTTTGTGACAAATGATTTTAGATCTGAACGTAAAATGGCCTTAAGCAAGTCTTGGTTATTCATCGATATCATTGTACAGCTCCTGAAGTAAAAATGTTTCGTACAAACATCTTAAGAAGACGTTGCGTTTTTTAGCCAATGAAAAACCTTTGTGAGATAAGCTCAACTTCATTTCTTGAATGGCGCTTGATGCTGTTTTAGATTGTTTGCCCGATGGAAAAGAAAGACAAGCTCGCATCATCTCCAGCCGAGGTTCAATATATTCAGATGGTTTGTC
>CALVSI010000034.1 GCA_944358985.1 uncultured Bacilli bacterium | reverse complement strand
AGAAGACAAAAATATTATATAAAAAAGAAAAAGTAGTTATAAAACAGTTAGAGTTGCATTGACATTGTCACTTAACATTTTTATACAAATTACATAAATACGTAACATGGGTATATATTGCAAGTGAAATTTATAAAATTTTATGATATTATCTTAAAAGGTCATATTTATGTTAAAACTAAAAAATGTAAAAAAAGATTATATTGTCGCTAATGGGAAAGTTGAAGCACTTAAAGGTATAAGTGTAGATTTTCGTGATAATGAATTTGTTTCTATTTTAGGCCCTTCTGGTTGTGGTAAGACAACGCTTTTAAATATAATCGGTGGACTTGATCATATGACTTCTGGCGATTTAATTATTGACGGAGTCTCGACTTTAAATTTTAAAGACGCTGATTGGGATACTTATAGAAATAGCAAAATAGGTTTTGTTTTTCAGTCATACAATCTTATTCCACATCAAACAGTTTTGGAAAATGTTGAATTAGCACTTACCATCGGTGGCATTTCTAGCAAAGAACGTGAAAAAAGAGCAAAAGATATTCTTGATAAAGTTGGCTTACAAGGAGAATATAATAAAAGACCAAATCAACTTTCTGGTGGTCAATGTCAAAGAGTTGCTATTGCTAGAGCATTAGTAAATAATCCTGAAATTGTTTTAGCAGATGAACCAACCGGGGCACTTGATACAAAAACTTCTATTCAAATCATGGATTTATTAAAGGAAGTTGCAAAAGATCGTTTGGTCATAATGGTCACACACAATCCAGATTTAGCAAATTCATATTCAACAAGAATTATTAAATTATTGGATGGTCTTGTTATTTCTGATTCTAATCCTTATGAAGAAGAAGTTGAAACTTTACAAGTCAAGAGTGCTGTCGATGGAGAAAAAAGTTTAGCAGATAAGCATTCCAAATTGTCATTTTTTCAAGCTTTTAAATTATCATTTAGAAATCTTCGTTCAAAATTAAAAAGAAATATTTTGGTTTGCTTTGCTGGTTCTATTGGAATAGTTGGAATTGGTTCTGTTTTAGCGGTTTCTTCTGGTGTTTCTAATTATATTGATTCAATGCAAAATGATATGCTTTCAGGAAATCCAATTATGATAAGCGAAGAAGCTTATGACTTAAATACTATTATTGATTTGACTTCTACTAGTCAACAACAAGATGCCATAAAAGAAAATATTGAAGATGGGATAATTAATGTTGATGGAGTTATCGCTTCTTTAGTCGAATTTAGCGGGGCATTAGATGCTTTTGTTATTCAAAATGATATCACTCAAGACTACGTTGATTTTGTCAAGCAAATGAACCCAGAATGGTATAATTGCATTGCAACTTATTATGGAGAAGATTTGGGCTATAACATTTATACTGATTATACTTTTCTTGACGAAAATGGCGAAAATAAAACATATAGGATGTCAATTGATGCTGCGACAACAACTTATTCGAAGATGTTGGAAAAAACATCATATAGCGAATTAGCACAATACATCTCGTTGTTAACTTATAATTTTGAACAATTGCCTAATAATAATGATTATTTGTTAAGCCAATACGACATTATTTCTGAAAATGGAAAAATGCCAGAAAAAGAAAATGAATTAGTATTAGTGGTTAATGACGAACAAAGTTTATCAGATTTGTTTTTGGGTGAATTTGGTTATTATTCGCAAGAAGAATTTTTCAATATAATTTATGAATCATTAGACGATCCTAATTATAATCCTTCATTAGATAAGGATTCGTTTAGTTATGAAGAACTTTTAAATAAAACGTTTTATTATTATCCAAACGATACAATATATTCTTCAAATCCAAACGATTTATTAGGGTATAGTCCATTTAATTATCATTCAATCGCTGATAGTAACTGGGAAGGATTAGAACTTAAAATAAGTGCTATATTGCGTCCTAAAGAAGGTTTATCGTATGGTTCGTTAAGTACGGGTCTTTATTATACTCCTGCCTTAACTCAAAAAGTAATTAAAGATGGAACAAATAGTCAAGTCAATCAATATTTAATAGATAACGATAGCGAATCTTTCACATCTTTTATTTTAGATGGAAATGGACAAGTTTTTGGCATTACTTATGATATTTCGTTTTATTATGATAACAATCATTATAATGAAAAAGCTGTTGTTGGTATTCGCAGCAGTTTAACAGAAATGATGAGTGGTCAAGAAGGTGTTGCAATTTATACGTGGACAAAAAGAAATATAGGTGGTGTAGATGTTCCAAATGAAATCGAAATTTATCCAGTTGATTTTAATTATAAGGATGATATTACATCGTATCTAAATGAATGGAATTCTGATAAGAATATCCATGTAGGAGATAAAGTTATATCTAGTCAGGATAGAAGCGAAATTCAATATACAGATAATCTTGAAGTTATTATATTCTTAGTAGATACAATGATAGACACGGTTACCTATGCTTTGGTTGCATTTACTGCCTTATCTTTAATTGTTTCAACGGTAATGATTGCGATTATTACATATGTATCTGTTATTGAACGCGTTAAAGAAATTGGTGTCATCAGAGCGTTAGGTGGTCGTAAAAGAGATGTTAGAAATTTGTTTAATGCTGAAACATTAATTATTGGTTTTATATCTGGAATTATTGGGGTTGCTTTAACTTATTGCATTGAAGGACTTATAAATTTAATTGTTGGAAGTCTTTCAGGAATATTTACTATTGCGGCACTGCCATTTACTACAGCCTTAATTTTAATTTTATTAAGTGTTGTGTTAACTTTAATATCTGGACTTATTCCAGCTTCTTTAGCCGCTAAAAAAGACCCAGTGGAAGCTTTAAGAACAGAATAAATTTTAATAAATAATTAAAAAATCTTTTAAATACAATTTTAATAACTTATATTAAAAGCATGAAGACAGTAGGGAATGTACTTTGGTTGATATTCATTGGTTGGGAAAACGCATTAGTAATGTTTTTTGTTGGATTATTATGTTGTGTAACAATCATTTTAATACCAGTAGGAATTCAAATTTTTAAATATGCGTCTTTATGGCTTTGGCCAATTGGCAAAAGAGTTGATTTATCAGGCGGCATTTTTAAAACATTTGTTAATATATTATGGCTGATTTTGTTTGGTTGGATAGTAGCGCTATATTTTTTACTAGCGGGAGTTTCGCTTTGCTGCACGCTGATTGGAATTCCATTCGGTATTCAATTTTTTAAATTTGCCAAATTATCTTTGATGCCTCTAGGAGCAAAAATTAATTAAAAATATTTCTAATATTTGATTTTTGCAAAATGGGTATTGAATAAATACTTAATTTTTGTTAATATAACAAAGCGCTTACAGGGACACTTAGTTCAGCGGGAGAACGCTTCCTTCACACGGAAGAGGTCACAGGTTCGATCCCTGTAGTGTCCACCAATAACGGAAGTGCCGACTTAGCACAATTGGCAGTGCAACTGATTTGTAATCAGTAGGTTGTAGGTTCAAGTCCTATAGTCGGCACCATTTTTTATAAATGCGGGTGTGGCGAAACTGGCAGACGCACTAGACTTAGGATCTAGCGCTTAACGGCATGCAGGTTCAAGTCCTGTCACCCGCACCAATTTATAGCTAACATTTTGATACAAAGGTGTCAAAACTAGCGATATTTGTCCGAGAAATCGGGCATTTTTTGTTATGTTGCGTTTTTCTAGTAGATATAAATTGTAAACGTCGTTAATTAACACCCTTTTACTATTCTACGAATAAATGTATGCTCCAATCATTATGAAAGGAGCTTTTA
>CALVSI010000033.1 GCA_944358985.1 uncultured Bacilli bacterium | reverse complement strand
TGCCCTTGGGGAATGAGCCTGCCGCCTATATGGGTGGCACTTTTCATATAGGGGTGTTAATTAACGACGTTTACTTTAAATTTGCCACAATCCACCGCAAGGAATAATTAAACCATAAAAAAACAAAACCCAGGCATGGTTGCTTGGGTTTTAAACTAATCTAGTGTAAAACTTTTACTTATACCCATTTGGGCAAAATTTGGGGGACATTTCATATATGTTGGTGAGGTTAACAGGATTTGAACCTGCATGAGATTTCTCACTAGTTTCTGAGTCTAGCGCGTCTACCAGTTCCGCCATAACCTCATTGATAAATATTTTAACATAAAGTTGAAAATAGTGTTATAATCCAAGTCATGATTACTCTTTTAAGAAAACTTTTTATAAAAAATTATAAAGATGTTAATAATCCAAAAATAAGAGAAAAGCATGGGTTTTTAGCCTCTATATCAGGAATTGTTATAAACGCTGTTCTTTTTATTGGAAAAATTTTAGTTGGAATTTTTACTTTATCGACATCTGTCATTAGTGATGCAATTAATAATTTAACTGACTTTTTTTCGTGTTTAATAAATTTAATTGGATTTAAAATTAGTTCAAAACCTGCTGATAAAAAACATCCATATGGACATGAAAGAGCGGAATACATTGCAGGAATGATTATATCGTTTATCATTATCACCTTGGCGGTTATTCTAGGCTATAGTGCAATAATGAAATTAATTAACAAAGAACCCGCTCCGGTTTATGAAATATATTCTTTTATTATTTTGGGTATAGCAATAATATTTAAAATCATATTAGCCTATATTTATTATGGAATTGGAAAAGTTATCTCGTCTGAATCAATCAAAGCAAGCATGCAAGATTCTATAAATGATGCGATATGTACTGCGGGGGTTTTAATTTGCACATTAATTAACTATTTTGTTGATGGTCTATGGTGGTTAGATCCTTCGGTAAGTCTTGTTATTTCTTTATTTATTTTATATTCAGGGATAAAACTTATTTTTGAAACTGCTTCACCGCTTCTAGGAGTTCGACCAGATGATAATTTTTTAAAACAAATTGAAAATGATATCAAATCTTATGCTGGGGTTTTAGGAATTCATGATTTGCAATATCATTCTTACGGACATAGCAAAATATTTATATCACTTCATGTTGAAATAGATGGACGTTCAAATATAATGATTGCACATGATTTAATAGATAATATCGAAAATGATATAGCAAAAAAATATAAAATTAATATTACTATCCATATGGATCCAATAGATGTGGACAATCCAAAATTAGAACTAATCAAGCAATTTATTGATGATACTTTAAAAGAAATTAATCCAAAATATACTTTCCACGATGTTCGTCTCGTCAGCGGACCGACTCATACAAATGTTGTTTTTGATATTAATGTTCCTTTAGAAGACAAAATAAAAGACGAAGAACTAAAGGAAAAAATGAGACTTGCAATTAAAGAATTCGATTCTTCATATGAAACAGTTATCAAGATAGATAGAAATATAGATTAAAAAGCTAAACCTATTAGATAAAATATTCCTAAAAATACAAGTTGATGACAAATGTAAAAAATAAATGAATGACGACCAAGAAAACAAATAGGTTTTAGTCCTTTATAATGATGGCCCATATGTTTTGACTTATCTTTATAATAAGTTTTGCTAATAAATACTCCTAAAAAGAAAAATAAGATAAATGGAAATAAAGACATATAATCCGCTTGATTATAAAATTTATCATTGACAATAACACTATTAGCGTCAGGAGACCATAAGGGCCAAACTAAAACAGGTTCATCTTTAAAAGCTTGATATAGTTCTGGCAAAATAAGAAGATAAAATAAAAATAATATTAAAGAAAATGCTACGATGATTTTCAAAGATTTATTTTCAAAAAAAGTATAAATTAAAACTGAGCAAGCGATAACAGCAATAACGTTAAAATTAATAACTGATCCTGCTGGCATAAAAGCGTTTGCTAAATTAGTAATAACAGCGATACCTAAAAATAATCCCACCATTCGTATCGTTCGTTTTGAATTATTTTTTGAGAAAGCACAAGAAATACCACTTAACAATACAAATGTAGCTAATCCAATAAATTGAATAATCGCACGAAAAGAACTATTCCAATAATCAGCGGTTAAATGACCAATAATATAAAGAGGTGAATTAACATCTCCTTTTGCCCACATTGGAAAAAAATATAATATATCCCATAAAATATGATCAATAAATACAAAGCATAAAAAAAGTCCTCTTAAAAAATCAATAAGTACGATTCGATTATAAAATGGTGATTTTTTAGATGGATTTTTGATATTGAGAGTTTCACTTGCTATTTGTTTCACAAAAAATATTTTAATAAAATAATAATAATTTAACAATAATTAAAAGTTATTTATAATTTCAAATATATGAGGGTTGTTTAAAATGTATACATCTAATAAATATAAGGACAAGTTATCATTCCTAGAAACGTTCAATGCTATAAAATTTTTAAAAGATAATTTTGAAAATATTTTAGCTAAAAAATTAAATTTAACAAGAATAAGTGCACCACTTTTTGTTACAAAATCAAGTGGTTTAAACGATAATTTAAATGGGACTGAAAAACCAGTAAGTTTTAATGTTGATTTTTCTAATGACGAAATTGAAATAGTTCAATCCTTGGCGAAATGGAAAAGAAACGCTTTAAAAGAATATAATTTTAATCTCTATCAAGGTTTATATTCAGATATGAATGCGATTAGAAAAGATGAAATTGTAGATAATATTCATTCTGTCTATGTAGATCAATGGGATTGGGAATTAATAATAAAACAAGAAGATCGAAATTTAGAATTTTTATTTCAAATAGTTAATAAAATTTATGATTGTTTTTTGCAATTAGAGAAAATGGTATTAGAAAAATATTCTGTTTTAAATAAAAAATTACCAAAAGAAATCTCATTTATATCAAGTGAAGAATTATACGAACTGTATCCTAAAATTGATGCAAAGCAAAGAGAATATTTATATACAAAAAAGAATAAAGCGTGTTTTATTTATAAAATTGGCTATCTTTTAAAAGATGGAAAACCACATGATATGCGTGCTGCTGATTATGATGATTGGAATTTAAATGGCGACATTTTGGTATATGATGAAATTTTAGATTGTGCTTTAGAGTTATCATCAATGGGTATAAGAGTTGACAAAGACTCTTTATTAAAACAATTAAAAATTAAAAATGAAGGATATAAAATCTCAAATAAATATCATCAAGATATAATTAATAATTTTTTGCCTTACACTATTGGAGGTGGAATTGGACAATCAAGATTATGTTTATTCTTTCTAGAAAAAATTCACATAGGTCAAGTCCAAGCTTCAATTTGGAGTAAGAGCGAAAAAGAAAAGGCAAAATTATTAGACATTAAATTATTGTAAATTATATAAAATCTTTGCAAATCGGGTATAATTTAACTATTTTCAAATTAATTTAATAGTGCATTAAACTTAATTTTCTTTTATTTGGATATTTTTATCACTTGTGTTATTTTATCTGAAAATATAGTCATGAACAATACGATTTTTCATACCTTTAATTTCTTTCCATGGCAACGACGCTTGTTAATAATGTAAACCCTTATAGATAATAATTGATAATTTTTTAGCAAAGATTTTTCTAACAATTTTGATAATCTAGTGCCTTTAAAGTTTAAGATAAATTTTTTTGTTGAATTTAATTTGTAATTGTCAATTAGAAATTGCGGTTTTTCAGCGGTCGAAAATGTAGGTATCTAACGACTTCCTACATCAC
>CALVSI010000032.1 GCA_944358985.1 uncultured Bacilli bacterium | reverse complement strand
TACACTCTATATAAAGAATATATAAATAAAAAGGTATTATATAATTATTATATTATTTATAACGCCAAAGAAAAAAAAGGAAGAATTTTTAAAATTAAAAAAAAAAGAGTATAGCAATTATTCAAGTTTTATGATGTATGATAGTTACAATTATTTTTAATACTGCATATATGATTATTTGCTGGTAGATGTTTTTTTAAATTATATAGTAGATAATTTTAAAAATTTAAATAATCTAAAAAAAATATATAGAATAGTAGATAAATGTATTAATTTCAGCAGTCTAGATTTTTGACCGCCGAATTTTTTAAATTTTCCGCCTGTATAAAGAGATAGAATATAAATATATACTTTTATACTATCCGCCAGCAAACACAGCGTACAGGGCAAAATAAAGCCCTGCATAATATAATTACTATACAGGGCTTGTTTTGCTTGACAATTAATAAGAATGCTTTTATATTATGGGTATAAACCGCAGGGCTAACTTGTAGCCCTTTGGTTTTTAAGAGTTATAACAGCTCTTTTAATAGCTTGATGACTGCGGTAACAGTTTCAAGTATTTTGGTTAAAAGAGCTATTTTTTCTTTTTTACCCATTCGCACCTCCTATTAAATTTTCAAGCATCAAACTGTAAAATTGCTTTACAGCTGATTATTGTTTATATCATAAAAACCCTTATTTTTCAAGGCTTTTTTATATTTTTTGTATTTTTTTTATTGTTATAAATTCAATTTTTTTATTCTTCTTCATCAAAAATGAAATCAATTTTATTTAGTTCTGCAAACATTTCTTTTTGCATTCTTGTAAATCTGCTTCTACTCATAATAAATACAGATGTATCATTTTTCATTTCTTCAAATGTTTTATGGTTTGTAAGCATATCTGATAAATCTTTTTTAAATAAATCGCCTTTATAAGTTGGTATTCTAACCACTCCTAATATTTTGCTTTCATTATTTTTATATTCTGGATAATCTGTGATTTTTTTATCTAATGTCTCTACTTTTCCTAAAAATTCATTAATCCAAACTATAATTCTAATATTAGAGTTTTCAAAATTATTGCATATTGTATTAAGTCCTGCCAGTGTGTGCGAAAGTCCTTCGCCACCTGCAATGACTGTATGTATAAATACATTTCCTGTATAGTTATTTTCTTCTGATATTAAAGTATTAAATAAATCATTATCATATGCATAATTCATTAATGGCACAAATGAACTTGCCCCATTATCAATTATAATATTTGATTTATCTGTATTTAATAATCTATTGGCTAACATTTCCCATCCTGTGTCTGTAATTCTGTTTTCTTCCATAAGATTTATTGTTTCCACATTTAAACCTTTAAAGCTGGCAAAGCTGGCATTTACTTGGTCAGTATCTATTGCCAGATAATCCTGTTTTAAATAGTCTTTTACATACTGAGTTATAAAAGTCGCTACTGTTGTTTTTCCTACCCCGCCTTTTCCTTGTAATACAAAATGAAAGTTTTTTAATTTGTTCATAAATTTTACTCCTTTTATTTAACTATGCTTGTTTCATAAACAAAGCTTTTCTTTTCTTCTGGTATGCTTTTGGGTTGTTTTTGTAAGTAATCAAAATACTCTTGTCGTGAGTTAAACCCTGCTTCTTTCCATTTTGGAATTTTGCCACTTGGGTTTGCATCAGCTGGAACAGCTTTTTTTGTTTCTACTTTTTCAGGCTCTTTTGGTTGTGCTGGTTGTGGTCTCTGCTCTGATTCTGAAATTTTAGCCGCTAAAATTTCAGGCTGTTCTATCTCTACTTTTTTCTCTGGTGTGGCAGTAGCTGGTTGACTGATTGCCTGCATTTGCTTTTTATATTCTGCTTCTGATAGGTTATAGATGTATTTCTTTTTAAATTCTGAAATAAATTGACAAAAATATTTATAATCAATATCTAACTGTGTTCTTTCAATAAATACTTCATATATATGTATATATCTTACTTTATCATTAAGAGCCTTTAATATATCATTTTTATTTTTTTCTAAAAAACTTCTTAATATATTATATTTATTTTTACTAATTAGCTCGTCATATAAACTTTGTTCTTCTTTATTCATAACTGCACCTAATTATATTTTTTCTCTTGTGTGGTGATACCTGCTTGACTGATTGCCTGCATTTGCTTTTTATATTCTGCTTCTGATAGGTTATAAATGTATTTTTCTTTAAATTTGGATAGAATAATAACAAAATTACAGTATTTTATATTTAAGCCTGTTTGTATTTTAACAGTTTCAAAAATAGCTTTATTACTAGCTTTTAAACTTAATGCTTTTAGTATTTCATTTTTATTTAATTCTAAATATTCTTTTAAAAATAGATACCTATTATTTTCTAGTAATATATCAGTAAAAGTTTTATCATCTTTTTTCATAACTTCACCTTCAATATCTTCAGCTTATAACAGTATATACAAATAGCAACTGAACTTATTGATATAAGTTAATAATCAAAAATTTTCATAAATATTTATATAATTATTACATAAGTTCAGTTGTTATCAGTATATATCAGTAGCACAATATATATAATCAGCTTTTATCGGTTGCAATTTACAGGCAAGATAGGTGAATGTGACCACATTCACGGAAAACAATTCGCATAAATGCTCTAGTTTTATCTTGGTTCTTTTGAAAAGAACGAAAGGGGGATATTTTTATTATGAATAAAAAAGATAGGTGGTTTAAGTTACGATTATCAGAAGAAGAAAGGGAGCTTTTAAAAAGCAAAGTTGAAAAAGTTGGCTATATTACACAGTCGGACTTTATCCGTAAGCTAATAACAGATAGTCAAATATATTCTAATTTAGATAAGATTAAATTGAATGATATTAGACGGCTTGCTGGATTGCTTGGTAAAAATACAGGGCTATTGAAAATGTATATTATGGAGCTTGAAGAGCCTAATAAAAAAATGATTGATAAAATTATCAATGATAATGAAAGCATAAAAAAAGAAATCAAGTATTTATTAGAGCAGATTAAAAAACATTTTAAAATATAAAATTTTAGCTGCTAAAATTTTATATTTATAATTTACTTAAAAAAATAACCACTTAAGTGGTTATTTTGATTTGTTGTTATCACTATTTTGAATATTAGTATTATTCACAATTTCATTTGAATTACCAAATATATTACTTAGTTTATCAGATACAGCACCAATCGCTTTACCACTATAATAAGCTTTACCAGATGCATTCTTTTGTTTATTATACATTGGGTTTAAAGATGTATCTTCCCCTCTGTTTTCTGCTTCTTTCTTTTTTATTCCTATTTCTTTATTTTTATTATAATCTTTATAACCAGTTATTGCATTTTTACCAGCATTGGCAGAACCAGATATAATACTGGATATTTTTTGTGCTGTATTTTGTGCAAGAGAAATGCCACCCATAAGAGTTAATCCTGACATATTACCCCATGCATTACTTACTAAATTAGAGATTGCATCAGGTATTTTCATTGAAAGTAAGGCTAAAAAGAATACTGTTAGAAATACAACTAAAGCTTGATATATTACAATTGCACCATCAATCTCATTTTTAGTATTTATGTTAAAATCAGATTCTAATGAGTTAATTATATTAACAGTAATACCCATTATTAAAATAATTGTAAGTATTTTTAATGATATTCCTAATATAGCTTTAAAGTAATTTATAGCACTTTCTTTGGTGTAGTCCATCCCTCCGAAAGCTAATACAAAGAAACCTACATATATCATAATGGCTGCAGCTATTTCTTCGATTATAAGATTTGCCATAATAATCATCAAAAAAACGATTGTAAGAACAGATAAAACAAAGAAAGGCAGTTTTATTTCAAAATCGCTCCATCCAAGATTATCACCTAGAGACAGTAAATCAAAGCCTACTTTTAGTAAATTAGAAAAAGTAGGCTTTAAACCAACAGCTCTTTCTCCAAGAATGGTGAATGATGATACAATAGAAGTAGCAAGTTCAACTCCATTATCAAGTAGAAAGTAAAAAAATCCAGTAGTTAATATGAACCTTATTATATATCCAATACTATCTTTAGTATCAATTTCACCTTTTGACATAATATCTAGGATAAATTTACCAACAAAACTAATTATAGCTAGTATATAGAATAGATTTAATGCTGCTTGCTTAATATGACCTATCCATATGTTAGAATTAGCTTCAACTTCACCCCTGATTTTTTCAACAATATCAAAATCTATAGTTGCTTGTGAATAAGATAAACAAGGGATAAATACTATAAATATAATAGTTAATGGTATATACTTTTTCATATATTTTGCCTTTTTTACTAAAAACTACTTTTAATACATTCTGGTGCATCTTGATTTACACCTTTAGGGCATAATATAAAAGAACCGTGTTGATCCCAGTCGCCCCAGAATGTTCCAAATTCTGAACCAGCT
>CALVSI010000031.1 GCA_944358985.1 uncultured Bacilli bacterium | reverse complement strand
AATTTAATACTTAGAAATAAGGATATTAAAAATATTTTAGATGTTGAGTTTTAACACCACAAAATAGGGTTATCGTCTAAAGTCAGGTATTATAAATATTAAACATAATAAAATCATACCACCCCCGAGCCTTGTGTCAATATGTGAATTGCTATGAATTGCCATTATTTTTTGCATATATAAAGGGATGTTTTACACTGCACGGTATTATAAATTTGCACAAGGACAATATTTAATTTTCTACGCTCTGTCTAGATGTTAACTCATAAACATAGGATTTTTTTCGCTATTTTTGTCACAAACATGGGATAAATTTACTGTGTATGCCATTCTTAAACACTCCAGTTATATAAAGAAAAACTGGGAATATATGATAATCTAGTCTAATTACTATCAGTTTTCCTTTAAATCAGATTTGAAGTTAGTATGACATTAAGATTATATGATAGCAGGTTAGTAACTTCTTATTTTTCAATATAATATATTGACAGTTATAGCGAAAATTATAAAATACATTGATATGATTAAAAAGTTTGCTAGATTTATGAAACCTTATAAAAAGCAGTTTATATTAGCAATATGCTGCGTGGTTTTAGAATCGATGTTAGAAGTTTCTCTTCCATTTTTAATGAATGTTTTATTAAAAAACGGAATTAGCACAATAGATGATGTTACATATACGATGGATTTAAATTACATATTGATAATTGGATCTATAATGGTTGGAATTTCAATGCTAGCTTTTTTATTAGGGATTGGAAGCGCTAAGTTCAGTGCTACTGCTTGTCGTGGATTTGGTTATGAGATAAGAAAAGAAGAATATCAAAAAATCCAAAGTTATTCTTTTAAAAATTTAGATGAATTTCGGGCCTCATCAATTATTACAAGACTAACTAATGATGTACAAATATTAAGCGACACTTTATGTATATCTTTAAGACCAGCTTTACGAGCACCATTTATGATGATTTTTTCTTTAACTTTTGCTCTTATTATATCTCCTACTTTATCTTTAATATTTTTTGTTGCGTTAATTTTCCTTGCACTTATTACTTTTTTTTATAATTCGTTATGTTAAACCACGATTTTTAAAAATACAAAAATTGTTAGATAACATTAACCGTATTACTCAAGAATCCATCATCGCTATTAAAACGATTAAGGCATATTGTAAAAAAGAATTTGAAATAGAAAAATTTGATAAAGCAAACAAAGAATTAAAAAATACGAGTCAAAAAACTTTATCGGTCAACGCTTTTGCCATGCCAGTTGGTCAAGTTGCAAATTATACTACAATGATTTGCATTGTTTATTTTGGCGGTGTTTTATATATGCAGCCAGATCATGCAATAATGTTAGAAGATATCCAAACATTTTTAACTTATGTCATGCAGTTATTAGCGACAATTATGATGTTTTCAAATGTTTTGATGGCAATTAATAGATCTACTGCATCTTTTTATCGTATAAATGAAATATTAGACGCAAGAAGTGAAATTATTGATAAAGCTGATTCAAATTTAAAATTAGAAAACGGAAATGTAAGTTTTAAAAATGTTTATTTTAAATACAATAATTGTGCGGATGAATATGTTTTAAAAAACATTAATTTTGAAATTAAAAATGGCGAATTCATTGGAATAATTGGACAAACTGGAAGTGCCAAATCAACGTTAATATCTTTAATAGATCGTTTTTATGATGCTAGTCAAGGAGATATAACAATTAGTGATCATGATATTAAAGATTACTCTTTATACGAACTTAGAGAAGGCATTTCAATTTCAGGACAATCTCCACTTCTATTTAAAGGAACTGTTTTAGAAAATCTAAGATGGGGAAATAAAAATGCTTCAATGGAAGAAGTGATAAAAGCTTGTAAAATCGCTCAGTGCTATGATTTTATCATCAATCAATTAAGCGATGGTTTTAATACGATGATAAGTCAAGGCGGGACTTCAGTTTCAGGAGGTCAAAGACAAAGACTTTGTATTGCACGTGCTTTATTAAAAAATCCTAAAATATTGATTTTAGATGATAGTTTTTCCGCTCTTGATAAAATTACCGAAGCAAAAGTTAAACAAAATTTAAGAAATGATTTACCAAATTTAACTAAAATAGTTATTTCACAAAAAATAAGTGCAATTAAAGACGCTGATAAAATTATTGTTTTAGATAACGGCAAAATAACAAATATAGGTACGCATGAACAATTATTAAAAAATGATGAAATATATGCGGATATAGATAAATTACAACAAATTGGAGGTAGTGAAGATGAAACAAAATAATAAAGCTTCGCGCCCTACTAATTTTTTTAAAACTCTTTTCCGTTTATTTCACTATTTTGGAAAGAAAAAATATTTATTAATATTAGTTGTTTTATTAGTTATGTGTACTTCCTTTGCATCTATATATGGTTCATATTTTTTAGGACAAATTATTGATACTGCAATTAAAAATTTTGATTATCATCAATTATTAATTTCAATACTCATATTAGCGGCCATTTATGGATGCGGAGCACTTTGTGATTTGTGTTATACACAAATAATGGTTCGTCTATCGCAAAATGTCTTGTATAACTTAAGAAAAGAACTATCTATTCATAATCAAAATCTTCCCCTTTCTTATTTTGATAAATACAATCATGGCGATATCATGTCTTATTTTACTAATGACGTTGATTCTTTAATAAATGCACTAAATGATAGTTTTGCCAACATCATTTTATGCTGTTGTAACATTATTGGAACAATAGTTATTCTAGCTATCATTAATATTTATTTAGCGCTTATTATTTATGCTTTTATGCTCGCGGTATGTATTTTTATTTATCTAAATACCAAAAAATGCCGAAAATATTTTACTATGCAGCAAAAAGAAATTGCTAATATCAACGCTAAAGTTGAAGAAGATGTTAATGGTATTAAAGTAATTAAAACATTCAATCATGAAAATGAAAGTTTTAAAGATTTTGATAAAGTTAATAAAAATTGGCTAAATGCATCTACAAAATCATTTTTCCATACGCAATTAAATGTCCCAGTTATTGTTTCATTATCATATTTAGAATTTGCTATTAGTTGTGTGGTTGGTTCAATATTCTTAGTTAATGGTTGGATACGTGGATTTGGTGCTCTTACAACATACGTTGTAAATGTCAGACAAAGCGCTACACCATTTAATATGTTTACTCAACATGTTAATAACATTCTTACCGCCCTAGCGGGATGTGAAAGAATATTTAAATTTTTGGACGAAAAAGAAGAAGAAGATAATGGAAATGTTTGTTTGATTAAATTAGGTGACGCAAACAAATTACACGATTATAAATCAAGATATGCTTGGAGTGTTTCACAAAAAGATGGTTCAACAAAATTAATTCCCTTAAAAGGAGAAATAGTTTTTAAGGATGTTACATTTGGCTATGTTGACAACAAAATTGTGTTAGATAATATAAGTTTTTACGCTAACGATGGACAAAAAATAGCGTTCGTAGGTTCAACAGGTGCAGGAAAAACTACAATCATATCTTTGATAACTAGATTTTATAATATTCAAAAAGGACAAATATTATACGATGGTATAGATGTCAAAGATATGAAATTAGAAAGTCTAAGAAGATCGATTTCTATGGTAACACAAGATACCCATTTATTTACTGGGACAATCAAAGATAATATTCGTTATTCTAGAATGCACTCGACTGATGAAGAAATCATAAAAGCAGCAAAAATAGCAAATTGTGACTCATTTATTAGAATGTTACCAAATGGTTATAAGACGATGCTTTATGATGACGGACATAATTTAAGCGAAGGTCAAAGACAATTATTAGCGCTTGCTCGAGCCGCGTTAAGTATGCCACCTGTTTTAATATTAGATGAAGCGACTAGCAATATCGATGCTAGAAGCGAAAAACTAGTCCAACAATCGATGGATATATTAATGAAAAATAGAACCGTATTAGTTATCGCTCATCGTTTATCTACAGTTAAAAATAGCGACGCGATCATGTATTTAGAAAATGGCAAAATCATTGAACGTGGTTCAAATGAAGATTTATTAAAATTAAAAGGAAAATATTATGCCTTATATAAAGGGAAAACAGAACTAGAGTAAATGTGATTTACTTACTCATTCTTTTTCTTTTATAAACAACAAAAACAACGATTAATAAACTAGATGCACCAATAAAACTAGCCGCTAAAATAATAATCATATTTTCATTAGTGCGATTAGCTAAATAAATATGTGTTGATTGTAATTTTTCTCCTGCATACATTTAAGCTAGTTGATTAATTTTATCATCAATAGTTAAAGTTGTTTCTTTTTTTAGTTAATCCTTCATATGAATAATCATTTAAAACATATTCATCATAATCATAATCCGGATTTAAAGTTTCTTGTTTTACACTGCTACTCATTTTAGAAAAATATCTTTCTTGTAAAACACTATACGCACCAAAACCATTTAAGGTACTATTTGAACATGTGTTATAACCTTCCAAAAGAATTTTTGCAAAATCAGCATTAATAGTATTTAGTGTAAAATCAGTATTATAAGTCCAACTCCAATCATATTCACTCAAAAAATAAATATAACTAGAATAATAAGTATCGCCTAAATTGGCATCTGGACCCCAATTCCAAATTTCACTAGTATTATTTGGATTTATTCTTACTAATTGAAATCCTTCACTATTAATAGGAATATCAGCGTATCCAATCCAAGTATTATTTCCAGCATCAACCCATTGTGTGGAATAAATTGCGGCGTCTCCTTGATTAGACCCCCCTAGGCACGAATACTAACAAAAATAGACAAAAAGTCTTAAAAATTTATGTTTCATATACACTGCTATTTTATCTAATTATTTTTCTAAAGCTCTTTTATCGTATTTTAGTGAATATAAATAGCAAATTAGCAAATTTAATAAAGCAATAATAATAAAAATAATCAGCACAACAAAAATATTGAAAGTATAAGGATAAATTAAACAATCTAAAGGAATTAAGTACAAATTAGTGTAACAGGCAAGTGCGACTCCATAAATAATCATTCCTATAATCGTCGCGATAAAAGTTACAATCAGAGATTGAAAACCAAATATATTAAATATTTCATAAAATTTCAGACCTTGTGATTTTAAAACTTTGATATTTTTTCTTTGCTGATACATCGACATATTAGTAAAAGATAAAAATAGCAATAAAGATATGATAAAAAATATCGTTCCAACAATTGCACCAATGGATCCATAAATTAATTGAAATTCACTATATACTTGAATGTTTTCTAAAGTGAAAAAGTTATATTGTGTGGATATTTTTGAAGAGTATTTTTCATCTAAATATTTTGCTAGTAAATCACATTTTTCAAATGGGGATTGGCTCAAAGGTACATAAAAATGCGAATTATATATTGGAGATTCTGGTTTTAATTCATCGTTGATAAATATGACATCATATAATTTTGTTTCAGTATATGAGACATAATTTCTTATTTTAAAAGAATTATTTGATTCTTGCGTTGGCGTACCTGCTCTTATATAGTCGATATCAACTTTTGTATCGACTATACCACTTATTTGATATTCTATTGTTTCTGCCAAGTAAGAAAATTCAATTTTTGAATTGATAACCTCGCTATTTAAATAACTAATATCATCAATCTTTGTTAAATCTAAATCTAACTTTCCAGCATCAGTATATTTATAAAGATCATACTTAGTTAAAGCTATTTGTGTGCTATTGATAGGTAATTCTCCAATCAAATCAAAACCGAATTTTTTTAATTGCACATCGCTTGCTACAATAGCGGCTTGTCTATTTAAATAGTCCAAACTAAATCTTTCCATAGAAAACGATAATAGATAATTATTTTTACCAAAAGTTTTATTTATATATTGCAAATCATCTTCAGTAAAACTCGTCGGGTATTTATTTACTTTATCTTCAATTCTTATTTTTTCAATTTGGACATAATTTATATTGTTATCAATGAGGCTTCTTGCTATCGTTTCGTTTTCATCATACCTTAATATTTCTCCAACACACATAAAGACGCCTAAAGATATTCCTAATGCGATAAAAGACAATAT
>CALVSI010000030.1 GCA_944358985.1 uncultured Bacilli bacterium | reverse complement strand
CGACCTATCGCTTAGGAGGGGTGTGGCTTGTTCTACCAAGAACACCATTTTTTTATTTTTCTTAAACTCGATTTTCCCTTATAAATAAAGGGAAAATATAAGCATTTATTATTTTTTTATACTACTTTTTCGAACTTTTTTTTTTCATTGGTGCCGTAAATTAGTGCCATTTATATTTTTTTAGTGCCATTTCTTAAAAATTAAGAACATTATCGAATACATTAGCACTTTCTTTTTTGGTAACATCAAATGCGTGAGAATATATTTCCATAGTAATACTTGTGTCGGCGTGTCCTAATCTTTGACTTACAGCCTTTGGGTTAATTCCACTATGAATTAAGATACTTGCTGATGTGTGTCTTAATTCGTGAAAGCATATAGGAGCAAGATTATATTTTAATACAAGTTTTCTCATTGTATGGTCGCAAGTGCTTGGGTGCATATAATTGCCGTCTATTGATGTGAAAACTCTGTCAGTTCCTTTCCACTTTTTGCCAACATATTTAATATAGCCGTCTTGCCACTCTTTATATTCTTTTAATACTTTCATTGTAGCATTACTTATCATAATTTCTCTTTTTGAACTTTCAGTTTTTGTTGTTGCCTCATCCACAACACCTCTTATTACTTTTAGAGATTTATTGATTTTAATCATATTAGTTTCAAAATCAATATCGCTCCACCTTAAAGCACAAATCTCGCTTCGTCTTGCTCCACTATCAAGTGCAAGTGTTATAAGTGTTCTATACTTAATGTTTTCATTTTCTAAACAAGTAAGTAATTTTTGGACTTGCTCTAAATCGTAATATCTTCTTTCGGTTTTTTCTTTTTTAGGTTTATTTGCTTTTAGGTTGGGGTTTTTATCAACTACCTCCCATTTAATTGCTTGATTAAACATAACATTTATTAGTTTATAATAATTATACATTGAGTGATAGCCTAACTCTTGCCCGTTTGCTCCTACTTTTAACTTTTGATACATATTATCTAATATAAGAGGTGTAATTTTGTTTAACTTGATTTTTCCTATAATTGGAATAATCTTTTTTAAAGATTTTTCGTAGCCGTCTTTTGTTACAAGACCTATTTTGTCGCAATATTTTGCTACAAATATTTGGCTATAATCTTCAAATGTTAAATCACTTATATTACTTGTTTGTCCTATGTGGTAATATTCTTTTTTTAATTCAGCCTCTCTTTTTGTTGCCTCAGTTTTGCTCCCGTTAAAAGTTTCGGTTTTTCTTCTTCTATTACCTAAAATATCATAACCAAGTTCGATAGTAATTTTATATTTATTGTTCGATAATCTTTTAATGCTCATATTTTTTGTCCTCCTTTATTATGAGCAAAATACTTAACAATTATCTAATATAATTATATCATATTTTGCTTGTTTTTCCTATAAAAATCGTTATTTTTTTTATTAAAATAATAAATATTTTTTTGAGTTTTCAGCCTCTAAATCGTCAAGCCAAGAATTGATTTTTTTTAAATCAAACTTTAATCTATTACCTATTCTAAAATGTGGTATTCTTTTTGACCTCACTAATTTTCTAATCTCTGATACTGATACTTTTAAATAACTTGATAATTCTTGTATATCGCAAATCTCTTTTGTCATAATTTCTAACCTCCAATTTTTTACTTTCCCGTTCGAACAATTAGAGTTTAGCAATTAAAAATGCCTCAAATCTCGGTCGAAAAAATGCTGATGTTGTTCTAAATTAAAACATCAAAAAACCCCGTAATTATTGGGGCTGATAGAAATATTAAACCGATTTATCGAGTTATAAATGTAAAAAGTTATATAACATTTTGTGATACTTTGTGATAGTTTGTGATAGTTTATGATACTTTTTTTAATGTATGGGTAATTTATATATATAAAGAAAAGACACTATTAAAACAATTAGAAAAAAATAATAAAAATTAGAAAAAAATATATTGTAATATTTGGATTTTTTACTCGAAAAATCGGTATTTAAAAATAACAAAAGCCTTATAAATAAAGACTTTTTAAACTTTTAAAAAGGTGCATTTAAACTATTTTTGTGTGCCTTTTTTTTGTTTTTTTCTTTGGTAAGATGTAATCACAAACGAACAAGACATCTTGAAAGTTTGTAAAAAATCTAACGAATAAGTGGTAGCCCCACAAAGAAAGGAAAGTGATTAAGATGTTAGATAACAGAACAAAAAATATTTTAGATTTAAACGACATTAAGGAGGTTATGGTTGAAACAATGTTAAGCAAATATAACGAAAAAGCCTTAACAAAAAATGAATTAACAAAGTTCTTCAAATATATGAACTTACAACAAAAAAATAATACATCAAAGAATAGTGTTGATAGCCGTATCGAAAGTTTATACAAGGCTATTCAAAAACAATACGATAGTTTTGTTAAATTAAACGCAATTATAACTGAATTAGACTAATTCAAAACTAAAATAAACCCTAAACAAGCAGTTTTAAACTTTCAAAGTTAAAACTTGCTTGCCAATAGTTAAAAAAATAGAAAGATAGAGGTAAATAAAATGAACGATAAACAAATAAATGAATTGCAAGAAAGAATACAAGAATTATTAAACAAAAATTATGAATTAAATACTTTTGAAAACGAATTAAAGGAAATCGAAAAAGATTATCATTGCAAATTAAGGACAAGAAAAGTTGCTGATATGATAGTCGGTGTTGATATATATGTTTTAAAATAAAGGTTATATGAAAATATAGCCTTTTTTCGTGGTATAATTTAGATATGGAGGGCTTTATATGGGAAAAAGACACAATACTTTAAGCGACGATATATTTAGAAATAGCAAGTATATTGCCACACTTGAAAAAGAGTTAGAAATTAGCGATTTTAAAAAAGAATCTTCGGATCAATACGAAATAATGTTAAATGTATATAAAACCTTAATATTAGTTAATAACATCATATTTGCTGATAGTAATAAGAACATCAATGACAAGATATTTGAAATAGAATTAGAACTAGAAAAATGCTTATTTGGAAATAATGATAATGATAGTGAAAAATACCAATATAGCACAAGAACAATTAAAGGCTTATACGATAGCAACACAAGACATCTTTTTAATAAGTTTATTGAGTGGTATGACTATTTAATGAATATAAATAAATTAGACCAAGTTAAATATGATGTTGAAGAAGAAATGAAAAAACTTGAAGATGTTAATTTTGATATGGTTGTTAAAGGTGGTATTGAATACGAAAAAAACAAAGATAGTAATTATAAAATCTTTATTAGCAAGTTTAATAATTTATATACCGATTATTTGGCTTTTAGAAAGCAATATAAAGACGATTTTAGCAATAACTATGGAATTGACTTAAACGAGGAAGAAATGCGTTATATTCGCTTTATTTACGATTTGGTGGCTTATGCTAATAATGGTATAGTTAAAACTTTATTTGATAAAGAACCTACCGACTTTCAGCTGAACGAAACATCTACACCAGAGGAATATTACAAAGCATATTTAACTTTATTACATCTTGATATTAAAGATAATGAATTATTTAAAAAGAATAGCGAAATATTTTTAAATAAAATAATTGTTGTTAGTCAAAGACTTACGGAACATCTACCAAAAGAAAAAGCCTTTGCTATTGAAATGAAAGATTATATAAACTTATTTGATTATTATTATTTTATCGTTAGTATGAAAGACATTATCGACAATAAAATTGATGTGGTGGCAAATAACCTTTTAATAAACAAAATAATAAATGATTTAAAAGAAATATACGAACTAATAACAAAAGACAATGAAGAAAAAATGATAAGCAATTATAAAGAGGCTTTTAACAAGTGCCAAGCGATTATTGAAAGAAATAAAAAGTATTACGAAAGGTTGAGTTAATTATGAAAACAATAAACACTTTGAAAATAATGACCGACAATGAAAAAGAAAGAAACAAACAAAGAAAAAACACTAACGAAGAACAAGCCCTTTTAAATAAAGCCCATAACTTTGTTGAAACTTATGTAATGCCTAAAATAAATATAAGTGATGTAATTGGAACATCTAAAAGCGATAACTTGTTATATGACAATATGAAAGCAACGGCTGTCGATATGACGATTATGTTAGCCCAAGTAAATGAAGATAACAAAGCCCCTAATATGCTACAAGATAATGAAATTGATTTTATAAATAAAAGTGATGTAAAACTTAAAAAAGATATAGCAAATAGAATTAAAGAATATACAATAAAAAAATATACTTATGAAAATAAAGTTAATACCTATATCGTGGAATATATAGAGCCATTATTAAAAGATTTAGACAAAGAAAAAACTATCATATTTGATAGCAACATAATTGAACTTGTAAAAAAATACATCTACCACGAAACAAAAGAAAGTATTGGTTATTCTATCTTTAAATATCTATATGACGAAGATTATACAAACGATTGGAACTTTCTATTTAATGACAATAAAAATGCTAAAAATGAATTCGTTGGAATTGTTAAAGATTTCTTAATTAAATATTATGAAAAGATAGATATAAAAAAGGTTGATAAATTAGATATAGAGCAATTATTAAAGGCTGACGCGAAATAACGCGAATAAGCCTTTTTTTGTGCGTTTTTAATTCATATAATAGAAATAATTACCCCTTAATTAAATCACTTAATAGGAGCGAAAAAATGGTTAAATTAGAGCAATAAAAAAATATGTGCTATGACATATCTATTTGTTTTCTTCTTCGTCTAAATCGTCAAATAACGATTTCATGTGTATATCTAAAATCTTTGATATATGATATAGAGTATTTAACGAGCAAGTTTTAAAAGTTTCGTTTTCTAAATCGCCAATAAAGTTTTCGGTATAACTACACTTTTCGGCAAGTTGTCTTTGCGTCCAACCTTTTTGTTTTCTATACTTACGAATGTTTTTTCCTACCCAATAATAAACATAGTTGTTATCGCTTTTTTCTACCTTTCCCATAAGTATCAACTCCATAATAATTATTTCATAGAAAAAACTCATTTTACCCCTACGAATTGGTGTGGTTTATGGTATAATAGAATAGAAAGGAGTTAAAAAATGTTGATTGAGATTAAAAACTATTTATCAAATACTAAAAATATTGTTAATGTAATTTTACTTTCTATGTTAGGTTTAATTATTTATAATTATGCTTTTTGGCAACCTACACTACAAGGCATGCTCTTTGATTTTTTAATACCATTGATATATTTTTTAGCATTGAAATTTTATAAGAAAACTAATCTTAAAGTATTAAATATTATCTTTTCAATTTGGGCTACCATTTTTTGTATAAAAGATATTGGTATAATTAGATTTAATCTTGAATATGGTTATTATTCTTTATTTATACAAGAATTATTGCCGAGAGTTACACTTGCTATTTTTACAATTTTCACTTTATGGCTTCCTCTTATTAAGTGTTTTAAAAATAATAAGTTAAAAATAATAATTATTATTTTCTATATAGTTATTATTGTTTATTATATCTATTATATTTTAAATGGGCTTATAAATTTTAACTTTATAGATTTTCTATTTTACTTTATAAGTGGTGTGTATAAAATTGGTATGGTTATTTATCTAAAACAATATGCTATGTATAGAATTGGAGATGTAAAAAATGAACAATAGTTTTTTTGAAGATTTTGATAAAAATGAAGAAATAAAGAAAGAAGAAAGAAAAAGCAAAGAAGATAAAAGAAAAAAATATGCCACAACGAAAAAGATTGAAGATGAACAAAGTGAGGAAAACAAAGTAGCAAAATGGTTTAAGTATGATGCCATAATTAGTTTGGTTTGTGGTTTTATATCTATTTTATTTATTATCGTTTATGATATAAGTTTTGTTATACTAATAGTTTTTATCGGAAATGCAAGTATTTGCTTTGCCATTAGTGAAATAATACAAATCTTACACGATATGAGGAAATATTTAAAATCAAAGTAAGGAGTTAAAAGTATGGCTTTAATAAAATGTAGCGAGTGTGGGAAAGAAATAAGCGACAAAGCCGAAATATGCGTTAATTGTGGCAACCCCATACAAAAAGAAATAAAAAAAGAAAAATTAAAAAATAGAAAAAGTTTTGACGAATTAACAAAAGAAGAAAAAAAACAATTACTTGATATTATGAATAGCGAGGGAGCATATCATAATGCTTTTACTATAATTATCACTCTATTTGGTATTCTTGGTATTATAGGTTTTTTCATTGGTGTATTTGGCGGTTTAATATTATCAAATAGTTTCTTGTCTATGTTTGGAATAGGTTGTTTAATTTCAGTTGTAATAATATCAATGTGTAGTAATACATATAATACAAGTAAATTAAAACAATACTATAAAGAAAATGAAGATATTGAAATAATGGAAAACGAAGAAGAAACTTGGAAATTATAAAA
>CALVSI010000029.1 GCA_944358985.1 uncultured Bacilli bacterium | reverse complement strand
TGCAGCAATAAGTCCTCCATTACCAGAACCAATCACAACTGCATCATAATTTAATTCATTCATATTTATTATCTCCTTTATTCATCAATTTTCATGCCAATCTCGTTAAAGAGAGCGACAAGTTTCTTTTTGGTATCCATAGTTGGTTCAAACCTACCCGTTTCCCATCTACAAACGGAAACATAACTAACATTTAATATTTTAGCTTGTTCCTCCTGTGTTAAGAATTTTCTCTCACGGTATTCTTTAATCTTTTTGGCGTAATCAAACATATGAAACCTCGCAATCACTAATCAGTATTTTAACATAAATAAGGTTTAATTTCGATATCTTCATAGAACTTTTACAGGATTTTTTCTCAAAAAGAATAAAAAGTTTTTTGTGGGACAAAAAGTTTATTGTGCTATAAAAAGTTTTTAGTGCAAAATCACGAGTTAAAACTTCACTAGTGGAGGTTAGGATGTTTAGTCAGTTATACTCAATTTGTGTTAAAAATATGCTAAATTTCACTAATTTTGGCACAAAAAAAGGTTTGAATAGCTGTTTTTAGCGTATCAAACCTATGCTTTCAATATGTCACTTTAATAATTTAGATAAGTTATTAAAATCTCCTTTAGGTAATCATGAAATAATTATTTTAGGACATGAAAAAAGAAATTATTAAAATATTTAAATAAATTAGATATTGTTGAAATATAATTTTTAAAAATCGACTTTTTCTAATCTTTTAGATGATATACGATAAACTAAATAATGTAATAAAACATATATAATTAACGAAGCAATTAATAAAATAACTTGTATCCAAATTTCACCGCTTACAATTTTTATATACCATTCCATTCCTGGAATATAAAATAATATAACACTAAAAATAAAAATAAATATCGTAAAAACAATTACGGTTAATATTGTTGATAATACAATAGATTTTCCTTTTTTATAATATATAGGGAAAAACGTTAAATCAGAAATAGAAAATGCAATTAACGCGATTGCGATTAATGAAATAAATCCATCTAAACCGATTCCAGCATTAACAACTTCTTCACCGCTAGCGATAAGCATTTCTTGAACATAAAATGCAAGCGGATAAAGTATTGACATCATTAATATCGTTGCAATTTGCATAAAGAAAACAGTAATAATCCTTGCAAAAACCACATCTTTTTTACGAACTGGAAGTAAAGTAGAAAATAATAAGTCATTGCTTTGTTGACCTTTATTTGCACCTAAAAATAATACTGGATAGCAAGCTAAGACATAAATAAAAGCAACACCTAAAGGATAAGAAGGAATTAAAATCATAAAAGGAAACAAAAATATAAAAATATAACAAATTGGATGCATAGCCAATTTAAATTCTTTATAGATTAAAGCTTTCATTATTTTTACTCCTTTCTAGATATACCATTATTTGTTCTAAATCAGGTTTTTCTAATTTGATATCTTCGTTAATAAATTCATCTTTTATATTAGAGTCGATAAGTCCTTCAATATGATTATCTATTTCTTTATATGATATGTATTTATTAAGGAGAGATTTATTATTACTTTTATCAATAACAAAAAGATATGAATCAATAAAATTTTGTTTTTTACCAGTATAGATAATTTCTCCATCATGAATATAAGTAATATCAGAAGCACATTTATCTAAATCGCTAGTAATATGTGTTGAAAATAATATTGCGCGATTACCATCTTTTACAATATTTCTAAATATATCTAAAACCTCATCTCGAGAAACAGGATCTAAACCAGAAGTAGGTTCATCTAATATTAATAATTCAGCGTGATGAGATAAGGCAATCGCTACAGAATATTTAACTTTCATTCCACTAGAAAGTTCTTCAATTTTTTTATTAATATCTAAATTAAATAATTTACATGCATCATTAAATTTCTTTTCATCAAAATTTTTATAAAAACGCTTAGTGACATCCATTAATGTTTTAATAGTTTTATTAGGATAATAATTTATTTCACTTAAGGCAAAACCTATTCGTTGTTTATTTTCTAATTCGTTTTTGCTCATATCAGTTTCAAAAGCACTGATCTTACCACTTTCAAAATGTACAAGATTCATAATACATTTTAATGTGGTTGTTTTACCAGCACCATTACGTCCAATAAAACCCATTATTTCTCCTGGTTTTATTTGAAAAGAAACATCTTTTAAAGAAAAAGTAGGATATATCTTATTAAGATTTTCAATTTTAAGTAACGTTTTATCCATATAATTTCCTTTGTTATTATAGCAATTATAATTCATCATGAAAATAACAAACGATTCCTTTTAGCGTTTTATAATTATTGTTTTTTAAAACTTATCTTTTTTCAAAATTTATAACAATTAAAAATTTAATATTTCACTTCTTTTGCGATAATACGCTAGATTTTAGTGTCGAAACGCGGAAAACAGGTAATATTATTAAAAAGAGGATTATTTTCAAGACTTTTACAACTTGAATTAGTAAAACTTTGCTTTTTTAATAACTTTTATCATTTATAATTATAAAACTTTGCTATTTAGAACTTAAACAGCGCAATTTCTTTGATTTTATAAAAAGTGCTCAGTTTAAAACAATTAAAATAACAAATAATTAAAACCCTGTTTCCGATTTTCTAATAAAAAAATGAAATAAGTATAATTATTAACTGATATTTATAAAAAACTGAATTTAGTTTAAGAAGTTACATAGTGTACATAATTTCGAATATGGTGTAGGTAAAAGATTTACCATACCAGTAAAAATAGATTTTTTATCGCCCCGCCGGATTCCCCCGGTAAATAATATTAGATTGCATCGGTATTATAAATTTGCTCACCCTCTAATAATAAAACTCACATGTTTTTGTATAATATTACTCAAGGAGGTCAAAATGAAGTACAACAAAGAACAAAGATTGCACATTGGAAGAGAAATTTGCACACATACAATAACGATTTCTTAAGCAGCAAATAAATATGGTATTAATCCTTATACAGCTAGAGCCTATATGAGGGAATACCGCGATATTAATAATCTTGAACCAATGAGTGATGGGAGTAAAGAGCTTGAAATAATTAAAAAAGAAAAAGTATCTAAATATGAAGACTTAAAGGAAATGACTAAAGATCAACTTATTGATGAAGTAATCAAAGCACGCGTAGGAGAAGAAAGAACAAAAAAAGTTGACTAGTGCATTGTCTAGTGCATTTTTATACCAAAACTTAAAAAAGTGTCACAAATTTAAAATTTTTTTGAATTTGTGACACATATTTACTAAATTACTGATAGCGGTAATATAAAATAAGCAAAAAGGGAAAATAACATTCACCAATTTAGGTAATATTTGTTGTTAATCACATAAATAAAATATGACGATGAAAAATGTAATATTCATAATTAATTGATATTTAATTTAATATGTTTTTAAACGTGAAACATTACAAAATTAAATATGATTGTTATTGTTAATATAATCTAAACTTCGTGATTTTCCGTGATACGAGATTTAAACCCACGATATAATAATATTAATTTATTTAGTTATTTTTAATTTCATTTAAATTTTAATGGGCGTTATTTAACGAAGTTCGCTATTCAAATAAAGTTAAACAATTTAAATTGAACTTGACGGTTAAAATTTGTCACAATCCACCGCAGGGAATAATTAAACCATATAGATAAAACCAAGGCTTGTTGCTTAGGTTTTAAACTAATCTAGTGTAAAGCATTTACTTATACAATTTTAATGAGTGTTAATTAATGAGGTTTATAAAATTTCTATTTGTCACATAAAATAAAAAATCTGAATGCTTTATAGAAATTTCTAAGATTGTATCAGACATTTTTTAAAATTTTTGTTTACATGCTATACTTTTTATATAATGTTAGACCTTACAAAAACGACAACATCAACTTTTAGGCCAAACTATTAATTAATATTTTAATCTATGATTTCCCAATGGCCATTTTTATCTGAGCCAACTCGACGAATCAAACCTTTATTTTTAAGGGAATTAAGCGTTCTTGCAACTGTACGAAGAGATAGATTTTTTTGTTTACACATCTCTTTTCTAGTAAGACTGCTATTCAAAGAGATTGCATCCATTATTAGTTTTTCGGATTTAGACAGCGTGCCATCATTTACAGTGCCATTTACAGTGCCATTTACAGTGCCACCTTGGCCGAAACCAATCTTATCAAACGGGATGGTCACGGTTATTGTATTGGCAGAAAATTTATAGGCACTCTTCCCATAAACTTTTACCACTTCTGGTACGCCATGTCCAGAACGTTCAACAATACGGCATGACTTAAATATATCCATCAAATCAGGATTAACAGGCTTTGAAATACCAGCTAAAAATTCTTCTTCAGTAAGACCATAAGGAAGACCGCCTTGCGATTCTATTTCCATTCTATCTTCAAAAATATAGATTTGTGGCGAAATATGCGTATCCCATAAGTTGTGGACACAGGCGTTGATCCAAGCCTCCTCAAACGCTTTGTTATCAAACATTCTTTTTTCTTTGCGAGGTCTGCTGCTCACATCAACATAGGTCGGATTGATTGCCTCACAATAATTTATCGCGTCCTTGTATGCTTGTATTAGTGACTTATTACCATATTCGTTGCGCATCAAATATTCAGTCTTATCTTTGCCTTTAAAAACACAAACTGCAATTGAAATTCTATTTTCATCTGATAACAAATTCGCTAGTAAGTTGTATCTTCCGACGCTTGTTACAAGATTAAAATTATTAAGGAAAGTATCATCATTAATATGAACATCATTTAAACGGAGTTTATCCCTTAAAGTTTCAAATTTTAAATCGGTTCTATTAATAGGTATCTCACTTAATAAGGTGCGTTTATAATTTAAGGAGGCGATGAATCTTCTGTCAATCTCTTCTTCACTCATTGGTGTTGAAGATGTTCCATCTCTATAAAAACATCCCGTTGCACTTCTTCCTTCTTTCTTAATGTAATAGAGTTTAGTTCCTTTAGTTACTTTGACAGTAATGATCATCTTATCGTCTTCAAGTAATGAACCTATTTCACATAAGCCTTCTGTTGATGGAAGAATCTGATCACGAATAATGTCTCTAATTTCTCTCATTGTTTTATCGACATTGGTGATACCTACAACTTCACCATTATCATCAACACCAATATATATAATTCAATTTCTAGTATTTAAAAAAGCAACGACTTCTTTTGCAAAGTCTTTTGTTAATGTTCTTTTAAGTTCTATAGTTTCAGATTCTTGAAATGTCATTATAAAAACACCTGCTTTCTTACTTATGTTTATTATAACTAAAAATCGTTTATTTTTCCATATCTTAGAGAAATTTAAAATCGCAAGAAAAGCTAATGAATTACTCCTCAGGATTTATCATTATCTCAAACCATTTATAGGACTTGAATGTTATTGATTTATCTTTATTAACCACTGCTTTTTCTATGTTGAAATTAAATATTCCATCATCTAATTGAAACAATACTTGCTCATTTTTTAAAGTTTTGAGAAACGAATTAATATTGCTTTCATCATCTATCTTCTTTTTTTGACTAATCAAATTTTTAGCTTCGCTATGTTATTAAGCTGCCACGCATCGTTATCTTAATAAGCATCTATTTATCTTATAAAATAAAAAAATCTGAATGCTTTATATAAATTTCTAAGATTGCATCAGACGTTTTTTAACAATTTTGGTGGACCTGAAGGGGATCGAACCCTCTACCTCCTCCATGCCATGGAGGCGCTCTCCCAGGTGAGCTACAGGCCCACATTTTTAAAGGCGTCTTTTTTTATTGACGCCTATTAATTTTATTTGTTTTTAATTTATTTGTAAATATTTTTTACAAAATTAATGCATTAGATTTTATATTTTTGCTTTTTTAATCGTTATATGGTGTATCTAAATATCCTTTTTTATTAAGCTTAATAACCATACGATCTAACATTGGTCTAAACATGTGGTTGAACCATTTATACTTGCCAAATAATTTAACCGCTCGTGAACCAATAAAATAATATGTCTTAATAAATATTTTACCAGGAATAGATTTAGCTAATTTATAATCTCTATATCGTCTTAAAGTATATACTTGCTTACAGTTATATGAACCATATACGCATGTTGCAACATAACAATAACTAATTTTAGAATAGTCTTGATATGGCAATGTTGATTTTTCATCGGTATTATTAGAAGGATCATCCTTAGTATTATTGTGTTCGATGATACGATTGTTTTCCTCATTATAGACAAATACGACTTTACGTTGAATAACTTTTTTCTTAATTTTATAAGGGTAAGTTAATTCGCATATCAAATCAGAATATTTTACAGGTTCACCCATATTATAGTTAATAATACGTGCAGTACTTATAGTTCCTGTTCCTTGATCCTTTAATAATTTTCTTTGAAGTGCACGTTCTAAACCTTCTTGTATTTCTTTGGGCACTAATTCGTTATTTGCTTCGTTAGAAAATGTTAAGTTATTATAATAATCTGTTATTTCTTTATCAGAGCAAAACATAGCAGCTATTTTAAAATTATTTTGCGAATATCGATAATCTCCCATAACATATTCAAGATAAGCATTATAAGAAATTTCTTTTATAAAATATTCTTTTTTTGTTACGACTAAATTATCAATACTACAATTTTTTAACCAATCAATAAAATATTGAATTTTATTAACATAAGTTGGATTAGTTGCTTGATACCTAATTCTATAATTTTCAATATATTTTTTATATGCATTTAAAATATTAGTCTTTAATTCAATATCATTAATTATTTCCATTTTATGTCCCCCAGATTATTAAATTCCTAACAAAAAAAGTATATATTAAAAAAAAGATTTTTAAAATGAATTAATTTTTTTACTAAAAAAGTTAATCGAGTAGAGAGAGAAAAGTTGTAAACATTTCCGCTCCCTCTCACACCACCCTACGTACGGTCTTCCGTATAA
>CALVSI010000028.1 GCA_944358985.1 uncultured Bacilli bacterium | reverse complement strand
ATTGGAAAATCAAATGTTATAGTATTAAATAAAGTAAGAGTTAAAAACCCATGGTCAAAAGAAATGGGGAAAGTTCAGATAAATTATCTAGGCTTAGCCTAGGTTTTTTTATTTTTTTTGGGTAGCAAATGGGTAGCAAAATGGGTGGCAAAACATATTTTCAAACGCGGTAAAAAATGGAAAATGTAAAATGATATAAACTACCAAAAAGACCATTTTGTATCTAAATATAAATATGAATTAAGAAAAATATCCATGATTTTCCATGGTGTGAGATTTAAACTAAAGCACCGATCCGATGTTGTCAGCGTTTGGATAACGAAAAATTTTTAGAAATATAGTATTTGGTTTAGTTATAATATGTCTTAGTTAAACAATAACAGTTATTTGAATAGATTTTTTTGAAATTTATCTTAACTTATGTTCTATAACAATATTAAAATAATTAACATGAGCGATTTCAAAAAACCATTAACTTTAGATGAACAGATCGTTTATATTGGTATTAATAAAAGAATTGTATTTAATGTTTTTAGCAAAGAAAAAGCCAAAGAATTTTTGCTTAGATATAACTATATTAATACAATAACACCATTTAAATACAACTTTTTTCGAAAGCACAACAACCAGCCTGTGTTTAATAATAATCATTGCCACATTTATGATAAAGATACTGATTTTGCTGAATATGTTAAATTGTATAAATCAGAACGAGAAAATTACAAAATTTTATTTGAACATATAAGTTGTTTTGAAACACAATTTAATGCGATTGTTTCTTATAACGTCTTAAACGACTATAATATTGATTCAACCGAATCTTTTGATAATTTTGTTAATGATTTGATAAATAATGCCAAAAATAAGTTAAAAGATTCTAATAGTATAAATTATGTATTGGATTGTCTTAATCAATTCAGTGCTAAATTAAACAAATATGGTAGTCCGTTTATTGCTTTTGACCGATTTACTTTGAACGAAATATGTCAAATTTACAAGTTTGTAAATCCAAAAACAAAATCAAATATTTTTTCTACTCTTATTAAATATAATCTTGCTTCTGATTATAATCAAGAAAACCAATTCGATGATTTTTTAAATAGATTGGTCAAAATCAGAAACTATGTTTATCACAATAGCAGTTTAACAATATTATTTAAATATTATAACGTTTCAACAAAAAATTTAAGAACTTCTAGCGATGAAAGAAGATATAGAACCGCCTATCGAAAAATTTTAAATTTTAAGAATACCGAATAAGACGAAAAAAACCACCATTTAGTGGTCGTTTTCTAGCGCAAGCGCCCATCAGCGTCTTTATTATAATAAGATTGCTTATTGTTGTAAAGTTTTATTTCTCAGAAAAGATATGTTCTGTCAATTCTTAAAACAACCTTAATTGCTCAACATTACTTTTAATATCATCGATGTTTTTATCCTCTAATCTATTAATGTCTATATCATAATATTCTTTATCTATTTCAAAACCTATATAGTTTAAATGCAAGCAGGCAAGCGTGCACATATGTACGTGAGCAACTATTAATTTTATTATTAATTAAATAAACTATTCTATATTTTCACTGTCTTTTTTAGAATCAATTTGTTCGTGTTTTTCTTTTCTTTTATTAAAGAAATAAACAAAAAGAAATACCGCTATAGTGCATATGACAAATAATGGTATTCCAATCGATAAATCAAGTGTCGTTTTATTAGAATTGTTTGGCCATATATTTGTATAAACATCATAGACATCTTTGTTATAAAAAATACTAACTATTGATCCAAATGTTAATCCTGTAACTAAAAAGTACATATTTGTATGCCATTTGTTAAATAGCAGTGTAAAGAGCTTGCTTAATAAAAAGAAACCAACAATAAAGCCTAAAACAAAAACAAAAAAGAACAATATCCATATAGGCTGACTAGATAATTCACTAATGCTTACAGCATTCATCATAGGAGTAAAAAATCCAATCGACATTAATAATACTGTCGCTGATAATCCAGGAATTATTTGTGTTAGTGAAGTTAAAATTCCAACTAAAAATCCAACAAGATGTATCCACCAAGGGAAATCATCAAAAATTTGACTCATATCTAATTCAATAACATTTGCAAATACTGCACTTAAAATAATTGGTATAGAAAATCCAATAATTGTTAAACTTATTCTTAATGGTGTTATTTTTTCTTTTCGAATAATTTGTATTATTTCAGGTGTGGCGCCTAACATCATTCCGCCAAAAACACAAACCAAAATAAAAGTATAATCTTCTATGATGCTTTGTATTGCAAAAAAACCAACGCAGAATCCTATAATTATGCCTATGACAATAGGCAATAAAAATAAAAAACAAATTTTAAATTTTTTAAAAATATTACTTATAGAATATAAAATTTTATCATAAATTTTAAATAATATTGCAATAGTGGAACCGCTGATTCCTGGCAAAATTACAGCAAGTCCAAGCAAAATCCCTGCAAAACCATCTTTAAAAAATGATTTTAATGTTCTTTTTTTAATTATTGGAGTTTCTTTTAGCTTGTTATCATTCATACTATTTACCTAACTATGCTGCATAATAAAATGATAAATTAATAGCAAAAAATATTAAAAATATTGTTATTATAAAAATTGTATAGTTTACGATTCTAGCAACTAGCAATAAGTTAATTTTAATTTTGATTATTTTTTTAAACATTAAAAAATCAATAATTAAAACAAATAACGAAGACAAAATATTTAAAATAGAAAAAGCGTATGCAATAACTCCGACATAGTTTTCATAATATAAAGATGAAGTAACTATACTAAGAGGAATTTCTTTTAATGAATTATCCTTAATTAAATAAAAATCTATAAAGCCAATTATTATAAACACAAATGAAATAGCAAATGTTAAGGCAGTCATAATCACATTAGCTAAAGTATATTTGGGATTTACTATTTTATTATCTTCAATTTCTTGTGTTTTAAAATCTTCAACTTCGATATCAAAAAAAACCGCTAATCGATTTAAGTCCGAATTATTTGGGTTTTTAATACCATCTTGATACATTTTTAATGTTTCTAGAGGAATTTTGGTATCATTAGAAATTTGATTAAGTGTTAATCTTTTATCGTGTATTAATTCGTTAAATTTCTCGCAAAATGTCATAAAATTTCCTCTTTGTAATTATATATGAATAATTTTGCTTATAAAATAAATTTCGATATATAATTATATGGTTGTTATCTAAATATTTGATCATAGGAGGTGTTTAAAAAATGACACAAAAAGAAAAAATGTTAAGTGGTTTGTTATATATTGCTAACGATGAAGAATTGGCTAAACAATATAATTATAGAAAAGAGATTCTTAGTAAATTTAATGATGAAAACAATACTGATACCGCAAAAAAACAAGAATTATTAAAAAAATTATTCAAAAATATTGGAAAAAATTGTTTCATCAATTATCCTTTTCGTTGTGATTACGGCAATAACATAACAATAGGAGATAATTTTTACGCTAATTATGATTGTATATTTTTAGATGTAAATGAAATTATAATCGGAAATAATGTCAAATTCGGACCACGTGTCTGCTTATATACAGCTGGTCATCCTATCGATAAAGATATCCGAAATGAATTATTAGAATACGGATATCCAATTAAAATCGGTAACGATGTTTGGCTCGGCGGAAATGTCGTTGTTAATCCTGGCGTGACAATTGGAAATAATGTTGTTATTGGTTCGGGATCAGTTGTAACACATGACATTCCGGATAATGTAATAGCAGCAGGCAACCCTTGTAAAGTAATACGAAAAATTGATATTAATGACAAAATATATTGGAATAAAGAAAAGGAAAAATATTTAAAAAATTAATTCTTATTTCTATCTTCGATATTTTTAATTAAACAATCTTTAATACATTTTAAAAAATCTTCATGATTAATTTTGTTTAATTCTAAAAATATTTCATTTATATAATTCTCTTTGGTGTTTTTTCTATTTATCAAATAATCGACACTAACCTTAAAATAATCAGCGAGTTTTATTAATTGTTCAATATTAGGATGGTAGATTTCATTTTCCCAATTTAAGATGGTTTGTCCGCTGACACCAATTATTTTTCCCAAATCATTTTGTGTAATTCCTTTTTTTAATCTTAATTCCTTTATTCGCATAATTCACCCGTCTTTATAATCAAGTAAACCTGTATTTTTTTGCTAAAATATCAATTTTAACTTTGCAAAACACAAAAACATTCAAAGTTAATTTGATTTTTTAATGCTGAAATAAAGATATGATGAATTAGATATAATCTAATTAATATTATAACAATTTTTTCTTAAATTAAGTTTTAACAAGCAAATTTATTTTATTTTATATAATTTTCCAATAAAATGTCTTACGTATTTGTTAATAAGGTGAAAGGGTATGGATGATAAAGAACTTTTAAGTAAACTTCTAATACGCCTACAAAACGATGATATGTCAGCGTTTGATGATTTCTATAATCTAACAAAAAAAGCCGTCTATTATGCGATTTATGTTGTTTTTAGAGATGATCACATCAGTCAAGATCTCGTGCAGGAGACTTACATCGATTTTTTAAATTATCGCCATAAGTTAAAAAAAGATGTCGATATCATTGCTTTTTTAGTCACAAGCGCTAAAAACAAAGCAATAAATTTTTATAAAAGACGTCGTCATGAAAAGGAATACACATTCAAATATATCAATGATTCTTATTCAAATGATGAAAAAATTGAAAGCGATCTAATAGATAAAATCAAAGATATTCTTGATGAAAAAGAATTTATGGTCTTCATTTTAAAAGTTTTGGGCGATTATACTTTTAAAGAAATTTCTCTTTTAAAAAATATACCAGTTGGGACACTTACATGGTTATATAGTCAGGCAAAAGATAAATTGCAAATAAAATTAGGAGGTTATCAATAATGAATGAAGAAAAATTACGTCAAGATATTCTAAGTAGTTTAGATTCAAACAAAGTGGAAAATCTTTCTGCACAAATTTTAAATACTTATAAGACATCTAAACCAGAAAAGAAAACACCTTGGTATAAAAACAAAGCTCTTTATTTTATTGGTTCTCCTATTCTTGCTGGCGGTGTTGCACTCGCCATTGTTTTGCCTTTAACTATGCATGGTAATAATTCTAATATATTGCCTCCAATAAGTGGTGATTATGTGCCAGTTGCTATTCAAGGAGAAGAAAACGAAATTGCCTTCAGTGTTTTAAGTGCTTTTAACATCGTTTCAAACGATAACAATAAAATTTCGTCTTTATTAAAACGTCGTATAAGCGAAAATGATTTTAAGGAAAATATAAATTTATTAAATCCATATATGTCAACATCAGAAACAATGCTGAAAAATAATCTTGATGTTAAACCAACAATTTATCAAATTACCGACCCAACATCAAAGTGGGAATATCAAATGAGCATCGATGATCATGGTACAATCATTGAATTTTATTATAATCAAACCGATATTACTGATGTTGATGAAGATGATGATGAAAAGGAATATCGTTTAGATGGTCAATTTATTGTAAATAGTACTGTTTATCATGTGAGTGGTGGAAAAGAATTAGAAGATGACGAATATGAATTAACGTTAAAAGTAGAATTAAATAGTAATTCATATTTGTTGATTGAACAAGAAGTTGAGACCGAACAAGATGAACATGAAGAAAGCTATTTATATTCTTTATACGAAAATAATCGCCAACAATTTTTAGTAGAATTATCTTTTGAACAAGAACAAAATGAAGAAAAAGTTGTTGAGGTTAAAATCGAACAAAATCGTAAAAAAAGCGAATACTGTATAATGTTTTCTCGAGACCCTAACCATGATTTTATAATGAGTTATGAAATGGATGATGAGGAAGGTTTAATCGATATCGATGTGATAGAACAATCAAATGAATCATATTATCAATATATCGAAAAAAATCTTGGATATACTATCCAATTAAAAAGAAATTAAAAAATTTCCAATAAAAATTAATTCTTAGTTGTTGAATAGGTGAAAAAGGAGAATTAAACTTATGAAACAACTTAAAATCTTACTTCCAGTATTAGCAATCGGCATGTTAACTGGCTGCCAACTCAACAACGACAACCTTTCAAGTAACAATCAAGGTGGTGGAATTACTCAAAATGATAGAAACGTTTATGCCTTTGAAGCTATCACATCTGTTGGATTATTAACTACGTTAGACACAAATCAAACTGTCCAACCAATCAAAAAAGCCGCTGCAGATGAAACATTAATAAGTCAAATTAAAGACTATTTACCAACTGTAGAAGCTGCACTTTATAATCAAAGCTTAATGACTAATAGTGAAGTGTTGCCTTCTGATCGCGAAGGATATCAAACAAAAGTATTGATTTCTTACACTGATATTGCAATGACAAATCAAAGTATTACGATGTATTATAATGAAACATTAATGCAAGATTATGATGACGATGATGATGATTGGGATGATCAAGAAGAAGAGTATCGAATCGATGGATTAATTATTGTTAATGATAACGAATATAAAATGTTTGGTGAAAAAGAATTAGATCAAGATGAATATGAAATATCATTTACCTATCAAGTTGATGAAGATAGTTATGTCAAGGTTGAACAAGAAATCGAAAACGATGAAAGCGAATTCAATTACACTGTCATAAACAATAAAAGAAAAGTATATGAATATAGTTTAGAAATTGAAAATAATGAAGTTGAATTAGAAGTTAAAGACCGCAATCTTGGTGTAGAAAAGATGGAATTTAAATTCATTAATCGAAATAATAAAACACTTATCATTGCTGAAATTAGAAAAACAGGCCAAAAAAGCGAAATTGTTTTTGAAAAAGTAGTGGACGCACAAACAAATACAACTGATTATGTTGTAATTAGTAATTCTTAATAAATAAACAATATCTAGAGGCTGTTAAGAAATTAAAAACTTAATGGCCTTTTTTTATTTTAAAAGAAAAAAGTCCGAAAAATCGGACTTGAT
>CALVSI010000027.1 GCA_944358985.1 uncultured Bacilli bacterium | reverse complement strand
GAATGGAGCCATACCCTGCATACCCGCAGCATTAAATTTGACGAGGTAATGATACCTAAAAATGCGGAATTCGGACCCAAACAGGTGGTATTTCCAAAAAAGTAGTTACGCCGCCCGGCGGCGATGAAAAAGAGAAGAAATTATGAATAGAACAGGCACTATACTGAAAAATATAGTGCCTGTTTTACTTTTTTATATTTTGTATAAAATTGTAATTTGGTAAAGTAGCTTGTGTTCTGTAATTTTTATAGAATAAAGTTGTATTTAGTGATAAAATATTCTTATAAGGTGTTTTACAATTATATAAAAATTTGATTATAAGAAAAGGTGATGAACATGGAATTAAAATTAGGTTTAGACATAGGTGTTGCATCTGTTGGCTGGGGAATTATAGATGAAAATTATAATATTATTGATAGTGGCGTTAGGTTGTTTTCTGAAGGTACAGCTGAAGAAAATTTAAAAAGGCGTACGGCAAGAAGTGCTCGTAGACGTGAAAGAAGAACGAGACATAGGCTTGACAGAATGGGTGTATTGCTTTCTAATTTATTAGAAATAGATTTGCCGGAACCTTTTGGCAATATTTATGAGATTAGATGTCGTGGACTAAAAGAAAAGTTAGCTCCGGAAGAATTATTTTTAGCTTTAATGCATTTAACAAAACGCAGGGGTACTTTTTATTTAACGGCAGAAGATATAGAAAATAAAGAAACTGATGGAAAAAGTGCAGAAGATATTTTGTTGGAACAGGAAGCAAAATTAAAAGAAAAGTTTGTTTGTGAATTGCAGTATGAAAAATTTTTAACAAATAATGGAACGGTAAGAGGCACCGAAAATAGATTTAGAAATAAAGAATATTTGCGTGAAGTAGAAAAATTAATAGATGTTCAGGGAAATTTTTATAAAAATGTAGCTGAGCATAAAGATGAAATTTTAAGTATATATAAGTCAAAAAGAGAATATTTTGAAGGACCGGGTAGTGAAAAAAGTCCTACGCCATATGGTTGTTACCGTTATGATGAAAACGGGAATGTTATAAAAGTTAATTTAATTGATTTGATGCGTGGTAAATGCACATATTTTCCTGATGAGCAACGTATAGCCAAAGGAGCTTATACAGCAAACTTATTTAATATATTGAATGATTTAAATAATTTAAAATTTTCCGATAGAAAAATAACAGAAGAAGAAAAGAAAACGTTGATTAATGAGTATATAAATAAAGGGAAAAATATAACTTTAGCTAATATTGCAAAGATCTGTAATGTTACTCAGGATGAAATAACTGGGTACCGTATAGATAAGAGCAATAAGCCTGTTTTTACCGAATTTAAACAATACAAAGATTTATTGAAAACATTTAATAAATTTAATAAAAAAGAGATTATAGAAGGTAATATTTCTTTATGCGATAATATAGCCGATATTTTAACAAAAGAAAAATCTGTAGAAGTTAGAGAAAGTGAATTGTTGAATATAGGTATAGATTTAGATGTTGCGGCTGAAATTGCTAAACTCTCTGGTTTCACTCAATACCATTCTTTATCTAAAAAAGCCATGAATTTAATTATGCCAGATTTATGGGCAACAGATAAAAATCAAATGCAGCTATTTTATGAAGCTGGTTTATTGGAAAATAAAAATCAAGCCAATATTGGTAAAAATATTAAATTTGATGGTGAAGATTGGATTGTTTCTCCTGTTACGAAACGAGCAGTATCAGAAGCTGTAAAAGTAATTAATGCTTGTCGTAAATTAGTAAAAGACAATTATGGAGTTGAATTTAGTGACATTATTATAGAAATGGCACGTGAGAAAAATTTAGATGAGCAGAAGAAATTAAAAAAGGATATTCAAAAAAGAAATGAAGAACGTGCTAATGAAATACACAAATTAACATTAAATAAAAAAATAACTCCAAGACAATTTGAGATAATAAATTTATTGATGGATCAAGACATGAAATCTGCTTATTCGGGAAAACCCGTGTCTTTACAGCAGGTTTATGAAGGTATGCTTGAAGTTGATCATATAATTCCGCGATCTATTTCTTTTGATGATTCTAAAAATAATAAAGTTGCTGTATTTATTAATGAAAATAGAAATAAAGCGCAACGTACTCCGTTTATGTATTTAAAAAGCGGAGAAGGTGAAATAACTTATGAAGAATTTAAAAATATGGTTTTAAAAAACAACAGATATACAAAAAATAAAAAAGCTAATTTGTTGTTTGAAAATGGGCTGCCTGAAAAAGAAATGATAGGGTTTATTAATAGAAATTTGGTTGATACAAGATATGCCTGCAGAAAAGTACTGAATATGCTTCAGGACTATTTTAAAGCGAATAACATAAATACTAAAGTAAAGACAGTTAAAGGTTCTGCAACATTTGCTTTTCGTAAAAAAGCAAAACTAGACAAGGATAGAGAAGCAACTTATGCTCATCATGCCCAAGATGCATTAATAATTGCCGGGTTATTTAATACGGAATTGATGAAGAAATTAAATAGTATAGTTGATTTAAGTGATGAGTTTTTAACTAATAAAGAGACTTTAGTTTTTGAAAATGGCAGGATTATTGATTCTGCAACAGGAGAATTTATTGATGATGAAGATTTTAATGCAGGGAAATATATAAAATTTATAAAAGAAGTAGAATTGCGTAAACAAAAATATTCTCACAAGGTAGATCGTAAACCAAACAGACAATTATATGATTTGCAGATTAAATCGACCAGAGTATGTACTGATGAAAAAGGAAATGAAAAAACCTATATTATAACAAAATATAAAAATATTTATAATGAAGGTATTGGCAGCACTGGAGATAAATTAGCTGAAAGAATTCGTAAAAATCCGGAAACTATTTTGATGTATCGTAATGATCCTCAAACTTTTAAAAAATTGCAGGAAGTAGTTGAGTCTTATCCGAACGAAAAAAATCCTTTTGCAAGATATAAGGAAGATTATGGCCAATATATAACAAAATATGCTAAACACAATAATGGACCGACCATTACTGATGTTAAATTTATGGATGGGCAATTGGGAAGCCATCGTGTAAACCAAAAACAAGCCGGAAAAAATAAGTCTGTTTATTTGCAAATTAAGACTCTAAGAGCTGATTTTTATTTAGATAATGGTAAGTATAAATTTATTAGTGTACCGTATGATATGATACGTGTAGAAAAGGGCGTTTATAAAATTGATTTGGGTAAATATCAATCAGAAAAAATAAAGAAAAAAATTAGTGACGATGCTACATTTGTATTTTCTTTATACAGAGGTGAGTTTTTTAGCTACGAAAAAGATAGTGAAAAATTTATGTGGCAATATAGTTGTATTAATAATGATAGTAAAAATGTTATTGAAACTAAATATGTAGATAAACCTTCACCGGGAAACACACAAAGATACAGGATGATAACGATCGGTAATAAAATTACAAATATGCAAAAATATAATGTAGATGTGTTAGGAAATATTTATCCTGTACTTAAAGAACATTTAAAATTAGAAATGGATTTTAGGTGATTTAATGGGCTGGCGGACAATTTATATTGAGGATAGTCATAAAGTTTCGTTGTATTTAAATAATTTAAAAATAGAAAGCGGAGACGAAACTTATGTAATACCAATAAGCGACATTGATACGGTGATTTTCAATAACTATAAATTGTATGTTACGGTGCAATTATTATGTAAGTTAACACAAAATAATATTTGTGTAATAGTTTGCGAAAAGAATGGATTGCCTGAGTTAACCGTCAGCCCTATTACTGGTAATTTTTCAGCTTTTAAACAACAGGAACTTCAGCTTAATCTTAATAATGATGATAAAAAACTTTTGTGGCAATTAATAATAAGAGGAAAAATTATAAATCAAGCTAAAGTTTTAGATGCATTTTCTCTTAATATGCAAACCATAGAACTTTTGCTGGATTATGAAAATGAGGTAGATTTGGATGATATAACCAATAGAGAGGGATTGGCTGCTAAAGTATATTTTAGGGCATTATTTGGAGATCTTTTTACACGTGACCGCGGAAATTGCGATCCGCAAAATATAGCATTAAATTATGGCTATTCGGTAATTCGTGCGATGATGTGCCGTTCGATAATTGCAAAAGGATTGATACCTACTATTGGTATAAAACATAGAAATATTTATAATCATTTTAATTTAGCTGATGATTTTATAGAACCATTCAGACCAATTGTGGATTTTTGGGTATATAAAAATATTTACAAGCAAACAGCACTTTTTAACAGGGAAAAGCGTTTGTCATTATTAGAAGCATTGGTTAATAAAATTTATTTTAATAAAAAAAGATATTCTATACCGCAGGCAATTAATTTATTTGTTGATGGCATAATTCATTATATGGAAACAAATGATGAGAGATATATAATAATGCCTGAACCGGAGATTTTATACGAAAATGAGTGATTACAGAGTCATGAGAATATTACTGTTTTTTGATTTGCCAATGGATGATACAGTAGCAGTTAAAAGATATACAAGATTTAGAAAAGTTTTAATAAAATCAGGATATCAAATGCTGCAATATTCTGTTTATTGCAAAATTTGCCCTAATAGAGATACGGTAAGGTGGCATATGGATTATTTAAATAAACATTTGCCGTCAGATGGATCAGTTATGGTTTTAATGATTACTGAAAAACAATATCAATCTATAAAGTATTTGGTTGGAAATAAAACGGCTCTTGATAAGAAAATAACAACAGCTAAATTATTAAGTTTTTGAGGTTTTATATGGATGGGACTTTAATATTAGGCGGCTATAAATTAAAGAAAAGGATATATTTAAATTTACAAAAATTAACAATTCTTACTTCTCATGACGATGGATATACGCCTGTAATAATCTTTGATTTATTACAATCATATTTTAATAAAAAAGATTTTTCAGATAAATTTTTGAATGATGGCATTTTAGTTGCTTTAAACGAAAATAATTTATCTGCTCAAGATTTTGTTGTTTTTAGACTAGAACCTAAAGTTTCTCTTGAAAATGAGATTAAAATAACTAAAAAGACTGTCTTTGGGCAAATATTAAATCAAAAATTTAATAAAATTCAAAAAGCATATGAAAATGTTTTGTTTTATATGCAAGAAGATATATTAAACGAGTTAGATAAAGAGTTAGTTGAATATGGTTTAAAATCAAAAATTACTGATGAGAATATTTTTAATTTTTCTAAAATAATAGAAATTGAAAATTTTTACGATGAAGAACTAATATCTTTGAATGAACACGATCAATGGCTAATAAAAATAATGATGTTGAACATGATAAATAAACTTCAATTGAATAGACCTAAACTTTTATTATGCGAACTTCCAGAATATGGATTAGATAAACTTCAGTTAGAGAAATTTTTACAAGTATTAAAATGTTGTGATAATATTGAAAATATTATTGTTTATACAAAAAGTGAGGCTATAAATAATATAGTTGACGATATTTTTGCTTATCATATTATAAAAGATGGTACTGTTTTAGGATTTGATGATTATGATGAGATGTTAGAGTTGCTTTTAGATAAATTTAATTACAGAATGACGGAAGCTGAAATTACTCAGATGTTACTGAAAAATATTTTTTGTGAAAGAGCTTATGATAGATATTTTGGCGATATAGACAATTTATTTAGAAAAAGTGTTGACAAATAAAAGATTTTATTTATAATTAAAGTATAGAGTTTATCAAATCAAGAATTTACAAATCCTACTAAAATAAGACTTTATGTCGAAATCACATTCTTTTAGAATGGAAATTTAAAATTATTATATTTAGCCATAAATAATCCTAATAAGTAGGTTTGTTTATGGCTTTTTGTGTTTAAAAATATCATATTAAGAATTTATAACAGCATTTAACCGTCGTTGAGGTTTTAGTACTTTGTAAATTCTTAATGTGATAAAACTTCCTCTCGCGTCCGGCAATTACAGTAACGTTTTAGTACTTTGTAAATTCTTAATGTGATAAAACCTTCCAACCAAAAACGATATTCTTCATCCGTTTTAGTACTTTGTAAATTCTTAATGTGATAAAACTTCTTTTGAAAGGAGCTGACGGAATGAAGGGTTTTAGTACTTTGTAAATTCTTAATGTGATAAAACATACCACTTTTGAATCTGGAAAGCCTCACGTTTTAGTACTTTGTAAATTCTTAATGTGATAAAACCGCTACGCTTGGTTCCGAATCGCTCGAAGCGTTTTAGTACTTTGTAAATTCTTAATGTGATAAAACTCATCATTAAAATCACAAACCTTGACGAGGTTTTAGTACTTTGTAAATTCTTAATGTGATAAAACTTACTGGAACAATAGAAGCGTTTTCCATTGTTTTAGTACTTTGTAAATTCTTAATGTGATAAAACTCTTTGGGATAGTGATGAGAGAATTTATAGTTTTAGTACTTTGTAAATTCTTAATGTGATAAAACCGCGACAGCGTGAAGCCACCATTAACAGTGGTTTTAGTACTTTGTAAATTCTTAATGTGATAAAACTTAGGGTCAGAAGGTCCACTTTGTTCACCCGTTTTAGTACTTTGTAAATTCTTAATGTGATAAAACTTTATTCGTATTCAATCTACTCAATGTGAGTTTTAGTACTTTGTAAATTCTTAATGTGATAAAACTTTCTCATCTTGGTGAGCAGTCGGTGCTTAGTTTTAGTACTTTGTAAATTCTTAATGTGATAAAACCAAATTCCTTAAAAATATCACCGTCGACGGTTTTAGTACTTTGTAAATTCTTAATGTGATAAAACATAAAGTCCCTATCGTAACATCAGAGGATGTTTTAGTACTTTGTAAATTCTTAATGTGATAAAACGCAAACCGCAAATAAAAACGAAAAGGAGTGTTTTAGTACTTTGTAAATTCTTAATGTGATAAAACAAACAAATAAGATTAGGATTATATAAGACAGTTTTAGTACTTTGTAAATTCTTAATGTGATAAAACGGACAGAGATAACTACTTATAGTGAGGCTAGTTTTAGTACTTTGTAAATTCTTAATGTGATAAAACCGTGTTCAGACTTGGCGGTTGTGGTTACAGTTTTAGTACTTTGTAAATTCTTAATGTGATAAAACGTAATATATAAGTGTAGCAAGGAACGGTAGTTTTAGTACTTTGTAAATTCTTAATGTGATAAAACCGAAGGCTTCAAAGTCGAAGTATCTTAATGTTTTAGTACTTTGTAAATTCTTAATGTGATAAAACAATAAAAAGTATCAAGATATAAGTTATCGTTTTAGTACTTTGTAAATTCTTAATGTGATAAAACTTATTCGCAAAAGCGGCAACGAGATAGCTAGTTTTAGTACTTTGTAAATTCTTAATGTGATAAAACTAACAGTGATGAAATCGCTTGCTGACGTTGTTTTAGTACTTTGTAAATTCTTAATGTGATAAAACCGCCGCGCGATTCTTAAAATCCTGCACAATGTTTTAGTACTTTGTAAATTCTTAATGTGATAAAACAACATCAATAAATTTTGCGGTTGCTTTAACGTTTTAGTACTTTGTAAATTCTTAATGTGATAAAACACGTAGAAATCTATCACGAACTCATACGTTGTTTTAGTACTTTGTAAATTTGCATCATATAGAGTAACAAAGGCAGCCTTTATGGCTGCCTTTTATGCGTTAGTTTTTATTTTAATTGTTTTATATCTGCAACTAATGATTCAAGTTCGATTAAATCATCTTTATCGGCTTGCAGGGCTTCAAAATGTTTTCGCTGCGCGTCAAATGCAGCATATTCTTTGTCGGCAAGGGCGTCGGC
>CALVSI010000026.1 GCA_944358985.1 uncultured Bacilli bacterium | reverse complement strand
TCTTCTAGAGTTAACTTCATAAAAAAATCCTCCATTTCATCTTACCCTATTTGGGCAAAATTTTGGGGGAAATTTCACTCTTAATGGTGGGCCTTAATAGACTTGAACTATCGACCTCTCCCTTATCAGGGGAGTGCTCTAACCAACTGAGCTAAAGGCCCTTCACCAACGTGCTTATTAAATATACTACAACACTTATATTAAAGTCAACATATTTTTACAATAAAAAAGCCTCCAAAGGAGGCTTAATAATGGTTCGTTTATACCAATTAACGTTTAGAGAATTGTGGTGCGCGTCTTGCAGCTTTAAGACCGTATTTTTTACGTTCTTTACTTCTTGAATCGCGACTAATCATACCAGCAACTTTTAACGTTTTGCGATCGACACCAGCAGTAAGTAATGCACGAGCAATACCTAATCGAATAGCACCAGCTTGACCTGTAAAACCACCACCAGAAACATGAGCAATAACATCATATTTATCCTGAGTATTTGTCAATGTTAATGGTTGTCTTAAATCCATAACTAATGTTTCATAAGGCATATAGTCACGAACATCACGTTCATTAATTGTAATTTTTCCACTTCCACCGACTAAATAAACACGAGCGACAGAAGATTTTCTACGACCAGTGCCATAATATTGGACATTTTCTTTTTTAGCCATATTTCATTCTCCTTTAATATTTTAGCTCAAGCACTTCTGGCTTTTGAGCTTCGTGAAGGTGCTTATCGTCAGCGTAAACGAATAATTTCTTTTCAATAGCTCTTCCTAATTTACCTTTTGGTAACATTCCATGTACGCATCTTTCCATCATTTCACATGGATAATTTGCTAACATTTCTTTTGCGCTTCTTTTTCTTAGACCACCATTATAGCCTGAAGCGTTATAATAAAATTTATTTGTGAGTTTATTATTACCAGATAAGCTTACTTTGCTTGCGTTGATTACAATAACATAATCACCACAATCAACATTTGGTGTATAAATTGGTTTATTTTTTCCCATTAACACCACTGCAACTTCGCTGGCTAAACGTCCTAATGGTTTGTCTTTAGCATCAATGACATACCATTTACGTGTAATCTCACTTGGTTTTGCAATACTTGTTTGACGTTGCATAACTCTTTATCTCCCTTCTTACTAATACTTGTACTCTTACCGGGACTACTAGTTTTAGCAATTAGTGCCGACTAAAATAATATTATATATTATTGTTTAAGTCAACAAAAATTATAACGAAACATTATGATATACTGCTTGAACATCTTCTAAACCATCAAGCATATCAAGCAATTCAGTAAATTTTCTTTTATCATCTGGATTAGAAATCTCAATATAATCATTTGGAATAAAAGAAATTTCATTTGTTTCAAACTCACTGATGTTTAAAGAATTTAACACATCTCTTGCTTTTGCAAAATCATTTGGTGCCACTAATACATTAATATATCCTTCTTCTTCGCTAACATCACTTACATCTACATCACCAAGAATTAATGCTTCTTCTACTTCATCACGATTATTTCCCTTAAATGTAAAAACGCCATATTCAGTAAAATTATAAATAACCGAACCCATGTGTCCGCCTTTTTTAGTAATAGCGGCTCTTACTTCGCTATTTGCACGATTAGAATTATCTGATAATGTTTCTACAATTATAAAAGAATTGCCTGGACCAAAAGCTTCATAACGCCCAGATTCATAAGAGGCTGCATCTCCTCCTTGAGCTTTTTTTATAGCACGATCGATAACATCTTTTGGAACAGATTGTCCTTTCCATTTTTCTATTGCACTTCTTAATGCTAAATTAGCATTAGGATCAGGAATCCCAGATTTAGCCGCCATATAAATTTCTTTACTGGCACGCATATTAACTGCGGATTTTTTAGCAGCGGTTGCCGCCATTGCTTTTGCTCTAACTTCAAAATGTCTTCCCATATAATTTCTCCTTAATATTTATTATTCCTATAATAGTTTAATACAACACATCCATTAAAAACAAGCCACATGAATTAGCTTTATAAGATGTAACATTTCTAACATCTTTATTTAATAAATCATTGATAAAATTAATATTTATTTTCCCTATTGCGACATTAATTGATGTGCCAATTATATACCTTATCATATAGCGCATAAATCCATCTCCATTTATTATTACTTTTATTAAATTTTTGTCCTTAATTACATCAATTTTATATATAGTTCTCACAAAATTATCCTCATCTTCTTCTTTAGAAGTAAAATTTTTAAAATTGTGTTGACCAACAAATAAATTTAAACTTTTTTTAAACAAATCTAAATCGAAAGATTGATAAACTATTTCAACATAGTCTTTTAAAAACACAGAAGGTTCGCCTAAATATATTTGATACATATATATTTTTCTTTTCGCTGAATATCTTGCGTGAAAATTATCATCGACACATTTTAAAGATAATATAGAAATATCATTTGGTAATAAACAATTGATTGAATATTTTAATCTATCTATATCAACATTGTTTTTAAGAATATCAAAATGAAAATATTGTCCGCAGGCATTGACCTTGCTATCTGTTCTTCCAGAACCATAAATTTTAGTTGGTGCATTTAAAATTTTACTAATAACATTTTCAATAGTTTCTTCAATTGATATCTGCTCATTTTGTTTTTGCCAACCACAGTAATTTTTGCCAATATATTCAACTTTTGCTAATATTCTCATTTAAAATCCAACCTTTACACCAAAAACAAAATCTATGACGTCAATATTGCCGTGTGCAATAGATAAATACATAATAAAACCAACAAGTGTGAAAACAAATATTGCAGAAAACAAATCTTTTAGATGAAATTTTAATTTGCGATACTTGCTTCTTTTAGAATTTGGATCATACCCTCTTGCTTCCATTGCATCAGATAGTTGCTGACTTTTTTCAAAAGCACTAATGAAAAGAGGAATAATTAACGATATTACCGCTTTCATTTTTTTAAACAAACCTCCTCTAGAAAAATCCACTCCGCGTGATGCTTGGGCTTTCATAATTCTTTGAGCTTCATCTAAAAATGTTGGGATAAAACGTAGTGCAATACTTATCATCATAGCGATTGTATGTACTGGAAAATTAATTATTTTAAGAGGGGTCATATACCATTCTAAAGCATAAGTAAGATCTAATGGCTTTGTAGTTGCGGTTAAAATAAGAGTCAACGACATCATTAAAATTAATCTTAAAAATATATACCCAGCTTGATAAACACCATCCCAATATATTGCATAATTATCGCTAAATTGATATAAAAGCACTGACGACATATTAGGATTTGGGACAAATATAAAAATAATAATTAAAAACAAAAATAAAAACCACATTGATAAAATACCTTTTAAAAAAGATAAAAAGGAACAATGTGACATTATCATCAAAACAATAAGCAGAACAAAATATATCAACGAAAAAATTAAACTAGTTGACCAAACACTAAATGGCATAAATATCATTATCATCAAACAAATTAAAAATAATATTTTGCTTCTAGCATCTAGTTTATGAACAAATGAATCATAATTGACGTAGCGGCCAAAACTTATGCTATTCATATTATTTTTTAATCCTTTCAATAATTTGATTCATTAAATCATCAAGATTATTTATAGAATTAATATCTAAATCTATGCCTTTTTCTTTTAAAAGCCTGCAAAAATAATATATTTTAGGAATTTCTAAATCACCTTTCAAATCTTGTGAAACAAAAACATCTTTTGGACTTCCTTGATTTACTATCTTTCCTTCGTCAACAACATAAACATAATCACAATATTTATTAACTAAATCCATGTCGTGACTAACTAATATAATTGTTTTATTATCATCATGCATCTTTTTTAGTAAAGACATAATATATTCACAACCCCTGCTATCTAGTCCTGCAGTAGGTTCGTCTAGCACTAATATATCAGGTTCAATAGCTAGGATACCTGCGATTGCTACACGTCTTTTTTCTCCGCCTGAAAGTTCAAATGGAGAACGCTTAAAATATGATTCATCTAAACCAACACTTAAAAGAGCTTGATGAGCTTTTAATAAAGCTTCTTCTTTACCAACTTTAAAATTTTTTGGGCCAAAAGCAACATCATCTTCAACTGTTTCTTCAAAAAGTTGATATTCTGGAAATTGAAAAACGACTCCAACATGTTTTCTTAATTTGGATATGCTTTTGTTTTTTCGTTTATTACTTGTTAAGATAAAATCATCCACTTTTACTTCGCCAGAAGTTGGAATTAATAAACCATTTAGATGTTGAATGATAGTTGATTTACCACTTCCAGTTGCACCAATAAAGGCAACAAATTTATTATTATCAATGTGAAAATTAACACCATTTAAAGCATCAGCGTGAAAAGGTGTTTTTTTAAAATAAATGTAGTGTAAATCTTTTACATCAATTGGCATAACTTCTCCACTAAATCATTTATATTTTCACAATCACTAAAATCATATCCATGTTTTAACAATTCTTGTTTGACTGTAATAAAAAATGGCGTTTCAAAACCTAATTTTTTTAATTCATCTAAATTAGAAAATATATCTTTATGTTTTCCTTGTTTAATTATTTTCCCATTTTCAAGAATGATAATATAATCGCTTAAATATGCTTCTTCAATATCATGAGTAATTGATAAAATTGTTAAAGATGGGTTTTCTTGTTTCATCTTAACAATTAATTGTCTTATTTCTTCTTTCCCTTTAGGATCTAACATGGATGTTGCTTCATCTAAAATAATGATGTCACAATTTAGTGCTAATACACCAGCGATAGCAACGCGTTGTTTTTGCCCGCCACTTAAATTTGAAGGCTCTTTATTTAAATATTTATCCATGTTTACTTTTTTTGCAAAATCAATAACTATTTCTTGCATTTTGTTTGAATCAATATTTCGATTTTCCAAACCAAAGGCAATATCATCTTCAACAGTGGTAGAAATAAACTGATTATCAGGATTTTGAAATACTATACCAATTTTATTTCTAATTGCCTTAATATTTTTATTATTTAAAATCAAATCAAAAATTTTAATTTCACCACTTTTTGCAATTAAAAGACCATCTAATAATTTAGCAAGAGTGGATTTGCCTGAACCATTTTTGCCAATAATTGAAACAAAACTACCAACTGGTATATCAAACGATATATTATCAATCGCCTTTATGTTTTCTTCATATTCGTATGTCAAATTTTTAACACTAATAGCATTCATACCCTTTGCATTATATCATAATAATAATAAAATTATTATTTTTTTAAAAAACCTAGTTTATTTTTGGCTTTAGAATATACATAGTTTATATGCTTTTGTGTTTTATTAAGTTTCTTTGCTAATGTTTTTGTATCAGAATCAAAAATTTTTCCAATAATGACAGTTCTTTCTTCATTACTTAAAATAGAATTCGAATCGCTAGATAAAATTTGATTTATCTCTTTGACATGTATGTCCTCAATTATATTAAAATCTAATTTACCAACCATTTCAGAAAACGGCATTCCATCACCATCATTAAATATCATATCAAGTGACAAGATATTTTTAGATTTACATCGATTAATAATATAATGGTTTATTTCATTAGCGGTAATTCTTTCCCAATATGCTTTAAACATATTTTCACCAGTTTTATAATTTTTAAACGCTAATAGAAAACAATGCATCGCCACAGAATAATATTCATCTATACTGATTGGTAATGATTTATTGTTGAAATAATTAATATTAGCGATTTTTAATGCATATTTTTTATATTTTTTTACAAGTAAATTACTAGAGTATTCGTCTCCATGACGTCTTAATATAATAAGTTCATCATCGCTTATGTGCTTGAAAAATTCACGCTTCATAGCGATTTATTTCTTTAATATAAAAAATTAAAGTATGTCAAAAATATTGTTTTAAAATCTAACGTCTAAATAAAAAAATTACTTTTTATTACAATTTTTAATATGAGATAACAAAATCCCACAGGCCACGGATGCATTTAATGAATTGACATGTCCAAACATATCAATTTTAACAACATAATCACATCTAGATAATAATAATTTAGATATTCCAAATCCTTCAGAACCAACAACTAAAGCACAAGGAAAATCATATTTTAAATCTTGATAAGATATTTGAGCGTTTCCGTCACTTCCAACCGACCAAAAACCTTCTTTTTTTAATGTTTCTAATGTTTGGCTTAGATTTGTAACTAATGCTATTTTTACATGATTTATTGCACCAGTAGAAGTTTTATAAACACTTGGAGTAACCATTACTTGATTATGCTTTTTAATAATTATTCCCTGAACATTAAATGCATCAGCGCTTCTTATTATTGCTCCAAAATTCATTGGGTCAGTTATGCCATCTAAAATTAAGATAAGTGGATTTTTAATTTTCTTGCACTTAGAAATAATATCTTGTAGTGAAGAATATTCAAAGCGGTCAATTTCTGCGACAACACCTTGATGATTTCCATTATTTGATAATTGTTTTAATTTATTAGAATCAACATATGAAAACTCAATTTTTTTATTTTTTACCAAATTTAAAATTTTATTATCTTTGAAATCATTTAAAAAATAAATATGATAAATTTTAATATTTTTTATTGCATCAGTGATAGTATTTCTACCATAAATATAGGTTTTTTGCATAATTAATGATGATTAATAACCTTAATATCGATAGGTTTAGTTTTTACTTTAACTTCATTTACAAAGCCGGTAGTGTCAACAAATTCATGATTGTCCCCACCAGATAAACGGAAAATTACTTGTATTTTTTCCTCATCGCCATCTTGAATCATTTGTGTATTAATATCAGAAACAATAACATTATATTGTTTAGCAATTGATAAGACATCAGTTAATATTGGGCGATTAGCATGACTTAATACAATAATCATTGGATGATTTTTTGTAACTCTTCTTTCTAATTTTCTAAATGTGATTAACACTATCATAACAATAAAAGTAGTAACGATAGCTAAAACAAAATTCATTGATCCACACGCTAAACCGATAGCCATAACAAGCCAAATTGTGGAAGCAGTAGTTAATCCACGTATACCACCAGCATAATGAATAATCGCACCAGCACCTAAAAAACCTACACCGGCAACAACTTGAGCAGCCAAACGAGCAGGATCTCTTGTCATTCCTTCAGCAATTAATGGGAAACCATAAATAGAAATTATCATAATAACAGCGGAACCAACAGCGACTAATAAATGTGTTCGAAGTCCTGCACTTCTTCCCCTAACTTCTCTTTCTAATCCAATAAAACTTGATAGTATAACAGTTAATAATAAAGAAATTAAAATTAACAATAAATTGCCCCATGACCAACCATCATAATTCCATAAGTTATTAAAAAATTCCGCTATTTTTTGATCAATACTAATAATTTGAGTTGATTCGACTAGTGAAGTTAACATAATTATAAAATTCCTTTCTCGTTTAATTTATTTCTAATACAATCACTAAGAGCAAAATTTCGGTTGGCTTTGGCTTGCAAATAATTATGATATAAAGCAATGTCTTCACTATCTAAAATCGGGTATTCAATATTCAACCCCAAAATAGATAACATATCTTTCATAGTGTAAAAATATCGACTTAAAGCATCTAAATCTAAAGTAGTGCTACGAAGAGTTTGATTAGATACCTTAATTAATTCAAATAAAACACTAAGACCATTAGGAATGTTTAAATCATCGCTTAAAGCATTTAAAAAGCTTTCCATATAATGTGTATCCAAAATATATTCCTTATTATCCAGCGTCACATTATTAACTTGTAATGTGGAAGCAAGTTGTTTATAAACATTTCGAATTTTATTTAATTCGTTTCTAGCACTTGTCAGTGTTTCATTAGAAAAATTAATAGGTTGACGATATGGTGCGGATAACATCACCATTCTAATTACCATACCGCCATATTCACTAATTAAATCTTTTGCCAAAAAGACATTTCCAAGCGATTTTGACATTTTCTCATTATTAATATTTACAAAATTATTATGAATCCAATAATTTGCTAGATGATGATTGTGCATAGCTTCAGCTTGAGCAATTTCATTTTCATGATGAGGAAATTTTAAATCATATCCTCCACCATGAATATCAATTTTACCATCACCTTTGAATATTGAATCAATCATAACACAGCATTCACTATGCCATCCTGGACGACCTTTTGACCATGGTGAATCAAATTTAATACCAACATCAGTTTTTTTCCATAATACAAAATCTAAAGGATTTTCTTTTTTTGAAGAAGTTTCAACTCTAGCACCTAATTTTAAATCATCGACATCTATTTTGCTCAATAATCCATAGTCTTTATTAAATTCAACTCTAAAATAAACATCTCCATCATTAACATATGCCGCACCAATATCGATAAGTTTAGCGATATATGAAATAATATTAGGAATATAATCGCTGACTTTAGGAGTAATGTCGGGATTTTTACTTCCTATATCGTGAATTTCTTTTTTAAATTCATCGATAAAAAAGCTCGAAACTTCTTTTTCGCTTTTGCTTTCTTTTAAAGCTTTATTGATGATTTTATCATCGATATCTGTAAAATTAGAAACATAAGTAACATTATAACCGATGTAAGATAAAAATCGTCGTAACGTATCAAAAACAACGACAGGACGCATGTTACCAATATGCGGATAATCATACACTGTAGGACCACAAACATACATTGAAACTTCACCAGGTTTAATGGGTTTGAAAATCTCTACTTTTTTAGTTAACGAGTTATAAAGTTTTACATCCATATGTCTCAACAAATATTATATCATTTTTTTAAATTAAATATAGGAGTAAGGTATAATTTAAATATTTGTATATTTATTATCTTGTTAAAAGGGCTATTTTTGCTTAAAATTTGATAAAAAAAGGGGCTGTTCGAAAACCTAGATGGTGAGTAGAGCCCTTTTTATTTTGGTTTGTTATAGTAATTATCTAACATTG
>CALVSI010000025.1 GCA_944358985.1 uncultured Bacilli bacterium | reverse complement strand
AAGCTCCTTTCATAATGATTGGAGCATACATTTATTCGTAGAATAGTAAAAGGGTGTTAATTAACGACGTTTACTTACCATCAAATCATATTTTGAAATTTTATAACATATTCAAGATATCAAAATATTAAAAAATCTATAACTCATAAGAGTCATAGAAATTCATTACCAAGTGGCACGCCAAACAGGATTTGAACCCGCAACCGTTAGATTCGAAGTCTAATGCTCTATCCAATTGAGCTATTGGCGTGTATATAAATTATAATACATTAACAAAATATTGCCTTAATTTTTTACATTTATGTTAAATAATGTTATATTTAATTTATGTTTAAGATTGATAAAGATTTATCTTTGATAAACTTCTCTAATACTTTCTTGAAAAAATATGGTGTTAAACCATTTCATAAACCAATCGATTTTCTTTTTGACATCATTAAAGATAAAAAGAAAATAGTGGTTTTGCTTTGTGATGGAATGGGTGATTATTTATTAAATATTCATAAAGATGTTTCTAGTTTTTTGCTAGAACATAAAATGTTAACAATCACATCTACTTTTCCTCCTACAACAGTAGCGGCTACTACTGCTTTATTAAGTGGAAAATATCCTTGTGAAACTGGTTATATGGCTTGGTCTCAACCATTTGATGATTTTAAAGTCAATGCTGATGTATTTACTGGTGCAAATAGTCAAACGGACGAGTTTGTTGATAAAGAGATAATATGTAAACAACTTAAGCCTTATATATCAATTACAACATTAATAAACAAAACAAATAATTGTGAGATTGCTTCTTCTGTTTTTCAATATCCAGTTGATAAAAGCGGGCCAAAAACTCTTGATGAATTATTATTAAAAGTTCAAGAAAAAGCAAATAGGCAAGAAGCAACATTTACATACGCTTATTTTACTAATCCAGACCATGATTCACATGATTTTGGTGTAGATTCTATTCAAGTTAAAAATCATATTAAAAATATAAATGATACAGTTCAGCAATTTGCTAAAAATAATCCAGAATTTACTATTTTTGTTATTGCTGATCATGGTCAAATTAATATTGAGCCAATTTATTTAGAAGATTATCCAAATTTTTTATCAACTTTATATTATCATCCAAGTTTTGAAGTTCGTTCTCCGAATTTTAAAATAAAAGAAAACAAAAAGGAAGAATTCGTCAAATTGTTTAAAAAATATTTCTCTAACGATTTTGAATTATATACAAGACAAGAAGTTATTGGTAATGATTTATTTGGATATGCAAAATATAGCAACGAGGCATTATCGTTTTTAGGAGATTACCTTGCCGTTTCAATTTCAAATAAAGCGATGTTTGTTAGTCGCGATGAAAATCATTTTATTGGACATCACGGTGGGGGCCTTGATAAAGAAATGATTATAGATGTTTTAGGATTTAATTTATGATATATAAAGCTGTTTTTTTTGATTTAGATGGTACTATTTTAAATACATTAAAAGATATAACTGAAGCGGTTAATTTTTCTTTAAAAAAACATGGATTTTTTCAAAAAGATGAAAAAACAATTCAAACTTATTTAGGATTAGGTTCTAATCATTTAATAAAAAACGCAATGGATGGCAAACACTTAGAATTGTTTGATGTTGTCTATAATGACTATAAAAATTATTATTTATCACATTTTGATGTGTATACAAAACCATATCCTAACGTTTTCAATTTTCTTGCAAAAATCAAACAAAAGGGTGCAAAACTAGCATTAATTTCTAATAAACCAAATGATATTTGTACATTATTAATTAATAAATTTTATCCCGATTTGTTTGATGTTATATTAGGACAAACTAACAAATTAAAGGCAAAGCCAAATAAGGAAATGATGCTTTCCGCAATTCAAAAATTAAATTTAAATAACAGTGATGTTTTATATGTTGGCGATAGTGTAATTGATTTAGAATTTGCTAAAAATAGCGATGTTGATTGTATATTAGTTAATTATGGATTTGGTTATTTAGAAAACAGAAAAGATATAAATTGTAAAACAATTAATAATATAAATGAATTGGAGGAATGTTTATGAACGTTTTATTCTTTTTGCTTCCAAAATCAAGCGTTGTATATGTCGAAGAAGACTATTCAATACGTCAAACTTTAGAGAAAATGCAATTTCATCATTATAGTGCGGTTCCTCTTCTTTCAAAAAACGGAAAATATATCGCAACTATTTCTGAGGGGGATTTATTGTGGTATTTAAAAGATAATCGCCTTGACTTTGAAAAAACAGAAAAAATCAACATTTGCAAAGTTAAACCGTCAAGAGAAATTAAACCTATATCAATAAATAATGATATGGATTCTCTTATTAATTTAATTTCCAATCAAAACTTTGTCCCTGTAAATGATGATTTAGGAAATTTTATTGGAATTGTAAGAAGAAGTTCTATAATCAACTATCTTGTAGAAAAAATTAAAAAAACTACATAAGAGTAGCAAATAATCTTAAAAACGACCACCACATTCTCTTAAATATATTGATTTTCTTATAATCGTAAAGTTTCCATATTTGAGAAACTTTTAATGAATTGAGAAAATCTTTTTTCATATTCAAAACTTCTTTCTTATCGTAAATAAAGACACCATTTTCGATATGCAAAAACAAAGAACGATAATCTAAATTAGCGGTACCCACTACCGCGACTTTGTCATCAGAAATAAACATTTTAGAATGGACAAATCCTGGTGTATATTCATAAATTTGTACACCTGCTTCTAATAAATTCCTATAATAACTTCTTGTCACTGAGAAAACTAATTTTTTATCAGGAATGTGGGGTGTCAAAATGATAACTTTTACACCCTGCTTTGCTGTACTAGTCAAAGCAAATTGTAATTCATTAGATAAAATTAAATAAGGAGTGGTAATAAATACATAATCTTTAGCGCGCATTAAAATATTGATATAAAGTGTTTGAGAAATAGCTTCATTGTCAAAAGGAAAATCGCTATATGGTTGAACAAAGCCACTTTCTTTAACTGGTTTGCTAAGTTCATTAGCGTACTTTTCATAATAAAAATTTTTATAATCACTCAGACTATTATCAAGAAAATCCCACAAAGTTAAAAACATTGTGGTTAATCCCCATACCCCTTCTCCTTCTAACATAATTGCGTTATCTTTCCAATGCCCAAAACGCATTTTTAAATTTACATATTCATCTGCGATATTTATACCACCAGTAAATCCAGTATGACCATCTATTATTAAAAGTTTTCTATGATCACGATTATTCATTTTAACATCTAATAAAGGTTTAAATCGATTATACGCATGACACTTAATGCCTAAATTTATCATTCGCTGTTCGAAATCACTTGGAAGTGTTGTTATACTTCCAAAATCGTCATAGATAATTCGAATATCTAAACCTTCGATAGATTTTTGTTTTAGTATTGTTAAAATCGAATCCCACATTTTACCATAAGCAATGATAAAATATTCCATAAAAATAAAGTGTTTAGCGTTTTGAAGTTTTTCTAACATCACCGGCCAAGCGATATCTCCAAGGGGAAAATATTTAACAATCGTATCGCCAAACGGTGGGTTTCCACCTTGTTTATAAAGATATTCAAAAATATGCCCAATGTCAGGGTTATTCTTTTTAACATAATCTAATGCCTTAGTATCATATTTTGCATCTTTTAAAGAAATATAAATAGGCATTATTTTTTTAATTTGTCGTTTGCTAATTTTTTTATTGCCAAAAATCAAATAACAGAAAAATCCCACGATAGGTATAGCTCCAATAAAAAACACCCACGCTAATTTATAAGCAATATTGCCATTTGTAGAAATAATGAAAATCATTTGAAATATACTTAAGATTTCAATAGCAATATATACATATAAAGCTATATTTTTATGCAAATTAGACAGTGCAAAAATAAAAACAAATAACAAACCAATCTCAATTAAAATAATTAAGGCAGTCCAAAAAAATCTACTCGAAAGAAAGCGAAATAGTTTTCTCATAATTTTACTTTTTCAAAATATGTCTGCTCAACTTCCTCTATTTTTCCTTCATCACATAATTTAGCTAAATCTTGATTAATTGGTATTCTCGCTAAAATATCTAAGTTATATTTTTTTGCGACCTCATTAACCTTGCTATGCCCAAATATTTCTAACTTTTCTCCACATTTAGGACAAATAGCATACGACATATTTTCCACAAGACCTAAAACTTTAATGTTCATCATGTTTGCCATTTTAATAGCTTTTTCAACAATCATTGATACTAGATCTTGTGGTGTTGTAACAATAATAATTCCATCAACATTTAATGATTGAAATACAGTTAAAGAAACATCACCAGTTCCTGGTGGCATATCAATAAATAAATAATCTAAATTGCCATAATTAACATCGCTATAAAATTGTTTAACCATACTAGTAATAAGTGGACCTCGCCAAATAATAGGTTCTGTTTCATCATCCATCATTAAGTTAGCACTTATCAATTTGATGTTATTTTTGCTTAAAGAAGGATAAATATATTTGCCATCTCCTTCTAGTCGATCATGAACACCAAAACATTTTGGAATTGAAGGACCTGTCACATCAGCGTCTAAAATTGCAACAGCCTTATTTAATCGATTTTGGCTGACCGCTAATAAGGAAGTGACTAAAGATTTGCCTACACCACCTTTTCCTGAAACAATAGCGATAGTTTTTTTAATATGAGAAGCATCATTTAAAGTAGCTTTTAAAGATTGACCTTCTCTAGAAGCACAATCTTGACTACAATTTTCACAATCGTGATTACATTCCGACATAATTAATTTTTCTCCTTTTCTTGCTTTTTAACTTTATCAATAATTTCTTTTATTTCTTTATACAAATCGTAAGGATTATCAAGGCAAACAAAAGCAAAGTTGTTTACGTAATTATTTTGATAATTAATCATTGGCGATGACTGGGAACCAAACGATATTCTCCCCGTATTCTTTTTCATCAATTTATCAAGAAATGAAACATTAACATTTATAGTGCCAATCATATTAATATCTAAAGTTTTATAATCAACACCAATAAATCCTGAACGAATAATGATTCTTTTGTTTGTACATGCATAAAATGTTTTTTTATAGCTAACTAGTACATAAATAATATTCCATATAAACGCTAATAGGATTGCACCACTTAATCCGATGATAACATAAAAGAAGCCCATTTCAACAATGCTATTAAGCGACAATACTAAAAAAATTATTGCAATAACAAAAAATAAAATAAAGTTTATAAAATAACCAAATTGATTTACGAGACAATATCTTTTTTTGTTTGGACGAATTGTTTTAATAATATATTCGTCTTTATCCAATATACAATCAAACAATGAAATATCTATTTGCTCCATAATTCCTCCAAATATATATAATTATATAATTTAAATAATTATCGACAAGCCTTTGCAAAACTATAAAAAACTTTAAGTAGTCAAAAACAATGCAAATTGCTTTTAAATTAGTGCAAAAACGCCATATTTATAATTTCAAATATTTATAACATCATTTTGAAATATACAAAATATTCATAACTGTATCTATTATAATCAATACTATAAAAATATTTATCAGATAGTTGAGTTGATAACTCATCTTTATTCATAATCATTGGAGTAAAATAATTTTTATGATCATCGATATATGTAACTGGCTGCATTGGTGTATTCGTATGTTTGAAATTTTCAAAAGGCAAATTAATTTCATTATCGTCGTCAACATAATAAAGATAAATTGAATAATAATTATTAGGATTAGCAAAATCTTCTAAAACATTTAATCCATCTGCAGCGTCAAAATTATCTTTTGAAATTTTATTAATGTTTAAATAAAAAGTCACACCTAAATTCTCACCATAAAATTCACCTGGCACTATAAAATTAGTTCTTCGTTCTATTGTTAAACACGAAGACAAACTTACAAGCATGCAGTTTAACAAAAGTAATTTAAAAACCGTATTTTTCATAGATCAAATTCCTCATATTTATTCTGTATTAACTGTTTTAGTTTGTCAATATTATTAAGTTAAAAAAGCGATGGATATTCCACCGCTTTTAATTGATGATTCGTAATGATAATTACTTTTATTATTGTGTGCAGCCAGTGTATTCTGCTTCAACACTGCCGCTCCAATTATAAATTGTAATATCAAGAGTAATTGTGCCATCAGCATCATAGAACACTACTACAAGATTATAATTTCCATTAGGTTCATCCAAAGTAGCGGTATTTGTTTCAGCATCATATGATGTTACGCTAAATTGAGAATAAATACTAAGAGAATAATCCATGACATATATTCCATCAGAATTAACAGTTAACTCAATATTATAATCAACATCTATATAATTACCATAAAATTCACTAGGGATACTGGCTGGTTCAACTGCTTCGACAACTTTAATAGTCGCTTCAGCAGTAAATTCTCCATTAACTAAAACAGAAACTGTACAACTTCCCGCTTCTTTGGCAGTTAATGTTAATGTTTCATGATCAAGAGTATCTTCTGTTGTGGTGACAACAGTAGTTTCATCAATCGTCCACTGAACGGATGTTATTGCATCAGTAGTGTAATCAGGAAGTAATGAAACACTAAGTTCAATAGTCTCACCAACTGTATATTCTTCTTCCTTTAGGCCTAAAATTTGAACACCTTCAGCAGGAACGCTTTGAATAATATATAGTCCCCATGAATAATCCACTGACATAATGGAAATGGAACCATATGAAGTTTCAACTTCAACATCTAAATCTAAATCTTCATCATAACTTCTAAAATATACTGGTTCGCCAAATGAATATGAATAAGCATAGAAAGAAACTTCTGCTTGATTGTTGACTGAAACAAACATTTCTAAAGTATCATCGCTTGCTTTGACTAATCTTGCACTAGCAATAGTAACTTCTTCATAATTCCAATCTGTAGAATAATCATCTGGTGATTCTAAATCGTAAGTAGAACTATCATAAGAATTGTTATCAACCATTACTGGAGTAATTTCAATAGAAACGGTGTCGGATTTTGTTGAATCAACTGTGCTAGTTGCGGTAATTACAACTGTTCCAGGTTTTCTAGCTTCAAAACTCGGATTGTTGTAATCATCATAAACAATACTGCCTAATGTATTATCATCTAATGATAATGAATATCCTGTTAAATCAGGTTGTCTAGCCACGACATTAACAGTTAAAGCACTAGTTTGATCACATTCCATAGATGCGTCTTCACTAGTAATTTCAATAGATGTTACATCAGGTATTTTCTCATTAACTGTGATAGATAGAGTATCTGTTAATTCGTCATTTTGATTAGCGGTAACAGTTAAAATAGATGTGCCAGCTTTTAAAGCTTTAAATTGTCCATTAGCAGCATCCACTACTTGAACTACTGTTTCATCAGAACTTGTAAATGTTACACTCTTATCAGTTGTGTCAGCAGGCAAAACTGTAATTGGAGTTTGGAAAGTATCATCAACATAAATTGTTTGATTAAATTCATTAAATTCAACAGATTCCATTAAAACATCAGTCGAAGGCGTTTTATAAAGTCTTAAACCTTGAATAACTGTCCAAACATTTTTGCCAATGAAATTAACATCAAATTCAATACGAATATATCTAGTTAAAGAATCAAAATTAAGCTCATATAAAGACATGTTATACGGCGAAACGTTTTCTTTATATTCATTAGTAAAATCTTCTGCTAATGTGTACTCGCTTCCATCAGTGGAAGTATAAACTTTAGCACTGAGGTAGTTAATATTCGCATAATGATCTTCGAATTCTAATCCATAGTAGAAAGATAATCCGTCAACACTATTGGTTAACATATCAATATCAAGATATGCTTCTGGATTATTAGCACCACCTTGACCAGGTTCAAAATATAAAATCGCACTCTCATTTGGTCTAACTAACTCTAATGCAGAATTATTTGTATGAGCACGGATATCAGTATTTCCCCCATCGTCAAGTGTAAATTCAACAGGTGCAGCACCAACAACATTGTCAGTGTATTCAATACTTCCATCTTGTAAGGAAATATATTTAAATGTTATATCATTTACGACATCTTCACGAGTAGGCTGTGCAACACCATTAACTGTAATTGTTAATTTATTAGAAATTACACCACTTACTTCATCTTCGATATAAACAGTTGTTGTTCCTTCATGCAAACCATAAACTTCATAAGTACGAGTTTCGGTTGTATAATCAATTAGTACAACATTTTCATCATCTGAATGAGGAGTCAATAACATTGTATTAGCATCTGCTGGAGCAAAATCAACTTTCACTAATAATGTTTCATCTAAATCAAGAGTTAAAGAAGCATTAGATTCTAAAGTTGATAAAGTTAAAGATGTAACATGAGTTTCAACCCATGGATCTTCACCTTTATAATCAGCATATGTTCTAACATTTTCTTCGTTTGGTTCTGGAGGTAATGTCGCATAAGTAAATGTTGTCGTGCCAACATCGCTAAATGATGCTTCAACATAATTTTGATCATCATCATAATTTACAAAACCAATGACAGAATCAAATAATTGAGTAGTCTCATCAATTGAAATAAAACAATATTCAATGTAACGATCTTCAAACATGAATATGGAATAATTAAGTTCTTCCATAATTGCAGTATCTGTAATGTAATAACCACCAATATATGCTGGTTCGACATTACTATAGTCGAGTTCTTTCAACACTTCTTGGAAATACATAATATCAAAATAATTATTTTCAATTCCAAGAGGAGCATCATGATAACCTAGACTTAACCAAGCATCACCATTACCTTCATCTTCAAAATATAGATGAGATACACCTTCATAATCATGATAATAATTGTAAATTGTTTCCCCATACATGTAATTATAGGTATGATCATGAACAATGTTATAACCATTATAATTATAGATATATGCAGGATATCCATCACCAGAACTAGATGACGCCATGGTATAGGTCGTCGAATTAGTATAATTTTGATTTAAAGCTGCATTCCATAATTCTTCTGGGGTAATTTCTGAAGTTGTACCGCCACCACCAGTAGTGGTAGATGTCGATGTTGATGTGGATGTTGACGTAGAAGTCGATGTTGATGTAGTGGTAGATGTTGTTTGTGAAGTTGTCGAACTTCCACCACCACTAGATGAAGAAATACTAGAAGAAGAGTCGCCATTGCAACCAGTAATTGCTAATGCTATCAATGGCAAAAAAATCAAAAATTTCTTCTTAGACATTGTAAAGATCCTCCTTTTAAAATCTTTATTTGACAAAACATTATAAAATATTGTAAATGGAAAATATAGAAAAATTATAAATTAATTTAAAAAAGCGATGAGTTAATTATTTAAAATAATTAATCACCGCATAGGTGAATTTACCGAGCAAGTGCAACACTTAGTTCATTTTGAAACATCTCATTCGGTGATTTCCAATTGTTACATT
>CALVSI010000024.1 GCA_944358985.1 uncultured Bacilli bacterium | reverse complement strand
TGTGCAAAATATCTTTTAGCTGCTGGAGTCAAATAATCCCAATTTTTAATTACGTCTTTCTTAATTTCAGTAGCTGAAATGTTTATATTTTTACGTTCTTCATCATATATTATATAATCAATTCCTAGATATTCTGCCATATATTGAACATACTTTTCACTTCCAATAATAACATCAATACCATGTAAATTAATATAATACATAAGGAATTTAGCCCATTCAATAGAAGATTTTCTATCGGATTCAGATGATGAATTAAGTTCATTTTCATCATAATCTACTCCATAGATAAACATTTGCGGAACTCCTTTATATTCCTCGTCCATCCACTTTTTACGCAATGCTAAAGGTATATATTCGTTTTTATGACCTAGTACCAATACAGTAGTTGTATGAGCATTGCATCTAGCAAAATCAATTAACCTTTTGTGACCTTTGTGTAATGGCATAAATTTACCTATTACCATTGCGCTCTCATATCTTTTTAATTTTTCCATATATAATTGTTATGTGGTTATTTTTTAATTTTCAACGCAAAGATATAAATATTATTTTAATAAACAAAATATTTATTAGTAAATAATTAATAAATTAATAAATATTATGAATTACATTAATAAATTTGAAACAACAGAAGAGTTAACTCAAGCAATCGGGGGGGGGGACAACTCTCTGCTTTAGAGCACTTTATAGCTTATGACGCACAAGCTGATAAAATACATGTTAAACCATTTGGATATTTTTTTGTTATTACTAGTGATGCAACAAATGAAATAATAAAAAAAAGAAATCATAATGGCATTAGTGGTGATTTCATCCAATTAGAAAGTGGTAGAAATAGGATTGAAAATGCTGATTATGGATTCGTTTGTGATAGAGTTAGCAATAATACAATTATATCATTTGATTTTTTTAAGTATAAAACTAATTATATTGCTAATATGGGTTCTATGTTTTATGGTTGTAGTGGTTTAACTTCCTTAGATATAAGTAGTTTTGACACTAGTAATGTGACTAATATGGGTGATATGTTTAATGGTTGTAGAAGTTTAACTTCATTAGATTTAAGTAATTTTAACACATCTAAGGTTACTAATATGAGTTGGATGTTTACTAGTTGTATAGGTTTAACCTCATTAGATTTAAGTAATTTTAACACATCTAAGGTTACTAATATGAATAATATGTTTTCTTTATGTTCTAATTTATCTTCCTTAGATTTAAGTAGTTTTGATACTAGCAATGTAACTAATATGCAGTTAATGTTTAGTGACTGTAAAAGTTTAACTTCATTAGATTTAAGTAATTGGAATACATCTAATGTTACTAATATGAGTGATATGTTTTATGGTTGTAGTGGTTTAACCTCATTAGATTTAAGTAGTTTTGACACTAGTAATGTAACTAGTATGGATAATATGTTTGCAATGTGTTCTAATTTATCTTCATTAGATTTAAGTAATTTTGACACTAGTAATGTAACTAAGGTTACTGATATGAGTGGTATGCTTAATGGCTGTTCTAAACTATCAAAAATTAAATGTAAACAAACATTTAAAGATTGGTGTATAACAAATAAAAAGACTATTAGTTTACCAGATACTATGGTAAATGGTAAAGTTGGTGCTGTTGGTAGTGGTTCAAATTGGGAAATAGTTGATTATCAAGCATAAATAATAAAAAAGGATAGCTAATTTAGCTATCCTTTTTATTCAATATCCATTAATACTGAATGTATGTTTTTAATATCCCTATGTAAAATATCCTTTTTGGTTTCAGTTACATATGAATTAATAACTTTATCTAGCTCCTTTTCAGTGCGATAAGGACCAATCCAGATATTCTTTTTCCATTCTTTATGCTGCCCATAAAAATTGCCAACAACTTCTTTTTTAATGAAGTCTGATTTCTGAATATTATCCCACTTATTATAAACTGTTTTCGGTTCTTCTTTACTTTGCTTATCTTCTCTTTTAGAATCTTTATTTTCATTCTTTTTTCTATTTTCTAAAAGAGATTCATCAACAACAAGAGCCATTAATTTTTTAGGGTCAGTTTTTGGAATTTTCTTCTTTTTAGTTACCATTTGTCAATTTTATCAATTATTCGTTCTCTTGTTAACTTTTTATCATATAAATCTTGTAGTAATTCACCATCATCAACCTCTTCAGATAAAGGCTGGATTTTATCATTTTTTTTAGGGTTTTTTTGTTTACGTTCCTCGTAGTCAATGGCATTTTTACCATCACCCCATCTATACTGAAGCCAACCTTCATATTCACCATTATCCCATTGATAATTTTTAGGTATTTCGTTTTCGCCTCTAAAGAAAATATCTTTTAGTTCAAGTTTATTTCTTACTTTACTAGCTTTGAATATTTTACCAGTACTACTCCACTTTAATATGTTTTCAGTAACAAAATCAAGTACAACATATCCCCATTCCTTTTTCTTACCGTATCTATCATATGATGGTTCGGCATTCTCATAAATAGAATTAATTAATGATACATATTCTTTCCATTCCTTTTCAGTATCAAATTCATTTTTTTCTTCTGAAAAAGTTCTATCAGTCCATATATCAAAAATGACCATATATCTTTTAGTATGTTCCATAACATTATTTTCTAAATGAAGTTTTTAAATCAAAGCCATGAGATAATATTTTTTCTTTATCAGTTTGGAAACGAATACCTTTAGTACTTCCAAACAAATCTCTATATAAAATATCTTTCAACCATTTAAAATCTTGATTTTCTGATTTTTCAAAAAAGTGATGTTCTTTGATTTTTAATTTGTTTTCTTCTACGAAAACTAATATTTTATCAACAATATCTTTTAACGCAAATATAAAATGTTCTGGCATAGATTTTTCTCCTTCACATACTTCCCAAGGTCTTAAATCAGTTCCTATTCTATTTTGATTATAATGAGTCACATATGTTATAACATAATTTTCATTAGCGCCATATACCTCAATAATTTGTGTGCTAGATGATTTCTTATGCTTATTAACATATGTTGTTTTATCATAATAGAATCCTAACGGTGATTTACATCTTATAATTTTTTTAACTCTATTAGAGTAATCAGAATCGCTTGTATATACACTTCTTACATTGACATATGGATAATCATTCTTCACATTACTATCTTTTGTAATAGTAATGTGATTTTTGTTAAATAACGTAGTTTTAGTTGCTTTTTTTGCCATAACTAAATTCAATTTATTTTTTTTATGCATACAAAAATAAAATAATAATTTCATATATCAAAATTTTTTAATTAAATTTAACATCCACCATTAGGCTGATAAGAGCTTCCACTTCCACAACCACCACTAGATTCATATCTACGATGATTAGTACTTCCACATCCATAGTTTATATCGTCATCATCTTCAGTATAAATAATACTTCTTCTTCTTTTAGGTTCTTTTTCAGCAAAAAAACCATTTCTATAAAATCTAGTAGCCAATTTTCTAGCAACCCTTTCAGCTAAATCATCCATAAATTCATCGCTGAAAAAAATATCTCTTCCCATAATTTATTATTTTAAATCGTTTAACACCAATATGGCATCAATTTGCCATTTTCATATATAACACCAAAATTATAGTCTTTAGCAAAAAAAATTCTAGTTACAATTTTTAGCAAATCTCTTAATGTTGCATGACGTTTTTTATTAACCATAAAACATGTTCTTTTTAACGTCAATTTTCCATCAAATGATGGAATCCATTTTTTAGCATCAATTTGAGTTCTGCATCCGCAAGCAAATGGTGGGTTTAATTTAACATCAAATATATTTTCAACTGGAACAAACATATCTTCTTTTTCAAATAGTTCAGCTAAACGTATATTCTTGTAACCCAAATCATTATAATGCTTTATACATGATAACACATCATTCTTTTCTTCCAATAATCCTTTTATAAGATTAATATTTACGCACATTTTTTCTTTATGTGGCATAATTCTATATAATTCTTGATGATTATATTTAGATTTGCATCCTCTGATTTTATCAGCAATTTCCTCAATATAATGTTGTGGAGAAAATGAAAAATTATCAATCATATCTAATATACTAAAGAACAAATCTCTTTTTACCCAACAAGTTGTTGGTAAAGATGATATTATACCAACGTTAAGTTTAGTATTCTCTTTAATACGTTTAACTAAATCATATAATTCTTCTAGATACAAACAAGGTTCGCCACCACTTATCGTAACATCAGTAATTTTATCTTTAATTGAATTAATGGTGCTGAATATAGATTCAACATCTGGTTTTTGCGGTTTTATTCCTTTGTTAGTGGCATCAATACAAAATCTACATTTGTTTTCACAATATTTTGTAAAATGAACCATTACCTCACTAGCAATTTGGTCACATGTGTTTACATTATATTTCAATAACATATCTTATATATTTATTTTATGCAAAAATATAAATTATTTTTTTACTAAACAAAATATTTATTGTTAAATAATAAAAATAAATAGTAATTAACATGATGAATATTATTATTGGGTGTATTATTGCCAATTTAATCACATTTGGTTTGATTATAGGAATATTATATTATTACTATAACAAAAATAAAGATAAAATAAATCAAATAATAACAGATATTACTTTAATCATTGATAAATTAAAATTAATTGATTTCGAAGCAATAAAAAACAGCATTAATGAAATAACTTCAACAATTAATGAGATAAAAGAAAAAATAGATAAAATTAAATTTCCATTTTAATTTTATAAAAAAAGGTGGCTAATAAAGCCACCTTAATCGCATTTTATGGGACTTTGGGTTTTGGATTTATTTTAATATTAATAATATTAATTTTTGGATAAAGGGGTATATTGAATAATTATTATCCACGTCTATCTTCACAGAATATTGTAATCTAACAATTTTAATATTTTTCATCATATATAAACATAATTAAATTATTATTCATATATAAACATATATAGTATAATATTTATAGATAAAATAATTTAAATAAAATGAAATATATTAATATATATAATACGGTACAGACTTATAATATACATGAGGTAAGTGATTTAGAAAAATTACCTAATTTTTTAGTGTTAGTTAGAGAAAATAATAAGATATATACTAAAGATAAATTCATTTTTCATTATAAAATAACTGATTATATGATTAATAATATTCAACCTACATATAATGGAAAGCTTCCTTTAGTTACTCGTTGTGATTTATTTAAACGAATAAGAATTGATGGTGTTGAAGCCGATTTATCTAATAAAGTACGTGAGCCTTATAAATTTAAAACTACTAGTAACGATTATTTGACATTTGAATTAGGTAGTTTAATTTTAACTGAACAAGGTTTTAATGAAAATTATGTATTAACTAAGCATTTTGATGTTCCGCATGAGGGAATTATAGAATTAGAACTTAATAGTGGTGTTGACACATTAATAGGTGGCTTTATGTTTGATTTATGTTTTACTACTATTGACGCAAAAATATTTGAGAATATTAAATCTGACAATTTAATGAGTCTATTTTCAAGTTGTCCTCAAGTATCTGATATAGATTTACGTTATTTAAATACTAATAACGTTACAAATATGTTTTCAATGTTTGGAAATTGTAATGACCTTATAAAAATACCGACCATTAATTTTAACACATCAAATGTAACAGATATGAATAGTATGTTTATGTCTTGTAATAGTTTAATTGATGTTGATTTAACACATTTTGATACTTCAAAGGTAACTACTATGTACAGTATGTTTCTTAATTGTCGTAAATTAGTTACATTAGACCTTAGTTCTTTTGATACATCAAATGTTGTCGATATGGGAAGTATGTTTAATGGTTGTAATAATATAGAAAAACTATATCTTGATAAATTTTCTATAGGTAAGGTAACAGATAAAGATAATATGTTTAAATATTGTGATAATTTGAATTATATTAGATGTACACAATCATTCAAGGATTGGTGTATTACAAATCAAGATACAATTAAATTACCAGCTACTATGGTAAATGGTACTGTTGGTGCTGTTGGCAGTGGCTCAAATTGGGAAATTGTTGATTATCAAGGATAAAAAAATGGGTAGCTAATATGGCTACCCATTTTTATTCTATAAAATATATTGATTTTTGATAATCTCAATAAATATATTTCTATCTATTATATATTCAGTAATGATTTCTAGTCTAGGCTTTTTTATCTTAAATAATTTTAGGCTATCTGTATTAATAACACACTGTTTATTAAATGGTGCTTGGTTTCTAGCTAATTCCCCACTTTTAGTTAACTTTAATTTTCTTGAACTTATTTGGCATAAATCAGCATCACCATCAATGCATTTGCATGACTATATCTTTCATATTCTTTTTTCATAATACAAATATACATTTTTTTTCTTGAAATAACAAAGAAATTACCTATTTTTTATTTTCATTGTATATTTATAGTAAATTAAAAATACATTATTACTAAAAGACATGACTAATATTGAAAAAAATATTAAAATTAAAGAGACTTATGCAGCAACCATGTTAAAACGCACAAGTCAAATCTGTCGTGTCTTCACTTGTAAGGTACAATACAACCATTTGAACAAACAGCAACGTCAACAACTTAAAATGATGTTCGTTGAAGCCAAATGGATGTATAACTATATTCTTAATCTTTCACAAGACAATAATAATGATATTTTTAAACTAAAATATACCGACTTGAATAACATAACACATTTGGATAAAGATAAAAATATTGTTAATGTATCATTACAATATCTATCATCACAAATGAAACAATCCGTACTTGACGGTATATTTTCAAATATTAGAGGATTAGCCAAAGCAAGGGAAGCAGGATTAAAAGTAGGTAAACTTAATTTCATATCCGAATATACTTCTATTAATTTAAAACAAGCTAACGTAAGTTATAAGATAATATCCAAAAACCGTATCAAAATACAAGGTATTAAAAAACCGTTAAGGGTTAACGGTTTGGAACAGATATTATCTTTATCTGACTATGACTTGGCTAATGCCAAACTAATCAACAAATATGGTGATTACTACGTGGCAATTACCGTATATACAAATAAAGAAAATAAAAACAAACCAACCGAAATCATAGGTATTGACTTAGGTTGCCAAACTTCTGTTACTTTAAGTGACGGTAGAAAATTCAACTGTAGGGTTGAAGAAAGTGAGTATTGCAAAAATCTTAGGCGTAAGATTAGCAGATGCAAAAAAGGCTCAAACAACCGATACAGATTGAAGAAAAAATATCGTAAGTCTAACGCAAAGTCAATCAATAGGAAAAATGATTTCGCAAGGCAATTAAACCATATATTAAAAAATTACATTGTTGTAATGCAAGATGAACAATTACAGCAATGGTCTCGCTATAGACATGGAAAAGCCATACAGCAAGGCATATTAGGTAGGATTAAATCATTGTTAAAGAATAATGAAAATACTATTGTATTAAGCAAATGGTTTCCTAGTACAAAGTTATGCAGTTGTTGTGGTGAGAAAGTTGAAATGAAACTGCATGAAAGGGTATTCGTATGTCCTAAATGTGGATATATGGAAGACCGTGACATTCATGCAGCGAAAAATATGGTTTGGTTTTATAAAAATATACCGTATGCGGAACACATACAAGATTTTGCTGAAATTAAAAACCAATTAGATGTGATATTTCCATCAGTGTTTTTAAGTTAAACTAAGCAAGAAGCCACTCACGTTTTAAGTGAGTGGTAGTTCACAAATCATTTCATATAACAAATTCCACTTATCAATTACATCTTTAGAAGAACCACCACTACGCCATACATCTTTATCTAACGACCCTAAATCGTAATGTCTGTAACGCCCACAATCAGGAGAAATTTCTCCGAACACTGTTTTTCCATCTTCTGAAATAAACAAACACAAGTCATATATGACAATGTTTTTTTCTCCTAAAAAGTCAGATAAAATCTGGAAAGTTCTGATTGCTGTTTTTTTAGCTTCTTTAACATCAATATACAAATCAGCTTGTGAATCGCACATTGGCTCATCAGCTAAAGGCTGTTTTGTTTCTGGATGTTGAAATGGATTTCTCCAGTCAAATCTTACTATTGGTTCTGGATATGGTTGCATGTTTTCAATAACCATACCGCCATAATAAGGATGTGATTCTCTTACTTTAGAACCATTCATTCCAAAATAACGGTGTTTTGATGTTCCAGTATGATTTGCTTTTACAACCACTTCAATATTTGGTGCTTTCACCAATCTAGTCATAACAAATTCATCTGTATAATCAAGATAACTATGGTCAATACCATTTTTCTTTAGTAGCTCACAAAGAACTTTACTTACATGTACTCTAGGTATGTTACTGCCCTCTACAACACCACATCTATTAGCTGTAAATGAGTAAATTGTTGGTTTAAAGTAAATGATTCCAACTTCATCAGTTACTTTTCTAATTTCTTTAGATTCTCCTTCAACAAACAAAGGAAGTTTTCTAAATTTTTCCAAATCAATGTGTTTAAAATCACAACCAATAATGCTTACCAATAATTCGTTAATTTTTTCTAGCATAGTTAAATATTAGTTATTGTTATTTTTCAAATATTCAGCAAAAAATCTTCCAACTTCATTAAGTGCTGCTTTTCGATGGCTTCTTAGATTTTTTCTAGCACTATCCAATTCAGCATAAGTTTTACCAAAAGTGTCATTACCAACGAATATAGGGTCATATCCAAAACCGTTTTTACCTTTTAATTCATCAATAACAAATCCATGAGATTGTTTTGTTACCTTAAACAGTTCCACGCCATTTTTCATTATTGTAAAATAAACTTCAAAATAAGCATTTCTTTTTTCAAATGGTATTTTTTTGATAAGTTCAATTAGTCTTTCATTATTAAGACGGTCATGTTCTGTTTTATCAGTTGTAAAATCTTCTTTTGGAACAAAAAGAACGTTAAGATTATCATCAAGTTTAACTGAATGAAAACGAGCTGAATAAGCTCCTGGAAGTCCATTTAATTCTGGTATTACCAATCCAGAATCTTCGCAAATAACAAACTTATCTTTATTATTATTGCAATATCCCATACCTTTAATAGTGGCATTTTCTTCAATAGTTTTACCAATTTCTTCAATGTCTAGGGACTGTGGTACTAAATCAAGACCTAGTGGAGAAAGAATAGATGCAATTTCTCTAATTTTTCCTTTATTTGTTGTTCCTACAATAACTTCCATAAAATTTTTACCTTGCTTAAAACCGTTAATATAATTTACAATTCTTGAAATATTATCATTAAAATCCATGTATGTCATATACATAGGGATTTTTCTTTTAGAGTTTGATGTTGATAGAATTTTAAACCTTTTTTGAAATTTCAGCAAATCTTCCATATTATGATATGGAACATCAATTCTGTCGCCACGTTTCAATATTCTTTCTTGTGACTGTTCTGGATATGTGTCTAATAAAATATAACAAATGTTATCATTAAATCCATCCAAAATTTTGTCATAATCTAAACCATTGGTTCCCCAATCAGCATGAAGCGTTGCTTTACTTAAAAGACCTCTGTCTAGAAAAATATCATTAGGAAATATTTCTTGAAGTCTTTTAATGTAAGTTGTTTTTCCAACACCATCATTTCCATCAATTTCAATTATCATTTTTATAAATTTTATTAAAAACATACATCA
>CALVSI010000023.1 GCA_944358985.1 uncultured Bacilli bacterium | reverse complement strand
CTATGAACTTTTTAATTATTTGTTTTCGCGACCCCTAGGGGTCAAGGAATGTGTTGCACTTAAGAATTCAATTCTTCGTATTATGAGTCTTTATTATCTACATCATTTCCATTTTCGTTTTTTTCTTTGGAATTAAATTCATCTTTTTGCTTTTCTAAATCATGCAAATTCTGATTCATAATATTAATTTGATTCTGTAAATTGTTCATCATCATTTCCCTAGCAATATTAGGAGCACTTAAAAATGTTTCTTGGTGCGATAAATATATAGTTTCCATATTGGAAAAATACATTGGCAAATAAAATATCATCGCTACAATAGCGAAAATAATAGCAAAACTAATTGCATAATAAAAATTATAATCTAGATAAAAACTGCAGCATGTTCCACCAACAAAACCAGCTACAAATAAGAGATATAAAGGCCAATTTAAAGACCAATATTCTTTAATAAGATCTTTTCTTATTTGATTTTTGGCAATTCTATATGCCACCTTGCTATATTGAGGAGCAAATCTTGAATTTTGTATTCTAAAATAAATATAAAATGAATTAAATGACATGCTAACAAAAGCTCCAATAGCACCTATTCCAATACTAGGTAAATAAGCAATGTAAAAACAGGTGCGTATTTCTTCGTTATCTATTAAAGTCATAACATCTTCAACATTTCCATTATATATACTATTCATCACTTCCTCTAATTGTTGTGAAAAATTTGGAAAAATACTTAAGCAAATTGATTCAGATATAAATGAAAAAATAGTAGAAAAAAGACTAAACAATATTATTCCGAAAGCTGCAGACAATATAAAACGATAGCAACCTCGAAATGTTGATTTAAAATATGATGAAAAAAATCTAAAAAATAAACGCCAATTGGGATTTGCATCTTGACGGAAACCAAAAATAGCTACTTGAATCGCAAACACTACCGGCATAAATAAAAACGGAAAAACGATTAGTGTTCCGATTCCAAAACCAATCAAATCAAGTGAAAAAGTTACTGCACCACACAAAATTAAGATTAATGATAAAAATATAAAATAAAGTATATTCTTTTTAAGATTTAAAAAGGATTCTTTAAGAAGATTTTTTAGCACGGCGTTTACCTCTTCTATTAAATTTGTCTAATTCTTTAACAACAATTTGCAACTGGTCAGCATTTATTTGTTGAATTGGTCTAGACTCGATGGCTTTTATTAGTTTTGAAAGATTGTTAGCTTGTATTAAATAAAATTGTTTGCTAGTTTGTTCAATATCTATGGCACACTCATCATTGACTAAAGATATTCCTATCATAAGAGAAGAATCGATATTAGTTATCAAAGACAATCTTTTCAATATTAGTTTGCTATCATTTAAAGGATTATCGGCGTATGATTTAGTATTGTTTGGAGAAACAAGAATTAAGGACTGATTATCAACATTTCCAACAAGCGAACCATTATAATAATAATCATTTATTAGGTAAATAAATTTATCACCAAATAAAACGTGATCAATTTTAGCATTTTTAGTATCCTCATAACTAAATATAAAATCATTTATTAAATAAAAATCTTCGTATAGAGCAATTTTATAAATTTTTTTACCATACAGATCTTTAAATTTTTTTCGATATATTTTGCGCATTATCGGTTTATATAACAAAATGAATACAATAAAAATAACAATAATTGGAACAACTATAATAAACGTAATTTGGATAGGATCTAAATCAACAAGTGTAACAGGCATAATATTTCCTTTCGTTTAATCAAAAATCGTTTCGTTATTTATTGCGGCATGCAACATTTTTTTAATTTCAGGTAGAGATACTTTATCACAATATGTCGGCAAATTGTCAATATCAAAGAAAAATATTCCATCAGTTTCATATTCATGTTCCACTAATTCACCATTTAATTTAGCTAAAAATACAATTACATATTCAGGGACACTTGTTTTTTGTTTAAAAGGTGTTCGATTTAATATGCCGACAAGACGGATAATTTCTACATTTGCACCAGCTTCTTGAAGACATTCTTTTTTTGCTGCTTCACTAGGTGAATCATATAGGTCACACCACCCACCTGGCAATGAAAATGATTCGTCTTTTTTCTCTCTAACCATTAAAACTTTCGTTTTATCATTATTGAGAATAATAGTTCTAACAGAGATGTTTGGAGTAGGATAAACGTCTCTTTTAAAATAATTGTTACGATTAAGCTTTATATTTTCAAAATCTTCTAAAAACCTTAAAGTTAAATCATTAATTTCATGATAGTTTGAAATTGCATATGGGTCTTTGCTGTAAACTAAACCAATTTTTGCAATTGATTGAACTTTGATTAAAAAATCATAAATTTCTTTTGAATCCATATATTTATTATAAATATAATAGTGAGAAAATGATAATAAAAGATTTTAATTATAAAAGATACGCAATTTTTAAAAAAATTATTATAATATCTTCATATGAGTAAAGAAGATATTGTCATTTTGATTTCTGTTATTTGTGCCTTTGTAATTGGGATTATCATATTTTTCATCGCATGTATTTATCGTGTCAAAAAAAATTCAGTAATCATTATTGAAAAAATGCAAGAATTTTATAATTGCTATTATGAAGGATGGTACTTTTTCTGGCCGTTTGTTTATCGTAGAGTTGCCTATTATCATTTAAAAAATAACAAAAAAACTTTTCGCTTAAATAATGGAAAAAAAGCTGAAATAACATATGACATAAATGATCCTAAAATGTTTTATTATTCTAAAAAAACTGTTGATGGATTTATAAATGAAATAACACTTTTAAAAGATGATATAAATTTTGATTATCTTAAAATTAATTTGCAAAAAATCGGAGTAGAATTAAGGGACATTAGACAAGTTAAGGAAATTTACGATTGAATTATTTCATTAATAATTGTTATAGCCTTATTTAATATTTCATGACAACGTTTAGAATCAATAGAGGAAACTGTTATCCTAATTAAAGGTTCGGTGCCGCTTTCTCTAATGAGCAATTTCTCATTATATTTAATGTCTTTTAATATTTTTTTTATACGGGTATCAGAAATAATTTTTTTATAGTTTTCACGTTTGTTATTTACCTTAATATTGTGCAAAATCTGTGGAAAAACGTGCAAATCCTCAATTAAATCATCTAAACTAGCGTTATAATAAGAAATTATATTTAGCATGTAAATAGCGCTTAAAAGTCCATCGCCAGTACACAAATCATCATAATGAATAATATGTCCGCTTTGCTCTCCGCCAAGATTTAAATTAAAATCAGTGAGAGCCTTTTCAACATATTTATCACCTACATCAACAGTTACATAAGAAACATTAATATTATCTAAATCATACTTCAAACCATTATTTGACATGCTAGTAAGAACAATTTGATTATTACTTAATCTATTGCAATCTTTTAAATATTTAGCGTTCAAATATAGTTGAAAATCACCATCGCAAACAATACCTTTTTTTGTTACACAAATTAATCTATCTCCATCACCATCAAAACTAAAACCGACATCATAATTTCCTTCTTTTATATGATTGATTAAGCAATCTATATGTGTTGATCCACAGTCTTTATTAATATCTTTTCCATTGTAATCGGCATTAATTATTTTAACATTTTGATGTAAGTGTTCCTTAAACAATGTTTTAGCAAATAAGGATGTGCTTCCATGAGCACAATCGATAAGAATGTTATAGGAATTATTAAACTTATATTTTTCTGAAAGGAAGATAATATAATCATTTAATAATTTTTTTGATGAATAAATGTATTTCTTATCATAATAATTAATTGAAGAATTATTTTTATTATTATTAATATATTCTTCAATCGCAAATTCCAAGTCGTCACTGATTTTTCTTCCATCTTTTGAGAAAATTTTTATTCCATTATCTGTATATGAATTATGTGATGCACTAATCATTATTCCAAAATCAAAATTTTTTTCTTTTTGTAATAGATAAGATATCGAGGGAGTTGTTGAAATATCTAGATTATAAATTTCTGCTCCACTAAAATATAGTCCATCAGAAATATCATTTAAAATTTGCTCGCCACTTTCTCTAGTATCACGAGCGATCAGAATTTTGTTTTTTTTGTTATTGTAATTGCCAAGAAATTTTCCTATTGAAAAACAAAAATGCCTATCAAACATATAGGCATTTAATCTAATTCCATCAGTACCAAAATATTTATTCTTCTTCTGTTGAGTTTTCATAATCAATCATATAATTTTCAAATACTCTTAAAAAGTTATCGCTAGTGACTGATTCTATTTGCCCATTGACCGCAAAAGAAATGCGACCAGTTTCTTCGCTTACAACAATAGTTACTGAGTCACTTACTTCACTAATTCCGATAGCGGCACGGTGTCTTGAACCATATTTATTGGTAAACGCTTTTGTTGATGGAGTAAAAAATACCGCAGCGGACTTAATCATATCACCATGAATAATAACTGCCCCATCATGAAGTCTAGTACCAGGATAAAAAATAGTCATTAATAATTCTTGGCTGATTGGGGCATCAATTTTAACACCATTTTTACAAAAATCATCAAGTAGTGTTTGTCTTTCAAAAGTCATTAAAGCACCAATTTTAGCTTTTGATAAAGCTTTTACAGTACTATCGATAATTTGATAGGTAGCATGTCGATCGAAAATTTTTTCAACATGATTCTTATTTGATTTTGGATTGGCTCTTTTAAAAGGATTAGCAATATAATAACGCAAGTCACCAATATTAGCAAAAAGCATAACAGCGACCAAACAAGAAGTTATAGCCGAGACAACGATAAGTGCTAATTGTAAAGAGAAAATATAAGACAAAATCGTTAAGAAAAATGAAATGCCTAAAAGTATATAACCAGACTTTCTTTTAATAGCTTTTACAAAAATAAAAAACAAAAGACCATATATCAAAGAAATGATAATGATATCTAAAATAATGTTACCTAAATCAGCACCATAAGGCTCGTTTATTGTGTCCCAAATAAAATTCATAAAAAGAATTTCTCCCTAAAATATAATAACAAAAAACAATGCAAATTTGTATAAAAAATGAACAAAATTGATGTTTTAAAAAATAATAATTAAGTTTTGCAAAGATTTTGAAGCAAATTATTTTAAAAAAACGATATTTTGTTTGTTTTGTTTAGGTTTTGCAACTATATTTTTATGTTTTGAAAAATAATTTTCAACCCTTTCTTCACCTAAATTTGTAATTTTTAAAAACATATCATCATATTTTTCTATGTATAAATTTTCAATAAGTTTTGCCTTGCGCAATTTAATTAAACGAAGAGAAATTTGTTTTTGAGAACAACTTTTTGCACAACCAAAATATAGATTATTTTTTAACATTTCAGTTTCATGATTCACAATGCCTTTCGCCATACAATATACACCATATCTATTAGCAGCCAAATTCATTTTGTCTAGTTGTAATATAATTTGCAGGAGACGATAATCTATTGGTGTTAATTTAAATACTTTTTCCATGTCATTATTATACAAATAATATGATGATATGTTGAAAAAAATAAAGTATAATTTAATTACAATAAAAAGGAGATAAATTATGCCAACACCTCATATTAATGCTTTAGAAAATGATTTTGCAAAAGTAGTCCTAATGCCCGGAGATCCTCTTCGCGCTAAGTGGATAGTAGAAACATTCTTACATGACTATAAACAAGTAAATTCAGTTCGTGGAATACTTGGATACACTGGATATACAAAAAACAACAAATTAATATCAGTTATGGCTTCTGGTATGGGCATACCTTCAATTGGTATTTATTGTCATGAATTATATACATCATATAATGTCGAAACGATTATTCGAGTCGGTACGTGTGGTGCGTATCAAGACAACATCAATTTATTTGACGTTTTATTATGCTCTAGCGCCTCTACAGATTCGAATTGGTATAAACAATACGATGTTCCACAATTAAGTGCGGCAAGCGATTTTGAATTAACTTTACAGGCGTACGAAATATTAAAAAAGAAAAATATGCCATTACATGTAGGACAAATTTTAAGTGCAGATGTATTTTATGATGAAGATCCAAATCTTTGGAAAAAATGGGCCAAATTAAATGTTATGGGCGTTGAAATGGAATCATATGCCCTTTACACAACCGCTATGAGATACAAAAAAAGAGCACTTTGTATTTTAACTGTGACAGATCATTTTATTAAAAAAGAAAAATTGACTAGCGAACAAAGACAACTTGGTTTAGCTAAAATGATTGAAGTTGCCATAGAAACCGCTGAAAAATTTGCTTAATATGGAACAAATTAATTTATTTGAAAAAATAGATTCACAGCCTTTAGCGGCGAGACTTAGACCAAATACTTTAGAAGATTTTGTTGGGCAAAAACATCTTTTAGGTAAAGGCAAGGTTTTAAGAAATATCATCGAAAGCGATAATGTCGGTTCTATGATATTTTGGGGTCCGCCTGGTGTAGGGAAAACAACACTTGCAAGAATAATAGCAAATAAAACCAAGGCTCATTTTATTGATTTTAGTGCTGTAACATCTGGCATAAAAGAAATAAAAAGTGTCATGGAAGAAGCAGAAAAAAATAGACAATTTGGTGAAAAAACTATTTTGTTCGTGGATGAAATACATCGCTTTAACAAGGCTCAACAAGATGCTTTTTTACCATATGTAGAAAAAGGGAGCATAATATTGATAGGTGCAACAACAGAAAATCCTTCTTTTGAAGTGAATTCTGCACTTTTATCTCGCTGTAAAGTATTTGTATTAAATCAATTATCCACTGATGATATTTTAGAAATCTTACAAAACGCTCTTAAAAGTCCAAGCGGTTACGGAAATAAAAAAATAAATATTTCTAAAGAGTTATTAAATGCAATTGCATTATTTTCAAACGGCGATGCAAGAAATGCACTAACTACTTTAGAAATGGCAATTTTAAATGGAAAAGTTAAGAATGATGGTTCAATTTTAGTTGATAAAAACAATATTGAACAATGTACTTCTAAAAAAACTTTCCTATATGATAAAAAAGGAGAAGAACATTATAACTTAATAAGCGCTTTGCATAAATCGATGAGAAATTCAGATCCAGACGCTGCGATATATTGGCTAGCTAGAATGCTGGAGTCTGGAGAAGATCCATTGTATGTTGCAAGAAGAATAATCCGTTTTGCTAGTGAGGATATTGGTCTTGCTGATTCTAAGGCATTATCAATCGCAGTGGATGCTTATCAAGCTTGTCACTATTTAGGAATGCCAGAATGTAATGTCATTTTAACTCACGCTGTTACATATATGGCAATGTCACCAAAATCTAATTCAATGGAAGTTGCATATAATTTAGCAAAAGAAGATGCTTTAAATATGTTAGATGAACCTGTTCCTTTGGTAATAAGAAATGCTGAAACTTCGCTAATGAAAAATTTAGGATATGGCAAAGGCTATATTTACGCTCACGATACCAAAGAAAAAATGGCAAACATGCAATGTTTACCAGATTCTTTAAAAAACAAAGTATATTATCATCCTAGCGAAGAAGGATTAGAAATTAGATACAAAGAACGTCTAAAACAAATAAAAGAAATCAAAGCCAAATTGAAATCTAAATAATTTTAATATAATCAGATTTACGGGGTTTTGCTTCTGTCTTAAGTTCTTTGGGATAACCGATGGCTAGACCTCCAACTCCTTTTAAAGATTCAGAAAGACCCCATTTTTTTAAAAGTTGTTTTCCTTGTTCGGTTTCAAACATTTCTCGCTCACGATGTATCCAACAACTTCCTATTCCTAAAGATGTTGCTGCTAACATCATATTTTCTAAAGCACAACTACCATCTTCGATATATGTATTGATGTTACTATCTGCTAAAACAAGAATGATGTATGGTGCACCATAATATGGATCATTATCAGAATTTAATATTTGAGCATTAAGTTTACTAACAAGGTTTCGTTCATCAGGATTGGTAATAGCAACAATTACAGGAGATTGAGCACCCCTACCGCTAGGAGCGTAAGTTCCAGCAAGAAGAATTTGATTTAATTCATCTTTTAAAATTGGCTTATTTAAAAACGAACGACAACTGCGACGCGAGACAATATTATTTATAATTTCGTTTGACATATTTTCTCCTTAAATATTATTTATTACACCACAAAATAACTTTATATTATTTTTCGAAATAACATAGCCAAAAGATTTATCCACTACAAAATGTTCGTATACATCGGTATATCCATCTGAACCTGCACTAGTACTTATAATTTGTGCAGTTACTGCTGCACCTAATACACCAGATTTATCGACAGTTAAATCAACAGTATGTATCACATTAGAACAACTTCCAGCACCATTTGTTAAACTTGATAAATCGCATCGGCTGGAGAAAAAATCTACAATATTAAATTCATCACACAAAATGCCTTTAATATCTTGATCATATTCAGCGTGAAATTCTGGAAACACACAACTTGTATTATATCGAATCATTTCTTCATCGTTTTTAATTGTATATTCTATATTATCTAAGATATCTAAAGTTTCTTTATTGAAAACATCTTCTATAGAATATCCATCATTAGGAACAATAAAATCAATTTTAAACCCGTTTTCGGTTGTAGAATAAAATGTTTTAAAATTCCCATTATCATATGTTCTCCCAAGATTATATTCTGGGGAAATAAATTGTTTATTTGTGACATTTCCTTTTGAATCAACAAAAGAATACGTCTCATTAGTGTAATTTAAATCTTCACCAAAAATATTCCATGTATCTTTTAAATACAAAGTATTTAATATTACTAATGATGTGAAAGAATCTAAAGCGTAATATTTGTCGATTAAGCCGTTTGTTTTCTCAAAAACAAAGTCATGAATCGCTTGTATTGCTCCTTTTGTGTTATTGACAAAATCAACATAAAAAGAGTGAGTTAAAAAATTGTTTCCTAAAATATCTAAACAATTTTCTTCAACATCCATATTTTGATTTATCCAAAGAGAATTGCTTAATGATATCATTCCCTCCTCATAAATGCTATTTAATTGGAAATACAAATCGTCAAAGCTTTCTAACAAAACATTGTAGTCAACACCTAAAGCGGATAAAATTTCTGATTTGGTATTTCCATTTGTAATAGCGCTTGATAACGCTAGCGAGGTATAAATCGATATAGGAGAAATAACTAAATTATCATTATTATCGCCTTCATACACTGCATCCATAAATTTATTAGCAAAACTATTTGTGCTATTAATTAAAGTTTCATAAGAAAATTTATTTTTAGTCAGTTCGCTATATTGACTTTTATCATAAGGTGTACTTAATACTTGATAGTTAACTTGATTTGCACAAGATGTTGTTAAACTAAGAATTATAATGCTAATAAAAGGAAATATTTTTTTCATATTTATATTATCAAACAACCTATAGTAAAAGTAAATTGTAAAAACTATTCATAATATTTAACACGATTACTTTTTGCTTTAATACTTTTTATCAATGCAATAATTATCAAAACAAATTGTGCTATTGCAAAAAGAATTGCAGGAACTAATATAACGACAACATAAACCATTAACGCTATTCCATTTCCTAACGCCTCACCAATACTATCAGATGAAATTGGTCCAAACAAAATTCTTTCCATTGCTAAATATATATTCATCACAATAGCAAATACGCTTAATGACATGATTGCATTAAAAATAATATTTAAAATTTTCTTATCTAAATAAATTTCATTTAATGTCAAAGAAATAGAATAAACGCTTAAAATATTAATAAGAACGAGTACATATAAAAATAATTTAATGGCCATAGAATTGGTTTCATTTCCACCTAACATTAATGAAAAAATTAAACTAAATGTTAATATTTCAATAATAAATCCAATAATAGAGATAATAGTTAAAATTAAATGAGAAAAAGTTTTATTAATAGGCTTAAAAAAATACTCAATTATTAAATTAATTAGAATTTGAACTTTGATAATTAATGAAATTATAAAGGAATTAGAAAGTGCTAGAATTTGAAAAGTTAAACCACTAATAGAAAAATCATCAATTAAATAACCTATTAAAAATATCAATAATACCGCTGATGCAATAATCGTTTGAAAAATATATCCCCAGTGCCTGTTTTTAGCAAAAAATAACAAAATTAAAAAGGCAATTAATGAAAATATAACAAAGAAAAAATTAGTAAAAAATAACAAATTATAATTGAGGTTTATAAATAACGTTATAAGAGAAAAAACAAGAAAAATGATAAAATCAAAAACAATTATTAAACCCAAAAACAAGCATTCTTTCTTATTCGTAATTGTCATCATTACTTATAAGATGATTATATTATATAGATGTGCGATTAAAAACAAAATGTTTGAGATATATGACAAAAAACATAATATTACCATCGTAAGCGTCGTTAATTAACACCCCTATATGAAAAGTGCCACCCATATAGGCGGCAGGCTCATTCCCCAAGGGCAGCAAAAGA
>CALVSI010000022.1 GCA_944358985.1 uncultured Bacilli bacterium | reverse complement strand
CTTCTAGAGTTAACTTCATAAAAAAATCCTCCATTTCATCTTACCCTATTTGGGCAAAATTTTGGGGGAAATTTCATTCTACGTGGCGGAGGAAAAGGGATTTGAACCCTTGCGCCCTTTTACAAGCCTACGAGCTTTCCAAGCCCGCCCCTTCAACCACTTGGGTATTCCTCCAAACGCTTGATAATTATAACAAAAACTTTCTTATTTTAAAATATATTTTTTGAGTTTTAAAAGCATGCATATTTTGTTATCTTATTATTATGAAAGAAATAATAATAAATAATGAGGATTCTAATCAAACAATTGAAAAATACATTAAAAAATTATTAGTAAACGCTCCGTTGTCTTTTATTTATAAATTGTTTAGAAAAAACGACATTAAAATTAATAATAAAAAATGTGGTCTTAAAGATAAAATATATGAAAACGATACGATAAAAATATATATCAGTGATGAACAATTCGACGAATTTGTTTTAAATAAAATTGTTAGAGGTAGTGATAGGATAAAAAGATATATTATTTATGAAGATAATAATATTATTGTTGTAAATAAACCAACGAAAATGTTGGTTCAATCAAATAGCAAACATGAATTATCATTAACAGAAATGATGCAAGAATACACATATTTTGAAAACCCTAATAAAAAAGATTTTATTTTTTTCTATTCGCCAGTTCATAGAATAGATAGAAATACATCAGGACTTGTCATATTTGCCAAAAATATTATGACCGTTCAAAAGCTTAATGAAGTATTTAAATATCATGATGAAATTGAAAAACATTATTTAGCATTAGTTAATGGTATTATCAAAAGCGATGGAGTAATTGATTTACCATTGAAAAAAAATAGCAAAGAAAATATTGTTAAAGTTTCAAAAAGCGATGGTCAAGAATCAATTACAAAATATAAAGTCATAAAAAGTTATTCGAAATATACTTTATTAGATGTCAACATTCTCACAGGTAGGACCCATCAAATCCGCGCTCATATGCTAGCGGTACATCATCCTATTGTTAGTGATCCAAAATACGGTGATTTTAATGAAAATAAATATTTTGCTAAACATTATCATTTATCGCATCAATTCTTGCATTCATATAAAATTATTTTTAGAATAAAAAGCGGGGAATTAACTTATTTAAATAACTTAAATTTATCATGTCCTCTTGATGATAAATTACAACAAATCTTAGATTCATTACATTAAAATAGGAGGATAAAAATGAATACCGAAATTAGAAATCGCTATGAAAAATGGCTCAACAGTGATAAAGTGTCGGCTTCTTATAAGCAAATATTAAAAAGCATGACAAAAGATGAAATTGATGATGCTTTTTATAAAGATGTAGAATTTGGTACAGCAGGAATGAGAGGAGTCATTGGTCCTGGTGATAATAGATTAAATAATTTTACAATATCTAAAGCAAATTTGGCTTTTGCTTATTATTTGTTAGAAAAATATCCAGATGCTAAAAATATGGGTGTAGTTATTTCTCATGATAATCGTCACATGTCTAGAGAATTTACTTTACTTTGTGCACAAATATTTAATAATTTAGGCATTAAAGCTTATATATTTGATGATTTAAGACCAACTCCAGAATTATCATTCGCGGTACGTTATTTAAAAGCATGTGGAGGTATTATGATTACCGCAAGTCATAATCCAAAACAATATAATGGCTATAAGGTATATGACGAACAGGGATGTCAACTTGTTCCAGATAAAATTCAACGATTATTAGAAATTGTTTCCTCATTAGGAGATGTTTTAGACATCAAAATTCCAAAAGAAGAAAAATCGGGACAAACAATTATTTTGGATAATGAGATCGATGATGAATATGTAAAGCAAGTAGAAAGTATTTGTTTAAACCCAAATCTTGATAAAAAAGGATTTAAAATTGTTTATTCTCCTCAACATGGTGCGGCATGCAAATTAGCTTTACGTATTTTTAAAGATTTAGGATATGATTTTTATCCTTATCTTCCTCAATGTATTCCTGATCCAGATTTTTCAAATACCTTATCACCAAATCCAGAAGACGATAAGGCATATAAATATTTAATTGAATACGCAAAAAAAATTAATGCTGATTTGATATTAACAAATGATCCAGATGGTGATCGTGTCGGCGTTGGTGTCAAAAACCAAAATGGCGATTATATTTTAATTAATGGAAACCAAGGTGCAACATTATTGATGGAATATATTTTTTCCAATATGAAAAAACGTCATTTGTTAAATGATAAAAGTGTTATGTACACAACAGTAGTGTCTTCCCAATTTGGACCAAAAGTTGCCAAAGATTATGGGGTAAAAGTTGAAGAATTTTTAACTGGTTTTAAATTTATTGGCGAAAGAATTCATTACTATGAAACAATCAAAAACGGTTTAAATTTTGTTTTTGGTTATGAGGAATCTTATGGCTGTTTGATTAAACCATTTGTGCGAGATAAAGATGGATTGCAAGCTATCTTAATGTATAGTGAGATGGCACTATATTATCACAAAAATAATAAAGATTTGCTAGAAGTTTATGACGATTTGCAAGAAAAATATGGTTATCATTGTGATATAACTTTATCAAAAGAATTTGTCGGAAGTTCTGGGCAAATTCAAATGCAAAAAATCATGGAATCTTTACATGATGCTCCATTAAAAGAATTAGATGGTGTAAAAGTAATTAAGATAGAAGATTATCAAAAACAAAAAAGATTTGTTAATGATAAAATTGAAACTATTAATTTGCCAAAATCTGATTTAGTTAAATTATATTTTGAAAATGGTTCTATTATATCTACAAGACCAAGCGGAACTGAGCCTAAATGCAAATTTTATTTTTCTACGGTTGAAAAAAGCCAAAAATTGGCGCAAACAAAAAATGACGAATTGCAAAAAGCGTTTTTTGCAAAATATTATTTAATCTAAAAGGCCATCTAGTAGAAACCTTAATTTAATTCCACAATTTCTTTTAATGTATCAACGATACCTTCGTTGTTGTTGTCTTTTTTTGTGACGTATTTAGCTATCGCTTTTAATTCATCAATTCCATTTAACATGCTAACACCATGCCCAGCCCATTTAACCATTTCAATGTCGTTAGTGTAATCTCCAAAACAAATTGTATTTTCTTTTTTGATATTGTAATATTTTCTAATTTCTTCAAGACAATATGCCTTGGATACTTCACCAAAAAATATTTCACCAAACTTAGAACCAAACCATAATCTTAAATTACTATTTTTATATTTACTTATGACTTTTTCTAATTTTTTCACATCTTTAACATTATATAAAATAAAAGTCATTGGATCTTCTTTTAACGTTTGATTGAAATCGCCATATATCATATGTCGATGAATACCATGCGGCCACATGGTATTTATTAATTCTTCATCTTCATATAACATCCAAATATCTTCATCAGATTCTAAAAATATATTGCCACATATGTTTGGATATATTTGATTTACGATATCTAGGGCCCATTCTTTTGGGAATGTTTTTTTAATTGTAGGAAAATTTTTATCTTTTGGATTAAAACAAAATATTCCATTAAAACATACAAGCGGGGAAGATAATTCTAACTCATTATAATAAGGTAATAATTCGCTTTTCGGTCTTCCGCTTGCTAAGACAATAATATGTCCTTCTTTAGATAATTTTTTTAAATATTTTTTTGTTAATGGCAATATGGTTTTGTTTTTATCTTCTAAGAGTGTACCATCCATATCAAAAGCAATTAAATAGCGGTTTTTATTCATCAATAAAACCAACTTTCTTTTTAACACGCTTCAACGTTTTATTAGCTAATAATTTTGCTTTGTTTTTGCCAATTTCTAATGCTTTTAAATATTCTTTGTTTTCTAAGATAAAGTTATATCTTTCTTGCAATTTCCCGATTTCTTCACAAACAACATCAGCGACTTCTTTTTTAAAATCACCATAACGATGGCAATCTTTAAAATGATTACAAGCTTCCTCAACACTGATGTCTTTTAATGAAGCATAAATAGTTAATAAGTTGCTAATGCCAGGCTTATTAATAGGATCATAAATAACTTCATCACCTAAATCCGTCACCGCGGACATAATTTTTTTACGTATAGTTTTCAAATCATCTTTCAAGAATATATCACCTTTTGGATCAGACTTAGACATTTTTTTAGTTGGATCAGATAGCGACATAATTCTTTTTCCAACTTTGTTAACTTGAGCGGTAGGGATGACAAAAGTTTCACCATAGCGATTATTAAAACGTGTTGCTAATGTTCGTGTTAATTCAACATGCTGGACTTGATCTTCGCCAACAGGAACAACATTGCAATTATATAACAATATGTCACACGCCATCAAAATAGGGTAGGTGAATATTCCAACACCAATTGAATTATTATTTGTTTTTGCGGTTTTATCTTTAAATTGTGTCATTCTAGACAATTCGCCCATGTACAAATAATTTTGTAATATTGCATTTAACTCAGCGTGTTCGCTAACTTGACTTTGCAAAAATAAAATCGACTTATTATAATCAAGACCTGCCGCTAAATAAAAGCAAGCAATATCGATGCTATTTTGTTTTAATGTTTCTGGTTCAATTGGAAGAGTTAAGGCATGCAAATCTGCAATAAAAAAAATGCAATTTCCTTCTTCTTGAATTTTTTTAATATTTTTTAAAACACCAATATAATTACCTAAATGCAATTTTCCAGTTGGTTTTATACCAGTTAAATAATTTTTCGCCATATCTTTCACCTTTTTAAATTTTATATTTAAAATATTAACTTTACAATAAAAAATAAAATGACCATTAATTATTTTTTGCTATTACTAGCAAAATAGAATAATATATAGAGTAGGAGCAAAAAATGATTAAGATATATACTTCACCTAGTTGTTCGTCTTGTCGTAAGGTAAAAAAGTGGTTTGATGAACAAAAAATTCCTTACGTTGAAAAAAATATTTTCGCCGTTAGCTTAAATGAAAACGATTTAAAAGAAATGTTAATTAAAAGTGAAAACGGCACTGAAGATATTATTTCTAATCGCTCAAAAATAGTAAAAGAAAAAAACATTGATTTAAATGAAATGTCAATTAAAGACTTACTAAAATTTATTAAAGAAAATCCTTCTGTTTTAAAACGTCCCATAATGGTGGATGATAGAAGAATTCAAGTTGGATATAACGAAGAGGAAATAAGAACATTTATCCCTCACGCTAGAAGAATCGCTCAATGGAATTGTCAAAAAGGACAATGTGAAAGCTATGATACTTGCGAATATATTAAAGGACTAATTAAAGACGATGAAAATATCGATATTTGATCCAAACCCCAATAATAATTATCAAATCGTAGAAGCTATTAAAGAAGAAGCTTTTAAACGTGATTTTGATTTTGATGATGAAAATCCGGATATTATAATTCATATCGGTGGAGACGGAACTTTTTTAAAAGCTATTCAAAACAATATTGATAGACTCGATGATGTTATATTTTTAGGTGTTAAAAATAATGATAGTTCGTTAGGATTTTTTTATGATTTTGGTTTTGAAGATATTGAAGACATGTTTGATTTATTAGATTCGGGACTATTAAAAATTAATCGTATAAATTTGATGAAATGTATTGCTGAATCCGAAAATAAAACTTTTGAATTTTATAGTTTCAATGAAATTCGTCTTTCAAATATGGAGACAACTTTAAAATGTGATATTTATGTAAATGATGTTTTATTTGAATCATATGCAGGAGATGAATTAATTATTAGTTCTACTTCTGGCTCGACTGGTTTAAACAAGTCGGCCGGTGGGGCAATTATATCAAGCGATATCGATTGTTTTCAAATTACTCCTTTAGCAAACATTAATTCAAAAATATTTAAAACGATAAACAACCCACTTATAGTCAACTATAACTCAATTATTAAATGTCAAAATATCAATAAAAATAGCTTGATTAGTTTTGATTATGTGACACTTGATGATTGCGTTAATAATGTTGAAATATCTAGAAGCAATTTGTATGTTTCATATTTAAGTAAATCAGATATTTCGTTTATAAAAAAGATTAAGGATAAATTTGATGTATGAAAAATGTTACTTTAATAGATCCACATGTTGATGAATTTTTAAATAATTATGGTATTTATATTGCGATTGGATTTGTTGCGTTAATATTAATTTGCATCGTGTTGATTTTTATTATTTCACATTTAAAAAAGAAACAAAAATCTGATAAAAAAGTTTCAAAAAACGAGTTATTTGCCGCTCTTGGGGACAATGAAAATATCGACAGTTTTGATATAAAAGGTTCTAGATTGACCATATTTTTTAAAAATAAAGAACTTTTAGATATTGAAAAAATTAAATTATTAGGATTTGATAATTATATTTTACTTTCAAATAAAATAACGTTTACTTTAAATGAAAATAACAAAAAATATATCCAAGATTTAATTAAAGAAGATTAAATTTTATTAAATCTTTTTTTATTTCTTCAACCGGAAATCCTATGACATTATTTTTACTACCAATTATTTTTTTAACTAATGGATATTTTTCATCTTGAATGGCATAGCCACCAGCTTTATCAAAGCAAGTTCCAGTTTTTATATATTCATCAATCAATTCATCACTCAATTTATTAAAATAAACTTGGCTTTTTATTGTATTATTAATTTCTTTATCTTTTGTTAAAATTGTGTAACTAGATAAAACAATATGTTTATGATTTGATAAACTTTTTAACATTTTATGTGCTTCTTGATAATCTTTAGGTTTGCCAAATACTTTATCTTTATAAATAACGATGGTGTCACAAGCTATAATGATATCATTTGGATGTCTTATAAACACCTCATAAGCTTTCCTTTTTGCCAAATCCATCGACAAAACACTAATATCAAGAAATGATTCGTTTTCATCGATATTAGGCGAATCAATGATGTACTTTTTTGTAATTTCTTGAATTAGTTTTTTTCTTCTCGGAGAAGAAGACGCTAATACTATCATAACAACATTATAGCGTACTTATTATTAAAGGTATAATCATTGGTTGTCGATTTGTTTCTTTATAAATCATTTGTTGGGCAACATTTTTCATGGTTGTTTTCAATTCTGCATAAGAAGTTTTTCCATGCAATAACATCAAAATATTTTTTTCAATTTCCTTTTCAATATCGCTAATCAATTTAACGTGTTTGTCAAAAACAAATCCCCGAGTTGCAATATGTGGAGAATGAATCATGACATTAGTTTTTGGATTTAATCCCATAACAATGGCAACCATCCCATCTTCATTTAATAATCGTCGATCTTCGATGACACTTCTTGGTAGCCCATTAATGTCGCTTCCATCAATAAAAGTAACACCCCAAGGAATTTGATAACCAATCTCACATTTATGTTTAACTAATGAAACAGATTGACCATTTTCTAATACGAAAATATTTTCTTTTTTTAGACCAACGCTTCTAGCAATTTCGCCATGAATAGTTAACATACGGTATTCGCCATGTACTGGCATAAAATATTTCGGCTTTAATAATTTAAGCATTAATCTTAATTCTTGTTTAGCAGGGTGGCCAGAAGAATGAATGTCACTTAATATTGAATTAGTAATAACATCCGCTCCGCACTTTGTTAATTGATTGACAACATTATCAATCGAAACACCATTTCCTGGAATTGCGGAACTAGAAAATATAACAGTATCACCTGGAATAATTTTTATGTCTCTGTGATCACCTTGGGCAATTCTAGATAAAGCTGCCATTTCTTCACCTTGACTACCTGTACATAAAATAACTATTTCACTATTTTCATAATATTTGATAGAAGAAGCGTCAATAATTGTTGAATCGGGAACTTTGATATAGCCATAATCACGAGCTATCGCAACAGCGTTTTCCATACTTCTTCCAACAATAGCAATTTTACGATTATGTAGTAGGGCACATTCACATATTTGTTGAATACGAGAAATATTGCTAGAAAATGTTGCGACAATTAAACGACCTTGGGCTTTTAAAAAGATATCATTAATTGAATCAAAGACATTTCTTTCACTTGGAGTATATCCTTCATTTTCACTATTTGTGGAATCACTTAATAAAAGATCGACACCTTCACTTCCTAATTTGGCAATTTTATTTAACTGAATATCTGGACCAATTGGTGTTAAATCAATTTTAAAATCACCAGTTGTAATTATTCTTCCTTCGCTTGTATCTACGACGATACCAAATGAATCTGGTATAGAGTGAGTGACACGGAAAAAAGAAACTACAAAATCATCAATACTAATTTTGCTATTTTCATCATATTCAACAATTTTAACTCGATCTAATAGTCGAAAACTTTCTAATCGATTTTTTATCAAAGCCGCTGCTAGTTTTGGAGCATATATAACAGGAATATGAACATTTTGAATAAGGTATGGTATACCTCCAATATGATCTTCGTGTCCATGAGTTATAAATAAGGCTTTAATTTTACTTCGATTATTTTTTAAATGAGTATAATCAGGTACTAGATAGTCAATTCCTGGAAATTCATTACCAGGAAACAAGACACCAGCATCAATTATTATTAGTGTGTTAGCGTTTTCAATGCAGTAGGTGTTTTTGCCAACTTCACAAAGACCACCCAATGCATAAATAGAAACAGGCATAGTAATTTTTGGCATATAATCTCCTCAATACATATTAATATGGGTCTTAATGTATACTTTAATTATAAAAAGAAGTATTTAAAATTCAATCGTTATTTCTCTTTTAATATTATTTTTATAATAATATTTCGTTTCCCTTTTCTTTTAAGGGATTAAATTTATCAATTCGATCATAAAATAAGATTCCATCTAAATGATCGTATTCGTGTTGAAGAACAATTGCAACAAAACCACAAGCGGAAATAATTTCTTCTTTATTTGTTAGTAGATTGAAAGCTTTTATTTTAATTTTATAATGTCGGTGCACTAAACCATCATATTCTTTATCAACGCTTAAACATCCTTCTCCGTTTCGTAAAGCACATAATTTTGAAGATGTTTCTATTATCGTTGGATTAACTAAAATGTAATTATAAACATTTTCATCATCATTAACATAGACCACAAACATTCTTTTGTTAACTCCAACTTGTGGTGCGGCAAGTCCTACACCCGCTCGCATGTTGTGTTTTTTAGCGTATTCTTCATCTTGCGAAAGTTTTAAATATTCATTCATTGAATATAAGAGTTCAATGTCTTCACTTGATAATGGCAAATCGACCGGAATACTCTTTTTTCTTAAAGAAGGTTTGTTATCTTTTACAATTTTTAGTTTCATCGTTTGTTATTTTATCACATTACAGCCACTATAACACATCTATCTTTTTTAAAATTACAAAAATTATGCTAAATTATTTTTGTATGGAAGATATTATTTATCAAAAAGTTTTAAATTTAAAAGAAGCATTGTCAAACAACAAAGATATACAATTGCTAGAAAAATTAGAAAAAGAAATGCTAGATAATGATCAATTTAAAATTTTGGCATATCGACTTGATATGTCTAGTTTAAAATACAACGACTCATTAAAACATAACGAAAATAAAGAAACGCAAAAAAAGTTATATAATCAAATGATGGACGATTATCATAATCTGCATAATCTTACCATTGTTAAACAATATGATGAACAATATTTAAAAGTTAAAAAAATATATCAAGAAATTAATAAAAATATTTTTGATGATTTTAAACAAGGATTGAATTTTAAATAATATGAGAATAATTAATGGTATATATCGTTCTAGGCAAATTAAATATCCTTTAATAAAGACGGTTCGTCCTACAAAAGATCGAGTAAGAGAAGCGGTGTTTAGTATTTTAAATCACAATTTGACAAATTGTGTTGTTCTAGACCTTTTTGCGGGAAGCGGGGCATATGGATTAGAATCAATATCTTTAGGAGCTAAAAAAGTCTATTTCAATGATTTATTAGATTTGTCAATTAAAACAATTCAAGACAATATTGATTCTCTTCAAATACCTAACTATTCTTTTAAAATAACTAAATTAGATTTTAATGATTGTTTACGCTTTTACAAAAATAACAACATAATTTTTGATATTGTTTTTATTGATCCCCCTTATAAAGAAGAAATATACGAACAAATTATTCAATATATGCTTACTAACAATTTATTGAGCAGTAATTCTAGAATTATTATTGAGTGCGACCATATTTTATATTTTTTAAAAGAAATAAATTCATTTAAGGTGAAACAATATAAATATAAAGATACAATAATATATGCGATGTGGAGGGAAGTATGAAAAAAATAGCAATATATCCTGGAAGTTTTGATCCGATGACTATTGGACATTTGGATATTTTAAAAAGATCATTAGAAGTATTTGATGAGGTCATTGTATTAATCGCTAATAACTCAAAAAAGAAATCTAGATTTTCTATTAATGAGAGATTAGAAATGATTAAAGAAATTATTCAAGACTATTCTAATGTCAGCGTTGATATAACAGATGGATTAACAGTTGATTATGCGAAAAAAGTAGGGGCAAAACACTTGATTCGTGGATTAAGAGCAGTTACTGATTTTGAATATGAATTTCAATTAGCTGCGGCAAACGAGTTTTGCAATCCTGATATAGATATGATTTTCTTTATGGGTCATAACGATAAATCATTTATAAATTCTTCAACAGTTATGGAACTATTTGAAAACGGAATGGATGTTTCTAGTTTAGTTCCCGCTCCTGTCTTAAAACATTTAAATAAATTAAAATAAAAATTATTTTTTAAGCATTATCAAAGAAATCATTCTTTTTTGTATTGTATCTTTTTTTGCGGAAAAACATCTTTCATCAGAATAAGTATCAATATGACAAGAATGTATATTTTTTAAATTAATACCCTCATCCACCAAATCGAGTATATTCATTTCTTCAACATCAAGATATTTATTATTTCCGATTGCTTTTATAGCGTCTAAATGATTAACTTTTTTTAAAAATTCATATTCATCATCGCACAAAGGATAATGAATATAAGACATATTTGGACCAATAAACACCGAGATATTTTCTGGGTTTATACCTTCTTTTTTAATTGTTTGAATCGCCTTTTTACTAACTTGTTTAAAGCTACCTTTATAACCAGCATGGATTATTCCAACAAAGTGATCAATTTTACTATACAAAAATATTGGGACACAGTCAGCGTGAAAAATAGCGAGTGGAACATTTTTTTCAAATGTATATAAGCCATCACATTTCATTCCGCTTTCAAATGATTTATAGCCTTTTGATTTATCTAAAGAAGTAGCTTTTAAAGTAATATCACTGTGGCTTTGATAAACATAAACCACATCTTTAGAATTAATATTCAATTTTTTAAATAATTTTTCACGATTATTAAAAACATTATTAAAATCATTTTCAACTTGATAAGCAAGATTTCCGCTTGATGAAAATGATGTAATTGCTAAAACATCATTGTCTATTTCATATTTTAAAAAATATTCGTTTTTCATTTTGATTTAAAAAAGGGGCTGTTAAGAAACCTATAAGGTGACTTAGCCCCTTTTAATTTGCAAAAAAGAAGCGAAATCGCAATAAA
>CALVSI010000021.1 GCA_944358985.1 uncultured Bacilli bacterium | reverse complement strand
TAATGCAACAATAACTACTTAAAAATTAGAATCACACAAAAATAATTAATTTGTTGCATTGAATTTGTCATCTAACATTTTTTTAATTTTTCTTTTTCTTTTTATATAAATAAGGATATAAATAAAAAACCCCACATTTTAGTGAGGTTATAAATAAAGATTATATCATTAACTAATTTCTATTTCTTGCCGCTAATAAGAGAACAATATAAAGCAAGCGAACAAAAATAGCAATGAAATCACAATATAAACGGAAAGCACAATATAATGACATATTGCGAGTTAATTCATAACCAGCAGATATTTTTTTAATATTCCAAACGTCCCAAATTGTTGTCAGCATCAGTGCACCAAAAATAACAAAAGAAACAATCCAATAAAGAATAGTTGCTATTTCTGGTAAAAAAATCATCATAATGAAATTAATTAATGCAAGTAATAAAGCACCACCTAACAAAGTACTAGCAACATAAATCAAAGGATTTAAATTGGATTTAACTAATAAACCTACTAACGCTAATATTCCATATATAAGTGCAGTTAATCCAAATGTTGTCGCAAAAACTTGCCAAGGAAGAGCAAAAGCAATCATTCCTAATAAATATCCAACAAATATAGCATAAAGGGCAAAAGGTATTGCAACAGAAAACGATTTTGGTTTACTTCTTAAAGTCAACGAACCTGCTAGAAAAGAACAAACCAAAGTACCAATACCAGCAAAAATAGAAATACTTGATAAAGCTATCACAACACCATCTGATAGTGGACTATAAAAATTAATTAGCCAAGCAGTTAAAGTACAGACAACACCAGTTAAAAGAATTCCTAAAAACATATAAAGAAAAACTTTACCCAAGTTTAGTACTTGTGTTGACACTTTATTATTGTTAACAACATTTTCTGAATTTAAATTACTATTATTGTTGCTAGGATTATTAAAAATTGATGGTTGAGAATTATTTTCCATATATAATGTTTTTTCCTAAATAAAATTTTAAATAATGTTGATTAGCAATTGTTTGTAAGAATCAATATTTAATGAAGCTCCGCCGACAAGTGCACCATCAACATCAGGACAAGAAAGATATTGCTTAATATTATCTGGTTTGACACTACCACCATATAATATGCGAATATCTTCGCTTACTTCTCCAAACATATCACATAAGATGTCTCTAATGAATTTGCAAACATCCTCAGCAATTTCTTTTGAAGCATTTTTTCCTGTTCCAATCGACCAAACAGGTTCATAAGCCACGACAAGATTTTTAACTTCATCTTTTGTTAAATCTTTTAAACCAATTCGAATTTGTCTTTCAACAACTTCTTTAGTTTGACCATTTTCAAATTGTGTAAGAGTTTCTCCCACACAATAAACAGGAACCATCTTGTTAGCGAATAATGCTTTGATTTTTTTATTACATTTTTCATCAGTTTCATTATCATAACTACGTCTTTCTGAGTGCCCAATTATGCACCAAGAAATATCAATATCCTTTAACATTGGAATAGATATTTCACCAGTAAACGCACCATAATCTTCAAAGTGACAATTTTGACTTGCCACAATCATGTCACAACTAACATTTTCTTTGACAATTTGCAAACTTAAATATGTAGGTGCAACTCCTAAATCAACATTATTTTCTTTTGCAATTTTTACTAATTCATCAGTTTGTTTTGCAAAAGTCAAAGCTTCTTTAGAAGTTTTATTCATTTTCCAATTGCCAAGCAATAATTTTCTACGCATATTATCACCTTATTTTAAGACGTCAATGCCAGGCAAGTGACCATCGTTTTCAATCATTTCGAGCGAAGCACCACCGCCAGTTGAAACATGACTAAATTTATCTTTGAATCCGAATTGTTTGACAGCACTGGCGCTATCACCACCACCACAAACTGTAAAGGCACCTTTTAAAGAAGCAATCGCTTCACATACAGCAATTGTACCTTTGGTGAATTCACTTTGTTCAAAAACACCCATTGGTCCATTCCAGAAAACCATTTTCGCTTTCTTAATTTCGTTAGTGAATAATTCGATAGTTTTTGGACCAATATCCATGCCTTCCATACCTTCTGGAATGTTACAATCCATTGTGGTAATTACACTTGTCCAATTTCCAAAAGCATCACTACATTTGCTATCGACAGGTAAAACAATTCTTCCTTTAGCGTCTTCATAACACTTTCTAGCATATTCTAATTGATCATCTTCACAAGGAGATGTGCCAATAGTGTGACCTAAAGCTTTGCTAAAGGTATAAGCCATTGCACCACCAATTAAAATCTTATCGCATTTTTTAAGTAATGAATCGATAACTTTAATTTTATCAGATACTTTCAAACCGCCCAAAATAGCAACATATGGACGATCTTCATCTTTAACATCAACACATCTTGTTAAATTAGAAACTTCTTTTTCAACAAGATAGCCAACTGCAACTGGTTTTCCTTCAGCTTTTAATATTTCAGGGATACCATAAGTTGAAGCGTGAGCACGATGTGCGCTACCGAAAGCATCCATAACATAACCATCAGCAAAACTTGCCCACACTTTAGCTAATTCTGGATCATTTTTTTCTTCGCCTTTTTCATAACGAGTATTTTGCATTAATAACACTTGTCCATTTTTTAAACTATGGACCATATCAAGAAGTTTATCACCTCTTGTTTCAGAACAAAATAATACTTCTTGTCCTAACAAATTGGAAAGACAAGGAGCGACAATAGCCATGTCGTTTTTCTTTTTTTGTTCGGCTATAACTTCAGGGGTTTCTTTATGTTTGATTTTGCCTAAATGTGACATCAAAACAACTCGAGCACCTTTACCAATTAATTCTTTGATAGTTGGTAAAGCGGCAACAACACGATTGTCATCATTAATAACACCATTTTTATGTGGAACATTAAAATCCACTCTGACGACAATAACTTTACCCTCAATGTTATTTAATTCTTTAACAGTTAACATATTATCCTCCATTTAGATAAAAAGTGCCCACGAAGGGCACTTTAAAAATTCTTTTAAATTATTTAACAATACCTAATACGCGTCCCATTTCATGAGCTAAACGGACATATTGGCAAGTGTATGAATATTCATTATCATACCAGGAAACAACTTTAACTAATTGTAAACCTTCTGGAGTAGTGAAAACACTTGTTTGAGTGGCGTCAAAAATAGAACCTTCTGTTGAACCGATGATATCACTTGAAACAACTTCATCTTCAGTGTAACCTAAAACACCTTTTAAAGTGGTTTCGCTTGCTTTTTTCATTGCAGCATTGATTTCTTCAACAGTAACTTCTTTTTCTAACACTAATGATAAATCCACTAAAGAACCATCGACGACTGGAACACGGACTGCTCCACCTCTCATTTTTCCTTCTAATTCAGGAATAACTAAGTTGATAGCTTTAGCAGCACCAGTTGTAGTAGGAACAATATTTGCAGCAGCAGCACGTCCACGACGTAAATTGCCTTTTGCTAAGTCAAGTGTTGTTTGGTCGTTGGTGTAAGCGTGAACTGTAGTCATATAGCCACCTTTAACACCAAAATTATCAACTAAGATACGCATAACTGGAGCCAAGCAGTTTGTTGTACAACTTGCACCAGAAATAACTGTCATATCTTTGGTTAATTTGTCGGTATTAACACCATAGACAAATGTTGGGGTTTCTTTATCAGATGGTGCAGAAATAATAACGGCTTTTGCACCATTATCTAAATGTACTTGGGCATCTTTTTTACCTTTAAATCTTCCTGTACATTCTAAGACGATATCAACTCCATATTCACCCCAATGTAAATCGTGAGGATCTTTTTGTCCTAAGACAGGGATTTTACGACCTTCGAAGACTAAAGAATTGCTGTCGACATCATAAGAAATGTCATCTTTTCTCCAACTTCTTTGTGCGGTATCGTATTTTAATAAGTACGCTAATGTTTTTGCATCAACTAAATCGTTAATTGCGACAACTTCAAAGTCGCCTGTTTCAACGGCACGTCTAAAAGCAAGACGTCCAATACGGCCAAAGCCATTAATTGCAATTTTTATTTTTGACATCTATGTGTCCTCCTTTTTTTACTGCAAATATAGTCTACTATATTCAAAAATTATTTCAAGCATTTTAAATATGTTCTAAAACAAGAAATTTTATGAATGCACAATTTGAATTTTTTTATTTTTTTATTTCGTTTTTTTGTAATTGATATGATAAACATTTAACTAGTAAATAGGTTAAAATTGCACCTATCGAATTACCAACAATTGTTAACAAAAGATTATAAAAGCAATTTAATACATCAAATGAATTAGCAAAAGCAAAATAAAACATATTAGCGATACAGTGTTCTGCTCCTATGTAGACAAATATTGTTACGCAAAATACTAAAGAAAATATTTTCGCAAAATAGTTATCAAAAAATTTGTAAAAATACACTGCTAAAAAGACAAAAAATCCGCAAATCACAGATGAAATTAATGATTTATACCACGTATTAGCAATATTTCCTATTCTTGAAGATACGATTGTATTTATTGAATTAGCAATGTCTTGATTATCTAAAAAAGCAAAAGATAATAAATAACCTATTAGTATTGCACCTAGCAAATTAAAAATAAGCATGATAAACAATTCTAAAGCAATAAATTTGTGTTTGTTTTCGATAACAAATCCAATTTGACCAGTGTATAGTTTGCTTTTTAAAGTGCAAACTAAAAATAAGCCAATAGAAAATAAAAACGCTCCCAAAAACTTCAACTGATAACTTGAAGCTACAACATTAGCAAACCCACCTAGACCAATAAAAACGCCAGAAGCAAGGCTACTAACAATTAACAACAAATATTTTTTTAAAATAACATTCTTTTCGTTCATAATTTCATAAACCTTTAAATAAATCTTTAATTTTAATAGACAAGCCGTTGCTTATCTTAAAAAGAACTTTGACAGTAGGATTTCTCTTCCCTCTTTCTAAATCGCCAAGATAATTTCTATTTATGTTGCAAATTAAAGACAAATCTTCAATGCTTAAATTTTTATTTTTTCTTAATTCTCTTATTCGTTGTCCTAGTTTTATTAATAAATCATCGTTCATATTTTAAAGACATCTCCTCAATTTTTTTAAACAAGTGAGCAATATTTGATTTGCTAACTGGTTTTTTTAAAGTCATCGACATCATTTTAGCCAAATCGCTCAATGACGAAGATTCATAATCTAAACGGTAGCGGCATAGCAATCTAATTTTATCATTTACAATGTTATCTATACCTAGATTTTTATCGATTATTTTAATCCATTCAATTTGCTTTTTTGCCACATTAGTGGTTTTAACCATATTGGCAACATCTAAATTAGATAAACGATTCGCAGAATTAATAAAATCTCTATCTATCCTAACATTTTCAAATTCCATACATGAATTAACCGCTCCGATTAAAACGAGAAATTCCCCTATCTTATCAGATTTTTTAATATATATGACATATTGATTTCTTCTTTGAATTAATTTTGGTTCAAAAGTAGTTGTTTTATATCTTAAAAATAATTTGATAATTTTTTTAGCGTAATCTTCATCATTAATTGCTAGTTCAAGATGGTATTTGCTGACATTAGGAGAATTAATTGACCCACACGCTAAAAATAAACCACTTAAATATCCTGCAATTGTATCATCATCAAAAACTACATCTTTGCTTATTTTATTTTCTAAAAAAGAAATACCTAATTTTTTTAAAATTGTATCGACATCATTTTCTATCACCATCTTATATGATGTTGTTTTATTAAGTTTTTTATTTTTCACATAATAAAAATGGACATTACTAGTAAAAAAAGATTTTAATAATTGATAGATAAATTTAGCCACCTTAGCGTTTTCAGTTTGAAGAATAATTAAACTATCTTTATTTAAAATATTGAAGTACCCATTGCATCTAACATAAGCACTTAAAAGTGCAATTTTTCTTGCGTCGCTTATATTTAAATTATTAGATATTTCTTCTTTAACTTGACTAGAAAATGAATGCTTATTATTTTTCATATTTTTACTCTTTATTTATATCACGATGAAAACACATAACATTGTACTTATTTTTATAATGATTTGTTAAGCGATTGGCAATATATACGCTTCGATGCTTTCCTCCTGAACAACAAATGCCAATCGTAAAATTTCCTTTTCCATCTTTTTGAACTAAATCAATATAATAATCCAAATACTCCACCATTTTTTTAAAAACTTCATCACATATTGGATATTTTTTAAAATAATCCACGATTTGCACGTCTAAACCATTATATTTGCAAAGATTTTTGTCCCAAAACGGATTAGGAAGAACTCTAGTATCTAATATTAAATCAACATCTAATGGTATACCAAATTTATGACCAAAAGAAATAAAGTTTATATTTACTAAATCGTTTTCTTTTCGCATATCAATTAAGTTAAATAAAATTTTTCTTAATTGACCAACATCATAAGCGGACGTATCAAAATAATAAGACACAATATCATCTAGTGACTTTATATTTTCTTTATCTAATTTCAAAGCTTCTTCAAGTGTAATGTTATCTAACATTGTCAAAGGATGTACATGCCTTGTTAATTTATATCTTTTATATAAAGTTTCATAATTGCAATCCAAAACAATTAAATCAATTTGGACATTCAATTTATTTAAAACTTTATAAGCGATATCATAAATTTCTTTTGCATAATTTGGCGTCACAACCAAAAGGCAGTTACTATATTTTTTTTCTTTTATAAACAAATCTTCTAATATTGGCTTTACTCCACTTGGAAGAATATTATCTATGACAAAAAAACCTCTTTCTTCAAAAACATATTGAGCACTGGTTTTACCAGAACCAGATGGTCCTGTTAAAATGAATAATTTTGCCATGCAATAATTATAATATGAAAATCAATAAATTAAATTGATTAATTTATCCAATCGGGAAATCAGCGTCAAAGACAGGCGAATATGAAAAACATATCTTATTCATATATTCTTTTGGTATTTCAAAAAGATAATAATATGCATGATCTCTATTGATTCCAATAAGGTTATCAAATTCGATTTCTTTTGTCAAATCTAAGGAAAAAAGCAAATGCAAAACACCAGAATCATCGACGAACGATTCTTCATAATAAATATCATTTAAACTAATTTCTCTTTTGACAAAAAAGATTGATAATAAAAATTTGTCTATAAAAAATGATTCTTCATAGGAATGCTTGCTACCAAAATAATAATTACGATAATCTTGATATGTTGGCATAAAAATAGAAGTGCTTTTATAAAAATAATCTTGTGTAGATTTGTCTTCTAATTGTTCTGATACCCTAACATCAGGACATTTTTGATAATCTAATATTTTTAAATCAAGGCTACATGTAGTATCATTAATCTTTAATGTGACGGTTGTTTTAGCGACCGGTTCAAGTGCTGCAATGTAAAATATAGGCGTTTCCCATATTTTTTCATCAGGATCTTTTTTTATAGATATGTATTTTTCGTCAAATGAAAAATATGTTTCATCGAAATAGACAGATATAAAATTATCATTTTTGTCATAACAATAAAAACCATAAGTATAAGTTAATCCAGCATAAAAAACATCATCATCTATATCATCATTTATTATATTGTCAAAGTTATAATAATTTTCATATTTGGCACTGCCGTCTTTCATATAATCAACATTTTCTCTTGTTGTTTGAAAACATTTAATGTGATCTAATAATTCGATTTGATTAATGTTTACATGTGAAGAAGATAATTCATTATTTGGAGCGCACGATGAAAGCAATGAAACAATGCTTAACAATAAAAAAACAGGTTTAAAAAAATTAGTCATAGTTAAACTCGCTCCACATAAATGATTTATTAATAGCTTTCACAATTATATGATAACATCAAAAAAAAATGTTTACAAGATTACACACATTAAACAAAGTGTTAAATTTAAATATTTTGATTAGGCATGTTTTAAATATTTAACGATACCTTTTACAGCTTGTTTAGCGTCAAATTCTGATAAATATATTTGTTTTATTACACGCGGTAAAACATCGCCAACGGCAAATAATCCTTCACAGTTTATAGACATCATATCTTTATTAACAGGAATACATTTATACGAATCTAATACATTATCAATTTGAATATAAGAAGTGTTTGGATTTTGACCAACAAGTGGAAACAAACCTTGTATCGATAATGTTAACGATTCATTTGTTTCTTTGTTTAATATTTCTAAACTCTTCAGTGTTTCGTCACCTATTATTTTAATAGGTATGTATGGTGTTAAGATTTTCACATTATCTTTTTGTTTTAATTCTTCCACTAATTTCAAAGAACCTCTAAATTCATTGCGACGATGAATGACATATAATATTTTGACTAAATCCGCTAAATAAATGGATTCCTTTAATGCTGCATTTCCACCACCGATAACTGCAACATCTTGTCCTTTAAAAAAATGTCCATCACAGAGTGCACAATATGAAATACCATGCCCGAATAACTTATCTTCGTTTTCTAGATTAAGTTTTTTTTCAGTTGTTCCGCTTGCACACAAACAAACATCGCATACAAAAATAGTGTCTTCACACTCAACATAAAATTTATTATTTTTCTTTTTTAAAGAAATAACATTTTCACCAAAAATAGAAATATTATTATCTAAAAGTCTTTGATAAAAAACCATGGCTAAATCAGGACCAGGAATTTCTTTATATCCAGGATAATTATCCACTCTTGGAGCAATATTAACCTTACCACCAGGAGTGGAACCATCAATTAAAACAAAATCAAATCCTAATTTATTTAATTCAACCGCAGCGGTTATGCCGCCAGGTCCTGCACCTATAATACAAATTTGTTTATTTATGATATTTTTATCCATATACAATAACTTTAAATATTTTTGTTATAAATGACAATAATCAAGCCTACTTTAACTAGCGATATTTTGCTTATTTTTATTAAATGAGTACCCTTTAATTAAACAAACAATCGGCAAAACGATTGAAGGAATTAAAAAGCATCCCACTATCAGCATAATTAAACCAATGTTATGAGGAACAAGCGCAATTAATTCCACAACTTCAGGCATGTCATATCCTAAATATAAACCTAATCCAATACCAAACATTGCAAATGAAATTAAAGTTGTAATTCCTAATCCAATATAAGAATTTAAAATATATTTCTTTTGATTGTTTTCATCGATAACCAAATTTTTCTTTTTCTTTTCGTTAATAAAATGAAAAATAATATGATTAACGATAATAGCTAATAATCCAACGCCTATAAATATAATTGACCAATACCAAGACCAGCCACCATCATCGCCCATATTAAAAGCTGGATCTCTTAAAGGCTCCATAAATGTTCTAGTTAATCCATACCAAGCCACATAGCCAAACGCTAAATCAAAAGGTTTAACATATTTTTTAAGACCACGGCCAAAACCAAAACTTAATAAATAATATCCAGCAATATTAACAATAGCTTCAATTAAAAATAAAGGTACATACATCTGTCCATCAGGGGCCCATCCACCTTCAGAAGAATATTTCATTTGCTGTTGAATAAATGTTGGTAACCACGAAAAAGCTTTTTCATCGACAAGAAAACCATGAACTTCACAGTTAAAGAAATTTCCCCATCTGCCGACAGCTTGTGCAATTAATATAGTTGGCACAATTATGTTAATGGCCTCACCAAGAGGAATATCTTTATGTCTAAATTTAAACCAAAGACAACCAACAATAATTCCGACAATCGCACCACCTAAAATAGTTAAGCCACCTTCCCAAATAGCAAAAGGTTTCCACCATTCTTTACCAGCAAATTCAACATTCCATTGTCCAATAACATAAGCAATTCTTGCACCGATTATACCAGCGGGAAAGGCAATAAAAAATGTTGACTCCACTAGACCATGTTTGCCATATTTTTTATACATAAAATGATCACAAATAAAGTAAACATAAATCGCACCACTTAAAATGCATAATGCATACCATGCAATATTTGGATGACCATTTGCCGCGGAAGTTAATCCAAATGGATCAAAACGAATTCCGTTTGGAAGTGGATAGTTGACATGTAAAGCCATGCCTTCACTAAATAACCAAATAAATAAAACTATTAAAGGGATTGTAGAAAGCATGATTCGATACATCCATTTATCTAGTTTTGTATTACTTAATAATTTTTGATAATAGTGGATACGAAAAATAAAATATAAAATCAATAAAAAGAAAATTGTAAAAAATCCACCAAAAATAAGAGCAAGCCACTCTGTTGCCAACATCGCCCAATTACAATATAAACTTACTCCAACAAAAAATAACGCAAAGGAAATTGAAGCAATAATATCTAAAATACCTGCAAAAATAAATTCTTTTTTAAAATTAAATATTTCAATAGTCTTGCTAATTGCAATTTTTCTAGTTCTTAAAATTAAATACACTAGCGAACCAATAAAAATAATTGCAAACAAGACCATCATTACAATTCCCACTACTACCATATTATTCATATCTCCCTTTTAATAGTATATCTTTTAAAAATTGTCCCGTATATGAGTTTTTATTTTCACTGACTTCTTTAGGAGTTCCTAACGCTATTACTTTTCCACCATTATCTCCACCATTTGGTCCTAAATCAATTATATAATCGCTGACTTTGATTATATCAAGATTGTGTTCGATTATTAAAACTGTATCGCCATGATCAACTATGCTATTTAAAACTTTAATCAATCGAGACACATCGTCGCTATGTAAACCAGTCGTAGGTTCATCTAATATATATAATGTTTTTCCTGTTGGGCGTTTTTGTAATTCATAAGCTAATTTAACTCTTTGAGCTTCACCACCGCTCATTGTTGTCGCAGGTTGGCCTAATTTCATGTATCCAAGTCCAACATCATTTAATGTTTGAAGTCTTTTTTTAATAGATGGAACATTTTTAAAAAACTCTAAAGCGTCTTCGATTGTCATTTCTAACACTTCATAAATATTTTTTCCTTTATAAGTGATTTGTAATGTTTCATCATTATATCTTTTTCCATCACATTCACTGCATTTAACATAGACATCAGGTAAAAAATTCATTGGGATTCTAGTAACACCAGCGCCTTGGCAATGTTCACAACGACCTCCAACAACATTAAAAGAAAATCTTCCTTTATCATAACCTTTAGCTTTGGCAAGTGATGTATTAGCAAACAAGTCACGAATATCATCAAATACTTTTGTATAAGTGGCGGGATTGCTCCTTGGAGTTCTACCAATAGGTTCTTGACTTACATTTATTACCTTGTCAATATATTTAATTCCTGAAATAGATTTAACTTGACCAACATCTAATTGTTTAATGCCTGTCAGTGCTTCTTTTAAATACAAATATAGCGTTTGATTGATTAAAGATGACTTGCCTGAACCAGAAACGCCTGTAACTACAACAAACATTCCAAGAGGAATATCGACATTTACATTTTTTAAATTGTTACATTTTGCACCTTTAATTTGTAGAAATTTGCCATTTCCTTTTCTTCTTTTTTTAGGAATAGGAATATATTTTTGACCATTTAAATATTGACCTGTTATCGAATTTGGACAATTCATCACATCATCTAAAGTACCGCTTACAACAATTTCTCCACCATGAGTTCCGGCTTTGGGCCCAACATCAACAATATAATCTGCACTTCTTATAGTTTCTTCATCATGTTCCACTACTATCAAAGTATTGCCAAGATCTCGCATCTTTTTAAGTGCATTAATTAATTTAACATCATCTTTTTGATGCAGACCAATCGATGGCTCATCTAAAACATATAAAACACCACTTAATTTAGACCCTATTTGTGTCGCTAATCTTATTCTTTGCGATTCACCACCAGATAAAGTCATTGACATGCGAGAAAGATTTAAATAATCTAATCCGACTTCACAAAGAAAAGAAGTACGTGCTTCAACTTCTCTAATTACCAAATTAGCAATTACTTTTTTATCTTGTTCTAATTTATCATTTAAAGAAACAATCCAATCGTGTAAGTCTTTAATAGAAAGCAAACAAACATCATAAATGTTTTTATTATCAATTCTAACAGAGAGTGCTTCTTTATTTAATCTTGCTCCATGACAAGTAGTGCAAATTCTATCACGCATAAATTTTTCATAATATTCACGCATAAATTCGCTAGAAGTTTCATTATATAACCGCTCTACTTTATTTTTAATACCTTCAATATATTGATATCTATTATTTGTATTCCCACTTGAAGATTTCAAAGTATATTTAATTGGTTCAGTGGAACCATATAAAATTATATCTTTTTGTCTTTTGGTCATTTCATCATATGGTTTATCAAGCGGAACATTGTATAACTTACATAAAAGTTCAAATTCTTGCCATTCTAAATTTTTAGTTCCAACAGTCCACTTAAAATATTCAATACATCCTTCCTTTATTGTTAATTCAGGATGTGGGATTAATAACGATTCATCGGCTTCTCTTTTGATTCCTAATCCTTTACAATCCGGACAACAACCGCTTGGTGAATTAAAAGAAAATAATCTTGGTTCTAATTTTGGAACAGAAAAACCACAATATTTGCAAGTATGATGTTGACTTAATAATTGCTCTTTCCCGTCATTATATATAGTTAAATATCCATGCGAATAATCTAACGCTAATTCAACCGCATCATAAATTCTAGAGCGTAAATCAATGTCTTCTTTAATAACAATGCGGTCAATAACAATATCAATATTATGTTTTTTACTTTTATCTAATTCAATTTCATCTGTTATTAAACAAAAATTATTATCGATTCTTAATCTTTGGAAACCATTTTCTTTAATTATTTTTAAAGTATCTTTATGTGTTCCTTTTTCACTTCTTACAATTGGTGATAATATTTGAATTTTACTACCAATAGGATAATTTAAAATAATATCCACCATTTTAGCGGGTGCAAATGAAATAATAGGTTCATTATGAATTGGACAATAAGGAACACCGATCCTTGCATATAGCAATCTTAAATAATCATATATTTCAGTAACTGTTCCTACAGTTGATCTAGGATTGTGCGAACTTCCTTTTTGATCAATAGCAATCGCAGGAGAAAGACCTTCAATAGAATCAACATCTGGTTTTTCTAAATTTCCTAAAAATTGTCTAGCGTAACTAGATAATGATTCAACGTATCTTCTTTGTCCTTCAGCAAAAATAGTGTCAAACGCTAATGTAGTTTTTCCGCTTCCAGAAAGTCCGCTAAAAACAATTAAAGAATCTTTTGGCAAATCAACATTAACATTTTTTAAATTGTTTTCTCTTGCCCCACGTACTTTAATTAATTTTTTATCATTCATACTTTTGTGATTTTATCATAGGTTACTAGAATATTCTAGTAATTTGCATATCTCCAAATAAGATTAGTTTTACAAAGCATATTTGCAGATACAATTTAAATTGATATAATAATTTCACTCGGGACGTAGCACAGCTTGGTAGTGCACTACCTTGGGGTGGTAGGGGTCGTGAGTTCAAATCTCATCGTTCCGACCATTTCTGACAACTAGGGGCTGTTAAGAAACCTATAAGGTGACTTAGCCCCTTTTAATTTGCAAAAAAGAAGCGAAATCGCAATAAATCGC
>CALVSI010000020.1 GCA_944358985.1 uncultured Bacilli bacterium | reverse complement strand
TGAACTTTTTAATTATTTGTTTTCGCGACCCCTAGGGGTCAAGGAATGTGTTGCACTTAAGAATTCAATTCTTCTAATCTTCTTCTTTTTTTCTTAGCTTTGGGAGTTTAGCAATAACGTCAAGTCCTTTTAATAACCAATCTAGTTGCCTTTTATCAATAGAAACACTTTCTCCAATTTCAGGCCATTTAAATTTCCCTTCAGCAATATTATTTTGTAATAACCAACATCCCCATTCGTCTTCATAATAGATTTTAATCGTCTTTCTTGTTCCAGAACAAAAGATAAACATTGAGTGTAATATTTCTTCTGCCTTATAATGAAAAGAAACCATTGCTTGAATTTTATGCAATCCCATTCTCATATCACAAGAAGAAGCATACAAATAGATGTTTTTAACTTTGTCGAAGTAAATCATATATTTCCTTATTTAATAATTCTCTAGCACATCCTAAAGAAGTTGTTAATTTCATTTTGCCAATCTCAATAACGACAACATCACGATCAAATCTAGTAAAGTTAGAAGATTTCTTTTTCACTTGGTCAGGTTCAAGAACCTCCATTTCCATTCCGTAATTAGTAACTAGTTTACTTGGATCATTTGCGGCTTTGGTAATATTAATAAAACCCCCGTTAAAGCTTCTAAAAGCCCGTATCCAATCTCTAAGAGTTCTTGCGTTAACTCCAATTATTTCAGCATATTTAGAAACAGGCATACCTGCATTCATATAACCTTTAACTGCTTTAAGCCTCTCAGCATCAGAATAATATCTGTGGCCGTATCCCATAAAAAATCACCTCCTTTACGGAGATGATAATTCAATAGACATTTATATGTAAGTGTGGATATCTTTTACTTGTACCCAAATGGGGAAAAATAAATGGGGAGATACGACTGTAAAAAGGGTATTTTGAGAAACGAAAAGTATTGTGGCTCAGTCATTCTTCAAAAGACCTTCGTTGAAGTTTTCTTATATTTAATGGGACAAGAAAGACCAAGTTATACTCTTTTGTGAATTTATAAATCGTTGTTTAACAGCCAGAATTGTCGACAAATCAGCGATTTAAGTACTTTTTTATACAATAAATCCGGGCTTTTACTGTTGTTCCGCGTTCATTATTGATGAGGAATTGAAAATATTTTATTATCGCGGCTTAAAAGAATGGATGAATGAGCACGCTTATTTACGTTATACCTGCCTGATGGCGCAAGACAAATTTAAACTTTACCTAGACTATTTTAAGGTGAAATACTAACAATTAAATTTATAGTAATATTGTTGCAAACACCTTTATCGTATCTATGATAAAGCTTATTAACATGATTGATGCCGGTGATAATATTCAGGCTGATGATAGACCGAAAGACTTAATTTAGGGAATATTTATCTAAGAAATTGATAATTCTATTAAATATTTTGTTAATTAACAACGAGAGTAACCATTACATGGGAATTTATAAAAAAAGTGATTCATTAAAAGTTTCCACACTCGTAGCCATTATTGATTTTGGTTATTTTTCTAATAAAACGCCAGAATCTTTTGCTTCTTTAGAAATATATGACAAAAACGTGGATAAATCATTGTTAGTGTGCTTTGCGATTTCTTTTATTATTTCGACTTACAATAATGTGAAACATTATCAAACAACATCTTTGTTATACACGCTTTCTATTTTAAATCTTTCACTTTTACTTAGTCACAAACATAATTACATTCATAGAAAATATTAATTTAGTTATTATATTCGTTTAAATATAATTTTGCATAAAATGATTTTTTATGTAAAAATATAACATCAAGTTATTTATACGAAAGGAGCTAATTATGAAAAAGTTATTATCTTTATTTTCTTTATTAATGTTAACCTTGACAGGTTGTGTTAATAATGGTTCATCATCTAGTTTGAGCAGCGGGACATCACAATCTTCTGATTCTTCCTCTTCGCAAACCACTTCTTCACAAACCACCACTAGTCAAGCAACTATTGATTTGGCCAGTTTGCTTGAAGCGCTGCAAGATGATGATTTTGCTCAGAAAGGTTATTTACACGTTTCATCATCATCAGAGGATGGTAGTATCTTTGGCGAATATACATATCAAGCGACGTCTTATCATGATGGCGATACATTTTATTTGACATTAAAAGATGAAGATGGGGAATTAGTCTATAATCCTCTCGAAAAGTATAAAAATGAAGATGGAAACGCTGTTAATAGATACTTAAATTATGATAATACATTTATCGATAGTGTTGAAATGATTGATCAAACTACTCCCGTCAATTTTGACGAATATTATGGCAATCCTTTCGCACAATTAAGTCTAGATAATCTTGAACAAATTTCTGAAACAGAAGTTGAAATATCTGGAATTGATAATTTTAGAGATGATATTGTTTATGGATTAACCGGTTATGAAGATATTCCTATTAATTCATTTATTTTAACAATTAACGGAGACAAAATATCTGGTGAAATTATTGGACACGAACGCATAGAAGAAAGCATTAATGGCGTGACCATTGTCATGAACGCTACCGCTACATATACATTTGAAATTATTAGTCAAGACGAGGTAGATTTTGTTGAAGTTGAAATACTTCCTACTTTACCTGAGCACGCTCCATTACAAGAATTATTTAATTCTTTAAAAAATAATAATTATGAAGTATTAGTTACGAGAACAGGTGGAAGTGTTTCTACGATGGAAACAATCTTTAATATTTATAGTCATGAAAATTATTTATTAAGAACATACACTGGTGAAACCTCTGGCCTATATCAAAATAACGATGGACTTCATAATGTTGAATTGGTGGACAACGTTTTAGTTGGCACTGATTATCCTGTTAGTGATTTAAACATAAACATGTTTAGAAGCAATTTTGAATTATCACCAGCATTATTTGATGTAAATTCAGATGGAACCTTTACACTTAAAGAGCAATTTAATGGTTCTTATGCAATGTATGGATGTGTCGATTTTACTTATAACTTTCAAGGTTATTTAGCAAATTTAGTTCCAGGAACATATAAAGTCACAATAACTGAAGATGGTGCAACAATTGATTATGATTTTGCTTATGTTGATTCTTACAATAATCAAATAAGTGGACATGTTAAATGTCAAATAACAAATATTAATGCATTAAGTACATACGAATTTGAGCCATATCAAGAAATAACTTATGAAAAATGGTCTGATTTTGGAAGTGATATTTCAACTTTGATTAGCAAATATCTTGGAGAAAATTTTGATAATATTCTTCCATTTATTAACTATTTGGATTATTCCAGTTCAAACAGCAGAAACTTCTTTGAAACAACTTATGCTGGGAAGACATACGCTCAACTTTCAATTATAGACACTAATAACAAGGCCGATGAAATACTTGCAGAATATACTGCAAAACTAGAAGAAATTGGTTGGATTAATTCTAGTGGAAATATTTGGGTTTTAGAAAAGGAGGATGGAAGTGGATATTATCACATTGAAGTTTTGCAAAGTTCAAATAGATATTTTTACATTCGACTTTATCAAATGGGCACTAATTCTCTTGCTGAATATTTAAACAAATATTTTGCATCCACAGTTAATTCAACAGTTGAACTTACGCATACAAAAACTTATTACAATTATGATGCATCAACTCAAACAAAAGGTGATGTTTATCAAACAACAACCGAAGTGGAAACATTTTATTTTACTGACACAGCGGTTAGACAAGTTCAATCTGATGAAAGAGAAATGTATTTTGTCGATGATGGTGCGGGCAATTTTATAATTTATAATCAAACTTCGACTGGAGAATATACAATATTAACTTCTTATCCTGAGAATTATTATGATGTTAAGACATATCCAAATTATGGGACACTTATTCCTAGCAATATTGTTAATTACGCTAGTTATTTAACCTATGTTGAAGGTAGTGATGGACAATTTGTTTATATAGACAATCCACAAATGCCATCCATTTATGTTGCTAATACTATTGTTTCTATTTTCTTTGGCGATTATAGTCTTTCAACAAGTTATGATTATTTAGAAGTGGAAATTGAATTAAATATTGATTTCGTCGCAAATCAAACAACTTTAAAAGTTTCAGCTTCTAGAATAAGTGGCAATTACATAATTGAAGATGTCTATACTGCAAGATATTATAATTTAGGAAATACAAAAGTAGATATCTCTCATTTGCCACCTCTTGAATAATATAATTAAACGATGTAAAAGGGCACTGATGTGTCCTTTTAATTTATGTATAGAAATGTAGTTAAATATGTTTAAAATGTTTATATGGAATATATGATTGATTTAAGAAAACTCAACATAAACGATGCAGAAGAAATGTTTAACAATTGGGCTTGTGATAGTGAAGTCTGTAAATTTATGACATGGAATGCTCACAAAGACATCAATGAAACAAAAAATATTTTGAAACAATGGGAAAAAGACTATAAAAATAATTCCGCGATTCGATTCGGCATTGTTATGAAGAAAACAAATGAATTAATTGGATGTATAGATGTCGTTTCATATATTAATGGAATACCTGAAATTGGCTATTGCCTTTCCAAAAGACATTGGAATAAAGGTTATATGAGCGAAGCTTTAAAAAAATTTTGTAATTATCTTTTTGAAATTAAAAAATTTCCAAAAATTATTATAAGATGTGATGAAAATAATGTTGCGAGCAATAAAGTAATCATTAAAAATGGATTTCGATTTGTAAAAAAAGAAAAATATTTGTATAAAATAAAAAACAAAGAATCTATAGTAAATTGTTTTGAAAAAGTTTATGGATTTGATGAACCAAAAATTTATGCAATGAACTTATTTAACGATCCTTTTGAAAAGATTGTAAATAGAAGAAAAACAATTGAATTGCGTTTAAATGATGAAAAAAGAAAAGCACTTAAAGAATATAATTATATTGAATTTACTAACAAATCAAACGATAAAAAATGTTTAGTTTTTATTCAAAAATTACATTATTTTTCCTCTTTTGAATCTCTTTACGCAAAATTTAATAAAGAAGTTCTTGGATATTTACCAAATGAAGCGGCAAATCCTAATGACATGCTCAAATATTATTCAAAAGAAAATATAAAAAAATATGGTGTTTTAGGTATAGAAATTGCACTGGTATGTGTGTGGTAAGGTTTAAAAAAATGAAAAATTTTATTAAGAAAATTTATTTTAATCGGAAAAAGGAATCTAATAAAGGTGATTTTGGACGAGTTTTAATTATAGGTGGTTCAAAACAATATTCTGGTGCGCCTATTCTTGCTAGTGATTTTGCCATTTTAAGCGGTGCAGGCTATGTAGGATTATCCCTTCCTGATAGTGTATTCAATAATAGTCTTTCGTTAATAAACAAGCAGTGTATTCATGAAATATTTTCAAGTGAAAATAACGATAGTTTTAATCGCATAGATGTTTCTCAATTAAATAAATATAATTCAATATTATTTGGCAATGGTGTTAATGTTGATCAAATAAATTTAGATGCACTATCCACTATTATAAACAACTATAAATTTAATTTAACCATTGATGCTTCTGGAATAATTTTGCTAACAAAAAATTTAAAATTATTAAATAATTCAAATCGTAAGACAAAAAACATTTTATTAACCCCTCATATTAAGGAAGCATGTAAATTATTTAATGTTGATTATATTTCTAATAAACCAGATGATTATCTTGATTTAGCTGTTGATTTTGCTAGAAAATATAGCGTAAATATATTATTAAAAAGTTATTACTCCATTTTTATAACTAGCGAAGGAAAATATTATAAATCTAACTATCAAGGTGTACCAATTTTAGCTCATGCATCAAGCGGCGACATGCTTGCTGGATACATTTCAGGGATACTATCTTATGATGTTATAGAATATGCTGATAAGGTTTTCTACGCTGATGAAATTTTTCATCAAGCAGCATTAAATTTAAGTAAAGATTATGGTGATGGAATTTTGCTAGAAGACGAATTAAAGTCGTATTTATTAAAATTAATTAGGAGTATGAAAAACAATGAATAAAATTAAAATAACTGTCAAGGCAATAAGTAATCACAAAAAGTTATCAAGTCAATATGAAAATTATATTGATATGCCATGCAATTTAAAAATAGGTGATGTTTTTATTCTCGACAAACTAGAAAAACCTAATGGGTTATGTGAAAGCGCCTGGCTAAGTATGTATCCATATGTTATGACATTATTTTATGGTGGTGAAAATATGCATGAAGGTTGGATGAAAAATAAAAAATCCGCGATGATATCTTGCAATGACGGATTTAGACCAGTATCTTTTTACATAGAAGTAATAGATGATAAAATTTAATAAAATTATTGCAAATTTTTATAAAAACTTGCTAATTTTCACTTATTTTATTTAATTTATATTCTTTTTTATAAGGTAAATAAATATATATAATACAGCCGATTCCTAAACATATATCTGCGACTATCCAAGCGATTGGATCCGCCAAGCAAACCATTACATATGGCCATGGATTAGAAGTAATGTTTGCGACTAAATCAACCGATATTGTATTAGTAAATATGTATGGAGCATATATACAAATTAATATTCTTGCTAATAGCTCTCCTGCACCTGCAATTAAAGAAATATATGATTTTTCTACGCCTTGTATTGAACATCGCAAAATAAAAATCATTCCTAAAAATGGAAGCAAAGGGAAAGTTGACAATATATTAATTTTTGTCAAATTAGAAACATCGCTAGTTATTGAATCTTCAGCATAAAATATTTTCAAATAAGTATCATCTATCATTAATAAAAACATAATACCAATTAAAACAAAAGACATAATAAACATCATGACAAAAGATGCTTTTATACCTTTATGTATGCGTTTTTTATCTTTTGCACCATAATTTTGTCCAACAAATGATAACATAGCGGTACCAAGAGCGTTTAAAGGACACAAAAATAAATTATGCAATTTTGAATATGCACCATATGCAAGTTGAGCAGGTCCTTGGTCAATAACAACTCCCGCTAAAGTGGTATCGAATTTGATAATTGTGGATTGTAGTACTATTAATCCAATAGCTAATATAGAAAATTGAAACGCTAATGGCAATCCTAATTTTAAATGGTCCCAATAAAATTTTAATGGCAATTTGAAATCTTCTTTTTTAAATCGCAAATGGGGATATTTATAAAAAGTATATATGTAACATGCAATTGCACTTATTGATTGTGATAATATTGTAGCACCTGCCGCTCCAGCAACACCACAATTAAACGTGATGATAAATAATAAATCTAAAACGATATTTAAAATCGTTGAAGCTATTAAAAAAATTAAAGGAGTTAATGAATCACCAATAGAACGCAATAAAGAACATATTTGGTTATACATAACTTGTCCAATAGTACCCAAAAATATAATCAATATATATGTTTTAGCGGCTTGATATGTTGCACCTCCTGTCGATGGAGTCAAACCCACTAATGATAGTAATGGATCTATTAATAGCGAGGAGAGAATAGTTAAAAAAACGGAAATAATTAAAGATAAAATAAATTGTGCATAAAAAGATTTTCTCACGCCGTCAGCATCATTTGAACCTTGTTTAGCACTTGAAATGACACTAAATCCAGCACTGCATCCAAAAGCGAATTGTAAAACGATAAAAGTTAACGAAGAAACGTCATTAACTCCATTTACTTCACTTGCACTTAAATTTTGTCCGACAATAATTGCGTCTGTCAGTGTATAAACTTGCTGAAATAAGTATGATATAACAATTGGAATCATAAAAATAATTATGATTTTATATATGTTTCCTTTTGTTAAATCTAATGGTTGAAATAATTTTTTAAACATAAAATAACCAAATGTAATTTAATCACAAATTTTTTTAAATGTTAATATAGAAAAATATTTAAAAATATTTTTATGGATGAAAAAAAACACATTGTAAATAACCATTAAAATTTTAATATTAATTTTGATATAATATTCTAAGTGTGAGGTATCTTTATGAAAAAATATAAAATTTTTCCATTATTAGCAATGTTTGCTCTTTTGCTTTCTTCTTGTGTTAATAATTATGATTCTTCTTTAAGCAGTCGAACTTCATCTTTAAATAATAATTCAACTACTAATAGTCAAAATAGTTCAACTAATTCATCTAGCCAAACTTCCTCCAGCAACACTAGTGAAGGTGGTGGTAATATTGAAATAATAGAAGATTATGGATTGGCTGATACTGTTCAGGAAGGTGTTATTTTGCATGCTTGGAATTGGTCAATGGCAAATATTAAAAATGCTTTGCCAGAAATCGCATCAGCAGGTTATACAACCATACAAACTTCTCCAATGCAGCCACAAAAAGATTATAGTGGACAAGCCAATTGGAAGAGTGACTGGTGGAAACTATATCAACCTTTAGGCCTTTCTGTTGCAACTAAAAACAATGCATTAGGTACAAAAAGTGAACTAAAAGATTTATGTGCAGAAGCAGATAAATATGGTATTAAAATCATCGTAGATGTCGTTAGCAATCATTTAGGTGGTGGAAGCAGCGAATCTTTTCATCAAGATATCAAAAATTATGAACCAGAAATTTATAATAATGATTTAATACATAAAGGTTATGGTCTTGTTAGTGATTCTAATACTAGACAATTAGTAAGAGGACATTTAGGAGATTATCCTGATTTAATGACAGAAAATTCTATTGTTCAGGAGCGTGTTCTCTCATTATTAAAAGAATATGTTGATTGTGGTGTTTCTGGATTTAGATTTGATGCCGCTAAACATATTGAAACATCTTTTGATGGTGATTATGCATCTAATTTTTGGAACTATGTTTTAAATGGTGCTCAAGAATATAATATCTCATTAGGGAATGAGCCTTTATATTATTATGGCGAAATATTAAATACACCTGGGAATGGCAGAGAGATTTCTTGGTATACTGATATGATGTCGATAACCGATAATAACGCTTCTAAAAATATTTTAAATAGCGTTTTATATTCGGCTTCCGCTATTGGAAATGAAAATATATTTTCTTATTCTTCTCTTATTGGGGAAAAAGCTGTTTTGTGGGGCGAAAGCCATGATACATACGCTAATGATTCGGAAGAAACAACAAATATTTCTCAACAAGTTATCAATCGAGCATATGCTATTGCGGCATCTAGAAATGATAATACATCATTATATTTTGCTCGTCCTACAAGTGGAGCGACTTTAGGACAAATTTCCACCCACGATTTTGCTAGTAATGTTATAACTCACGTTAATAAATTTCATAACCAATTCGTTGGTTCATCCAACAACATTTATTACGAAAATAATACATTTATTAATGTTAAAAATTATGATGATGATTATGGAATTATTCTTGTAAATACCGGAGATTCTTTATCTGTCAACGTCAAATATGATCAACTTGTTGATGGTCAATACATCGATCAAATAAGCGGTAATGTTTTTACAGTTTCAAATAATGTAATTTCTGGAACAATGGATTCTTCTCAAATTGCTGTGATTTATACTCCAGAAATACCTCTTCGTCCAATTATAAACGTAAGCAATGATGGCTCGAATTTAATTTATAATCCAATTGATGTTGAAATAAGTGTTGCAAACGCTGATTATTCATATTATCAAATAAATAATGGAAATAGTATCGAATTTGATAAATCGACGATAGTTAAAATTGGTGATGGTGTTTCAAGCGGCGAAATTAGTTTAAAAATTTATGCAAGTAACGAAAAATATCAAGTAAGTAAAGAAATTATTTATCATAAAAGAGATAAAAATAATTTAACTGTCACTGTTTCTAATATTTCAAATGATGAAATAGAAGATAAAAACATATTTGCTTGGGTTTGGAAATCTGGTGATGATGGACGTTGGGTTGAAGGAAATTTGGTTGGAAACTCATATTCTTTTGATGTTACTACCAATGATACTCACTTTTTGCTAGCTAGTTTTCCTTCATCAATAACGATAAATAATGTTGATTGGCCACTCTGTATAAGACAAACCGCAGATCAACAAATTGACACATCAAAAATTTATGATAGTAATGATTTATCTTGGAGAGACTATCTTTAATAGTTGTTATTATGCTTTTATAAAAGTATAATAAATTGGATTATGAGCGAAGAAGAAACCAAAAAAAATCTACTTGATGATGAAGATAGTTTAGAAAACGAAGAAAAAGAAAAGAAAAAGAAAAAAAATTCCTACATTCGTTATATTTTAAATATTGTAATTGTTTTAATAGTCACTATTACATCTTTTTGTGTAACTTTTTTTACTGATTATGATACTATAGTTGGTTCTTTTTCAAATGTTGATTGGCTGTGGGTATTATTGTGTTTTGGTCTTGTTGTTTTAACAATGCTAATTAGGTCGCTTATCTATTTTTGTTTTGCTAGATTATATACAAGAAAATATCATTATCATCAAGCTATCGCTATTGATCAGATTGGTACATTTTATAATGGTGTTACACCTGGTGCTTCAGGCGGACAATTTATGCAAGCTTATACATATAAAAAGCAAGGACTATCTATTAGTTCTGGGGCTTCTATTATGGTTATGGCAAGCATGGTTTATCAATTCGTGTTAATTATATTAGGAATTTTGTCTTTGATATTTGAATCTGCGACTATATTTGCTATTCCTGCTGTTCAAATAGGAGATTCATTTTCCATCCCAATTTTACCTTTAATTATTATTGGTTTTGGCCTTAATGTTGCATTTATATTGCTTTTACTTTTAATGTCTTATTCACGACATTTTCATCATTTTATCCTAGGACCTTGTATTAATTTTTTACATATTCTTCATATTTTAAAAAGACCTGATAAGACAAGAGAAAATTTAAGAATTCAAGTTGAAAACTTTAAAATAGAATTAAAAAGATTATTATCAAATATTCCTTTTACAATACTTATAACATTGCTTTATACATTGTCTATGGCGGTAAATTTTGCTGTTCCATGTTTTGTTGGAAAAGCATTAGGGGCAAATTATGAGATTACATGGTTTACAGTGTGGGATTCTATTTTCTTTTCTAATTTTCATCAAATGATTACTGGTTTAATTCCTATTCCTGGTTCCGCTGGGGTATCCGAATATTTTTTCAATCAATTGTTTGAATCATATTATGGTATGGTTAATGGAAATTCAATTACTAGTACAGCACAAATTATTTGGCGATTTTTAACTTTCACTTTGCCTTTGCTTGTCGGAGGTATTGTCGCTGCATTTTATCGTGCTTCTCCAAAAGAACAAGTCACACAAAGAAATATCAACCGTCAAACATTCGTGGCTTTGCAAAGAGAAACGTATATCGAACGTAAGCAAAGTGCTGATACATTATATGAAACAACTAGATTAACTAGACAGGCAATTATGTCCTCTTTAAGATTAAGAAACCGAAAAGAAGCCGAAGAAAGAAAGAAAAGAAAAGAAGAAAAAGATAAATTAGATAAAACTAAATTAAATAACCAATCAAATCATGAAAAGTCTATTTTAGATAGTGAAGAATGGAACGAAATAGATATTGGAGATGATGATTAATGAAAATTGCTATTTTTTCAGATACTTATCCTCCACAAATTAATGGTGTAGCGACATCAACTTATAATTTGGTAAATATTTTAAGAAAACATGGGCATGATGTTTTACTTGTCACAATAAATACCGACGACAATAAGTTTGAATATGAAGATAATACTATTAAAATACCAGGTGTAGAATTAAAAAAATTTTATGGTTATAAAGGTGCCTGGATTTATAATGGAAAAGCTTTTAAAATCATTAAAGATTTTTATCCAGATATAATTCATAATCAATGTGACGCTCCTATTGGGCAATTTGCTCGTATTGTTGCAACATTATTAAACATTCCATTTGTTTATACATATCATACAACATATGAAGATTACACTTATATTGTTACGCATGGTTATTTTGATAGAATAGCAAAAAAAACAATTCGTGCATATTCTGTTTATATGTCTAATTTTTCTACGGAATTTATTGCACCCTCCATTAAAACCAAAGAAATGCTTCGTTCATATGGAAGTGATAACTATATAAATATTATTCCGACAGGAATCGATTTTTCTTTATTTGATGAAAAAAATATTGATAAAGATGAAATTAATAATTTAAAAAGCAAATACAATATTGATAAAGATACCTTTACATTTTTATTATTAGGTCGTTTAGCAAAAGAAAAATTTATGGAAACTTCTATTGAAGGTTTTGCTCATTTTGTTAATAAATATCCGAATATTAAATGTAAACTTCTTATAGTTGGCAAAGGTCCAAATTTAAACAACCTTAAATCACTTGTGAGTCAATTTAATTTAACAAAATATGTTATATTTGTCGGGCCGGTTGAAGCAAAAAAAGTACCGCTATATTATCATCTAGCGGATATTTACACTTCCGCTTCTTTAACTGAAACACAAGGGTTAACTTTTATGGAGGCGATGGCAAGTTCCTGTCTAGTTTTAGCTAGATACGATGATAATCTTGCCGGAACAATAGAAGATCAAGAAACAGGATTTTTCTTTACTGATAACGAATCTTTTGTTAATAAAGCTCACCAAATTTATTTGATGACCGACGAAGAAAAACAGACAATAAGAAATAATGCCTTAAAAATCATTGAACAATATTCAATTGAGACATTTTATAATAATATTATGGAGGTATATAATCGTGGCGTTAAAGCCTTCTGGTGATTTATATACAGTAAGTAGTATCCGTGTTTGTAAAAAGAAGGTCATAATTTACATTAAAGGATTTGAAAAGTTTGATGTTGATTATGAAACATATTTGAATTTTTATTTATACAAAGGAAAAAAGATTTCTTTAGAGGAAATTCAAAATATTAAAAAAGAAAATGAAAATATAAAATATTTCAATAAAGCCATTAATATAATAAGCAGGGGATTAATCAGTGAAACAAATTTGATTAAAAAATTAGTTAATTTTGGGTGTGACTATAATGTTGCTTTAAATATTGTTAAGAAATTAAAAAGTCATGATTTAATTAATGACGAAGGATTAATTATTGATTATTTAGAATATGGCAAAGAAAAGTTATATGGCAAATATAAAATAAAAGAATTGTTATATCGCAAAGGAATAAAAAAAGAAGATATCGAATGCATTTCCTTTCCGCACACTGACGAAGTCAAAAAAGCACAAAAACTTTATAAAAATATCGTATTGAAATATCAAAAATATGATTATCATAGCAAAAAAGAAAAAATTTTTAAGAAAATGCTATCTATGGGATATGAAAAAGATATTATTGAGCAAATTATTAATAAAAATTTATCAAAAGAAAAAAATAATAGTGAATTAATTCAAAATCAATTTGAAAAAGATTTTAAAAATTATATTGTAAAAAATAAAAATAAGTATGATAATAACGAACTATTTAAACATCTTTTAGTATATTTAAGAAGAAAAAATTATTCATATAGTAAAATAAAATCATATTGGGAGGAATATTATAATGGAAATGATTTTAATTAAAGATTTAAAGGATAAAGAAAATATCACTCAACAATTTGTTATTAGTTCTGTTAATAAATCTTTTTCAACAAACGGCACCCCATATTTGCGCTTAACATTAAAAGATATAAGCGGTGTCATTGCTGGTGTCAAATGGAGCCTTGAAGATGGCGATTTAGACTTATGCGAAAATGGCAAAATTGTTAAAATAAGTGGTGTTTTAGAGACTTACAGAAATAATTTACAAATTAATATAACAAAAATTAATAGTGTTTCTGATGATGAAATTGAAAGTTTTCGTTTCATAAAGAATGCGCCTTTATCAAAAGATGAAATGATGAAACAATTAGATTATTATATTGGTTTAATTAAGGATACAAATTTACATAAATTAGTTAAAGAAATCATATATGAAAATATTGATAAATTTTCAACTTATCCTGCAGCGGTAAGCGTTCATCATGATTATATTGGCGGTCTTTTATATCATACCTTAACTATGGCTAAAATTGGTTTATATTTATGCGATATATATAATTTTATTGATAAGGAAATGTTAATAAGCGGTATTTTACTACATGATATAGGCAAGACAATCGAATTTGATGGTAATATTTCTTATCATTATACTTTGCAGGGTAAACTGCTTGGACATATTTCTATTATGATTGCGATTATTGATTATAAAGCGAGACAAATGAATATAGAAAATGATGAAAAAGTAATACTATTAAAACATATGATTTTATCTCATCATGGTGAGTATGAATTTGGTTCACCTGTGTTGCCACAGACAGGGGAAGCGATATTATTGAATCTTATTGATAATTTAGATAGTAAAATGGAAATTACAAACAAAGCTTTAGCGGATATTAAAAAAGGCGAATATTCTCAAAAAATATTCGCTCTTGATAACAGAATTCTTTATAAGGAAAATTAATTATTTTAATTCTTTTTTGATTTGTTTTGCTAAAACAGGCAAGTTTAACTTGCTATCGTCTTTAGTTTTCATTTCCAAAATAAAATTATCGTTTTGATCATATCTTGGAATAACATGAACATGGAAATGCATCACAGTTTGTCCGGCAGCAGGGTAACAATTAGTTAAAATATTAACTCCTTTTGCACCTAAAAATTCGACTTGAACTTGACCTATTCTTTGCGCAACATCCATAACTTTATGAACGATTTCTTTTGGTGTCGATAAAAAGTTATCATAATGTTTTTTGCTTACTACTAAAGTATGACCCTTTGTGACTTGTGAAATGTCCAAAAACGCTAGGACGTTTTCATCTTCGAATATTTTATATGCCGGAATTTCGCCATCGATAATTTTACAGAATACACAATTTTTATCTTTTTCCATACAATTTACCTCGACTATATTTATTTTACTCTAAAAAAATAATTTGTATTAATAAAAATGCCCCTTTTTTAATAAGGGGTTCTCTACATTCTAACGTGGAGTAATAAATTTGTTATTCCCCGCTAAAATGTATAGTTTTGGAACTATTTATAA
>CALVSI010000019.1 GCA_944358985.1 uncultured Bacilli bacterium | reverse complement strand
TTATACGGAAGACCGTACGTAGGGTGGTGTGAGAGGGAGCGGAAATGTTTACAACTTTTCTCTCTCTACTCGATTTTTTTGGTTTTTTGGACCCTATTTTTGTAGTCTTTTACATCTTTCAGGGTATACGTCGTTAATTAACTGTAATTGTCAATTAGACATTATTTTTCTCCTAAATCTTTAAATTTTGCAAGGTTTTCACTAGTTATTTTTTCAATATCTTCATCATCTTTAAATTTTCCAATTAAACCATTTTTATAATCGCGTTGGTAATAATTGATTGTATGCTTTTTATTAATTTGATGTTCACTTACTAAATCGTTTTGATAATAAATATAAAGTTTTTCCATGACCTCTTTATATTTAACTGTTTTATTGATAAGATAAGGAGGTACAGAATATTTAGTTCCTTTATATTCGATAAGAAATGTTGATGGTACCTTGCAAGAACGCATCTCATCTTCGTAAGAATCTAATAATTCGCTGTTAGGAAGAGGACTTAAATATTCTTTTTCTTTTTTAAATAAAAGAATAGGTGGAATATTTGTTCTAGTATTCTTTTGTTTATTAATATCGATGTTTAATTTATCAATAAGTTTTAATAAGTGATTTTTATCTTTAATTTTTCCTTGATAAGCATTAAGCCATTGAGCAAATTTATTTGATACTTCATCTTTTCCTTTAGTTTGAGGTGTTCTTATCTGACATAGTCTTAATCTTATTCCTAAATCTTTAAAAAATTGAATTATAGATGGATGAATTTGTTTTTTTGTTTCCTTGATATTAACAATTGCTGACATATTATCTGTTAATACTTCTTTTGTAGTCCCACCTATTTTTTTAAAGAAATGAATTAGACATCTTTTAAAGTCAGACTCACTTTTAAATTCTGAATATTCAAAGTAATGAAATCTTGAATATCCTAAAGTTGCACTGAAAAGATTAAATTTTATTATTTCGCCTTCTATAGTTGCAATTTTAATTGACTCAACCCAATCTACTTGAAGCTGTTTTCCTGGATCGGTTTCAAATAATGGATGTGGAGTAAATGTCTTTGCTTGTTCAAATAATTTGAATTTATTTACATATGATTTGAAATTATCATAACTGCATTTTATATTTTTCTCGTTTTTAAAATACCAGTATGCTGCTTTCACTTTGACTCCAGGATGAGATAAAATCTCAACTATTTCATCCTTATAAGGATCTAACTCTGATGGCTTTTTCTTTTTGATTTTTGCCTCCTTTCCATCATACATTTTTTTAATTGTATGCCTGTCTTTACCAAAAGTACGAGCAAGTTCACTAAAGTTAGGCATCATTTTCATCGTTTTTAAAACATTTAAAGCGCCGATTAAATTTAATTCCATAAATCACTCCTTTCGGAATGAATTATAAAATATTACCCAAATTGGTGAATATTATTTTCCCTTTTTTGGTTATTCTTATATTACCGCCATCAAAAAGGAGCTTCTTTTAAAGAAGTTGGAATTTTCTTGTAGTTTTTTTCTTCTACAACAGCAATATCTATAATTTTATTTCCTAAAATTCTTTTTTCTTCACTAGATAAATCCTTTGGCAATTTACTAATAACATTAAGCTGTTTCTTATTTAACTTAATAAAGTTATTAAATAAATTTTCTTTATTTCTTAATCCATAATAATGTAAAGAAGAATTTTCTATTTTATAACGCGATTGGAGCACATACATTTTTTAATAACTCTTTATTGGTTTATCATTAAATGAATTAAAAAAACACTAAATGAATAAATGCCGCTCAATTGTTAATTTTTTTAAATATTTATTTAAAATAATTGTTGAATTTTGTTAATGCAAGCATATAAAAAATTGAATTTATCTTAACACTATAAATATAAAGTGTATTGTGGCTTGTTGTGTTATAATACAAAAGTAATGAAATTAAGAATTTATCTTGGTATTGATTCCTTTTTACCGATGCGTGATGGAAACGCTGTCGTCGTGGATGCGCTTGCTAAAGCTTTTAAAAAAAGAGGCCATGAAGTATTTGTTATTACCCCAAATCGAAAAACAAAAGCAAAAAATTTAGAATATGAAGTACTTTATTCTCCTTCGTTTTTAAAAAACAATAACTATCCAATAGCTAAACTTCATCTTTCAAATAGTTTAAAGAAACATATTTTAAATAGCGATTTGCCCACTATCGTAAATATGCATTCTTCATATTTTTTGTGCTATTCATTAGGAAAATTCGTAAAGAAAAATAATATACCATCTTTGTATACATTACATACTAAACTTGCCATCGATTTTATGAATTTTACTCATTCTAAATCTCTTACAAAATTGTTAGTAAAAAAACAAGTAAAATGGATGCAAAATTATGATGGCTTAAGTTCAATTTCAAAAAAGACATATGAGAGCCTTATTTCTTATGGTTTGAATAATAAAGTAACATGTATTACCAATGGAACTAGTATTCATTTGCCTACTGATTTTCCTTTAACTAATGTGCAATTTAAAGAAAAATATGGAATTAACAAAAATGATTTTATTTTGCTTCATGTTGGTCATCTTACATGGCAAAAAGGTTTTAAAGTCATTATTGATACGTTGAAACAATTAAAGGATAAGCAATTTTCTTTTTCGTTTTTATCAGTAGGGGAAGGAAAAGATGAAAAAGCAATCAAGAAGTACGCTAAAAAAGTCAATGTGTTAGATAAAATGCATTTTTATGGCCAAGTCAATGATTTAGAAACATTAGGTATGTTTTATTCATATAGTGATTTATTATTCTTCCCATCTACTTTTGATAGTTTTTCATTAGTGTCTAGAGAAGCAGCTTTTTATAAATTACCTACTCTTACGATAGAGGATTGTGATATTTCCTATCTTATGGAAGATGGAAAAAATGCCTTTTTAGCAAAAGAAGATTCATCTACTTTTGCAAATAAAATAATAAAAATTGCAAATATGGATAAAAAAGATTTAAAAATGATTGGTGAAGAAGCTAAAAAGAGCCTTATTGTTTCTTGGGATGATATCGCTATCGAATACGAAAAACTATACATTGCATTAAATCAAAAAAATGATACAATCAAAGGAAGATGAAAAAATTATTTATATTTGCTTTTACTACAATTATATCGCTAAGTAGTTGTATTAATATTTATAAACTAGATTTTGCTCCTAGCAAAGTATATGGTTTTTCACGTTATCCAATTAATCACGAAGATATTAATTATGAAGAAAAAATAATTTTTGAAAACTATGAACAACTAGTAAATTTTTATAGTGATAATAGTAAATTTTATGATACATCCACTGATGATGAAATATTTATTAAGATTCGTGATGAAATTGACTTTGAAAATAATAACTTATTAAACATATGCCGATACGAAGGAACTAGTTCTTGTATTCATTTTATCGAAGTTGAAAGTAATAATATCATTATTCACGACTTTTGTCCTGAGATAATTACAAATGATATTACATTTGATCATCTATTAATTCCAATTGAGAAAAATATTTCGTTAGATGAGATAAATATAGAATATCGTGCAGAAATTTTAAATTATGATATGTTTGATAATTTGACTTACAGCTATAGTAGTGATTATTATTTTTGATAAGTAAAATTGAATTAATTTTGCCGATTGATATAATTATATTTACATGCAAAGCAATTTTATTAAGAAAAAGTTCTCGTTTATAGTTGTATTGCTGGCTGTCTTATCTTTAACTGCTTGCAATTTTAATTCTAGTAGTTCTACTAGTATTTTTAATACTTCTTCAACATCATCATTTGTAGATAAACCAAGCATAACAATCAATAATGGCAATGAAATTGATTTGTTTGTTGGTCAAAAAGTTCAACTCGATGTAACTTTAAATCGTATTACAGGAACAATTAAGTATAGAAGTTTAAATGAAAATATATGCACTATTGATGATAATGGTTTGATAAGTGCTGTTAGTGAGGGTAGAACTACTGTAATTGCTTCCGTTGGAGGATATTCAGATAGCATTGCTATAAATGTTAGCGAGAATAAATCGCCTATTGTTAATATTGTTACTCCAAGTCCTTTTCAAATATACCAATATAATTTGAAATTAATTGAATATGAAGTTCTTAACTATGATGGTTCTGTTGATGTAAGTAGTTCACATCCTGATATTGTAAGTGTCGATGAAGTTTATTCCAATATGATAGCAATCAGCGGCTTAAAAATTGGCTCATCAACTATTACAGTGTCTCTTGAAAGCGGTGAATCAGATAGCATTGTTGTAAATGTTGTAGAAGAAAGTATTGAAACGCTTTCCATATCATTTTTAGATGATGAAATTAGAGTTGGTTCTTTTACTTCATTAAATGTAAAAATTGAACCCGCTAGTTTTATAAATCGTGTTTCTTATAACGTTTTAAGTGGAAGTGATTTGATTGAATTTGAGGGCGATAGCATTTATGCAATTGGATCAGGCGAAGTACAAATTCAAGCTGAATGTGATGGCTTAAAATCCAATATCGCCACTTTAAATATTTATGATTTTGAAATCAAGGTTGATGATTCAGTTATTAATGTTGGTGATCACGAACGCATTCGTGATAGTTTTTATCAAGGTCAATTGAAAAATTTAAAAGCAAACATCGAAGATGAAAATATTATATCTGTTACTTTTACACAGACAGTTGTTGATGCTTTTTATGTTGATGCTTTAAGTGTTGGAACAACAAGTTTTTATTTATACGATGATAATGGATTGATTTCTAACACTTTAGAAATAGAAGTTATTGATGGAAATCCTTATGAAAATGTTGATAAAGAAGAATTTTATAGTGATTATACAAGAGCAAATAGTTACACTGATGCGATGTTTAGAAGTGAATATTATTTAATGTCTGGCAGCATCGCTTTACAAGATCAAGAACCCACTATTGCTAAAAATCAACCTAAAGCATCTGATGGAAAATTGATTCATAACTCAAAAACACATTATTCTAATTATGGAAATACTTATACCGTATACGATAGTAACGGAGAGGAAGCATTCCAAGTTTATTATGGTGCGGCTTATGTTTCTTTAGAAGAAGTCGCAGCTTATATTTATGCATGGGGAGATGTTCCAATTAACTATAACGAAGGAAAATCCGCTAGCCCATCACTTTCACCATGGGGAGAGTATTTAAGGCTAAATAATAGCAAATTTTCTGGAGACGTCGATAGTTATCCTTATGAACCAGTTCTTCCTGACATTTCTGGTTGTGGTGGAAATTTGATTTACTATGAAATAGACATTGGAACAACGGGAACTGATTGTGATCCAAATTATACGCCTGCAATTTATAATGATGGGTATTATATTACACGCGGCGCGGCAAGAATTGTGTATTCCCGCTATTATGAAGATACTAAAGAACCGGTTAGTTCTGAAGATCGTTATGTTTTCTATACTTATAATCATTATAATGATTTCCAAGAATATTTAAATTATGAAAATGGTTGGGGAGAAATGTTTGGAAATATTACCGGTGGCGGAGTAATTTCAAGCAAAAATCCTAATTTATGCAACCCAACTCCTTACGTTGAAACTGTCAGAATGGACTTATTTTAAACAACATTAAGCAAACTGTCTATTAATTAATATAGTGTTTGTTTAAGTTATATTATTTTGTTAGAATAATTAGGCAGGATTTAAACAACATGTGGTATGAAATTTTATATCAAGTTCTCAGTGCAATTAATTATGTTGTGCTTTTAATTATTGCTATACCATTATTGGTTCAAATTCTTTATGTTTTATTTGCTTGGGTAAAGAAAAAAACTTATCCGCATTCTGATAAAAAAGGAAAAATAGCTTATATAATTCCTGCTTGTAACGAAGAAAGTGTAATTTTTAATACTGTTAAATCTATTATCGATAAACAAAATTATCCAAGGGATTTATTTGATGTTTATGTCATCGCTAATAATTGTCAGGATAACACTGCAAAATTAGCAAAAGAAGCTGGAGCAATTGTTTGGATATATGATGACCCAAATCCTGAACATCACATCGCTGCGTATCCTTTAAAATATGGTTTTGATAAAATAATGGCAATGGAAAAATATGATATGATTATTAGAATTGACGCTGATAACCATATTAACGATGATTTTTCTAAACTAATGAATGATGCTTATCAAAGCGGAGTGGATTTTGCTCGTCCATATGAAGGGGCATTAAATGCTAAACAAAATTTTTATACGAAAGCTTGTACCTTGTTTTATACTTTTGATTCTCGTTATGGTTCAAGAGTTCGTGAACGTTTAAATATTGCCGCTCATATTAATGGAAGTGGGTCAATGATGTCGACAAAAATGTTAAAAGCTTGTGGGGGGTATAATACTCTTACTATTACCGAAGATGCTGAATTTAATTTTGATCGAATGTTAGAAGGTTATAAAGGACACTATGTTGAAGATGCGATTATATATGAAGACATGCCTTCTTCATTTGAAGATACAAAAAATAGAAATAAAAGAATATTCAGCGGAAGCATGAAACTTTTAAAAAGCAAATTATTATTGATGCTAGGCAAATTTTTTACGACTGGTAGAATATCTTATCTTGAGATGTTTATGTCTTATATTTTTATATTTTTATCTGTTGTTTTATGTACTTGGATACCTTTATATTATATTTACGATTTTACTTTTATTGCACTATGTGCAAATGGAACAATACCTGTCAGTATGTTTTCGTCAGGTTATTATGATAGTGTGATGTGGACCACAATTTATGCGATGATAGGAATATTATTATCTCTATTTGTATTTTTTGGAATTATACAAGGACTAGTCTTGGTTTTAATTGATTATAAAAAAATGGGTGCAGATTCTCCAAAAGAGTTAATTTCCGCGGCGTTATTATTTCCTTGTTTTTTGTTTATTTATGTGATTACTTTATGTATGGGAGCTTTTTCAAAAAAAGTCGTTTGGAAAAAAATAAAAAGGAATCCGAAAAATGAAAACTGAATATGCTTTAGTAGTAGAACATTTAGCAAAAACATATGGCAATCCTTTAATGATAAATGCTATTCCTTCTAAACAGAAAAAAAAGAAAGGAAAAAACGCTGTTGTCGCAGTGGATGATATTTCTTTTAAAGTCAAAAAAGGATCTTTGTTTGCTTTTCTTGGTATAAATGGTGCAGGCAAATCCACAACCATAAATATTATTTGTTCAATACTAAGCAAAGATAAAGGCAAAATATATGTTGATGGCAAAGATTTAGATAAGGATAGTTTTGATATTAAAAATGAAATTGGTATCGTTTTTCAAACTAGTGTTTTAGATCAAGAACTGACAGTCAAAGAAAATCTTGATATTCGAACGTCTTTTTATCGTCTTAGCAAAAACGAAAAAAAAGAAAATATTGACATGATTGTTAAACTACTTAATTTGGAACCCATTTTAAATCAACCTATCAAATCGTTAAGCGGTGGACAAAAAAGACGTGTTGATATTGCAAGAGCGATGGTCCATAAACCAAAACTATTAATTTTAGATGAGCCCACTACCGGGTTAGATCCTAAAACAAGATTAACTGTTTGGACATTAATTGATAAAATTCAAAAAGAAACAGGAATGACTGTCTTTTTAACCACTCATTATTTAGAAGAAGCCGATAAAGCTAGTTACGTAATTATTATGGACAAAGGCAAAATTATTGCTGAAGGAACTCCTAACGAATTAAAAAATTTATATTCTAGCGATTATATTTTATCTTATATGGATTTAAATAAAGAATTCGAATCTTTGTTAAAAAAAGATCATGTTTCTTTTATATATGATGATGAAAAGAAAGCATATAAAGTTAACGTTGGTCAAACAAAAAAGGCTAAAGATTTTGTTAAGAAATATACAACATATATGAATGATATAGAAATATTAAAAGGCAACATGGATGATGTATTTTTAAATGTTACAGGAAAAAATCTTACACTAGAGGTCGAAAATGAAAAGAAGGATTAGCGACGCAATAAATGTTTTTTATCAACTCACAAAAAGACATTTTTTAGTATTTTTTAAAAACAAAGTCAGAGTATTTTATACAACGATGGTTCCACTTATTATCATTGCTGTTTATATAGTTTTTTTAAGATCTTTAGAACTTGGTACAGTAGAAAATATATTGCTAGAAAATAATATTAAAATTGAAGATAATAATCAACTTTGGAAAATGATAGAAGCGGTCGTAGACTCTTGGATGTTATCTGGAATTTTAGTATTGTCCACAATTACTATTTCTATTCAAACAAACAATATAATAATTAATGACAAAGAAAATGGGGTGAATCGTGATTTTGCAAGTTCACCAATTTCTAGAAAATTTTTAATCGGAAGTTATTTTGTTTTTAACTTTATTGTCACATTATTAATTTGTTTTATAGTTTTGATAATATGCTTTTTATATCTTGCTTTTATGAATGAATTTTATTTGACATTTACGGATGTTGTAATGATTATTGCAATATTGATATTATCAACAATTACATCAACTTTAATGACTATTTTTATTTGTTCATTTATTAAAAAAGAATCTACTCTTGGTAGTATCATCGCTGTATTTAGTGCAGTAGCAGGATTTTTAATCGGTGCATATATGCCTCTTAGCATGTTTCCATCTGTTTTAAGGAATGTATGTTGCTTTGTGCCTGGAACTTATTCAGTTGGATTAATGCGTTTTGCTTTTATGAACACCGGTTTAGAACAACTTCAAAGTATGTTGACTACTTTAAATGTTGATCCATCATTATTTGATGCTTTGACTGAAAATTTTGGATTCAGTTTAGAAGTTTTTGATTATCCATTAGAAGTAGGATATCAAGCAATTGTTAATATTGTATGCGTTTTGATTTTAGCGGTTATGAATATATTTTCCGCTAAATATCTTGCAAAAGTTACTTCAAATTAAATTTAATATTGACATAATACAACAGATAATACAGAATAAGGTATGAATTTTGTTTCTAATATACCTTTATTTTTGCAAGTCAGCGATTATTTTAAGCATCTAATTGACGTTGGGGCATATAAAGAAAATGAAATGTTACCATCTGTTAGAGAAGTTGCAAATACTTATAATATTAATCCAAATACTGTTTTTAAAGCTTATGAAATATTAGTTAAAGACGGATATATTTATAGCGTTTATAAAAAAGGTTTTTATGTTAAAAAAGGTATAGAAAATAATAACCAATTATTTTTAAAAGAAAAAATAGATGAATTATTAACGGCAAATTATAGTCTTTCAGAAATTATTGAATATTGTCAGTCTCTTCAAAAGGAGAAAAATAAAAAATGATTGAAGTTAAAAATGTAACTAAAAATTTTTTTGATGTGTGTGCAATCGATGACTTGAGTTTAAAAATATCAAGAGGGATTGTTGGATTAGTTGGGCAAAATGGTTCAGGAAAATCAACATTATTAAGATTAATTGGTAATGTTATTTATCAAGACAGTGGGGAAATTTTTATCGATGGAATATCTAATAATGATAAAGAAAGCAAAGAAAAAGTTTTCTTTTTAAGTGATAATCCTTATGTTCCATATTTTTCTAATGTTAATGATTTGATTGAACTTTATTCATCGTTATATAAGTTGAATAAAAGTAAATTTTATTCAATTGTTAATAGTTTTTCCCTTCCAATCAATCGAAGAATATCTGGGTTTTCCAAGGGAATGAAAAGACAATTATTCATTGCTCTTACTCTTTCTATTGATGCAAAATACTATCTTTTAGATGAAGTATTTGATGGCTTAGATCCATTAGTTATGAATATTATTAAAAATGAGTTTTTAAAATTATCGTTAGAAGATAAAGTTATTGTCATTTCTTCTCATAATATAAATGCCTTACAAAGAATGGCAGATCGCTTTTTGATTTTATACAAAGGTAAAATTATTAAAGATGATGATTCTTCTAACGATACTAAGAAAGCGGAATTTTTAAAATATCAAATTATTAGCGATAAACCGCTGACGGAGAGTATTTTGAAAGAATTACATTTTAATGTTTTGTCTTTTAATAAATTAGGCAGTGTTTGTCATGTAATATTTGTTAATGAAGAAAAAACTTTATTAGAAGAAAAAATTAATAAATATTTTACCCCTAAATTTGTAGAAGAAATTCCAATAGACATGGAAGAAACTCTTTCTTTAGAAATGCTATTGGCTAAAAAGGAGGAAAAATAATATATGAAGCTTAAGTCATTTATTAAATGGCAAGTTAAGCAGTGGTTGCCTTTATTTATTTTAGCCATTTTATTTATGGGTTCGTTTGTTTTACTTTGGACAACTTTTGGTAATGTTATAAATTGGGTTAGCGATTTATCTAGACCACCTGTCGCTAACGATAATTATAACGAAATTATGGTATTTTTTGGTGAGACTAGCAGTTGCCTTTCTATTATGATACCACTTTTATTTGTTATTACTTTAATAATGCCGATATTTGTATATAGTTATCGCTTTAACAGACGACAAACCGACACATTTATGCAAGCACCTTTTTCTAAAAATAACTTTAGAATTACAAGGATTTTGATTGGTTTAGCACTAATTTTAATTAGTTTTAGTATTGTTTATTTTTTAGGAGTTTTAATAATTGGAGTTCGTCAATTATCTTTGCCTGATGTTCGTGAAGTAAATGATGGAGTGTTATATCTAAAAAGATTTAATTTTGGCCATTATTTCACTGCATATTTATTTTTTATTTTAATCGCATCACTACAATATTTTATTAATTGTATGATTGTATCTTTTGCTGATTCAATATTAGATGCGTTACTATTATTATTTTTTGTCCATTGCATATTAATTTTTGCAGAATTTGTTTTATCATCAACGATTATTACATTAGGTGCTAGGTATTATTTAAATGGTCCATATGTCGATAGTTATGAAATTTTAAATTTAATTTTATTTTCACCGTCAATGTCATATTTCTTCTTTTTAGGATCGAATATTTTTGAACCGCTTATCACAGGAGAATATGTCATGATGAGTATTGTTCATTGTCAAGATTATATTTATATATTGAATGGTATTATATTTGCATTATTAAGCGGTGTTAGTATTTATAAAATTTTCTTTGTTCGTGATCCAAGCGGCGAATTTGCTGGAAAAGGCGGACCGAGAAAATATCCGATATCTTTATTTATTCATGGTTATTTTTTGATGATTGGTCTTTTATATAGTTTTGTTGGAATTACAGGTATTTTAGTTTTAATCATATTATTTTTTGTTTGTTATTCGATTTCTTATTACGCTGTTATTGCTATATATAATAGAACGTTTAAAATTAATAAAGCACAAATAATTACTATGTCTTCTATAGCAGGAGTGTCTTTGCTATTTACAATAATTTATTCTTGTTTAGGTATTTGGTAGTTTGTTAATTTTTATTTTAAGTGAAATTTATTATTAAAATAAGTTTGAATTTCATAAGAAAATGATAAAATCATTTTATGAAAGGAATGTATTATTTTTAATATGAAAAAATCTTTAATAAAAAATTATGCAAAATTAATTGTAGATGTTGGTGCAAATGTTAAGAAAGGTCAAGATGTTGTAATTTATGCATCAGTGGAAAATCCTGAATTTGTTTCTTATTTAGTGGAATATTCTTATAAAAGAAAAGCTAATAAAGTTGAAGTAAGATGGACAGATCAAAATATTGATAGATTGCATTATAAATATCAATCTTTATCCACTCTTAGCGAAGTAAGACAATGGGAGTTAGAAAGAAAAAAATCTGATTTACAACATTTACCATGTCATATTTATATTGAAAGCGATGATCCTAATGGTTTAATGGGTATCGACCAAAATAAATTAATGTCATCATCAATGGCAAGAAGCAAAATTTTTAAACCAATAAGGGACGCAATGGATAACAAGTATCAATGGGTTATAGCAGGCATCCCCTCTTTAAAATGGGCAAAAAAATTATTTCCAAATGAATCAAATAAAAAAGCAATTGATAAACTTTGGGAAGCAATTTTAAAAACTTCAAGAGCATATGATGGAAATCCAATTGAAAATTGGAAGAATCATAATGAAAACCTTGCAAAAAAGACTTCTTTTTTAAATTCTTTAAATCTAGATTATTTACATTATTATTCTAAAAATGGCACAAATTTTAAGGTATGGTTACACGATGATGGTTTGTGGTGTGCCGGCAGTGAAAAGACTTTAAATAAAAATATTGTGTTTAATCCAAATATTCCAAGTGAAGAATGTTTTACATCTCCTATTAAAGGAAAAGCTGAGGGTATAGTTTATTCTAGTAAACCTCTTTCTTATCAATCACAGTTGATTGAAAATTTTTCGATACTTTTTAAAGATGGAAAAGCCGTTGAAGTTCACGCTGAAAAAAACGAAGACCTATTAAAGCAAATGATTAATTACGATGAAGGATCTGCATATCTTGGTGAATGTGCATTAGTTCCATTTGATTCGCCTATTAATAATACTGATATTTTATTTTTAAGCACTCTTTATGATGAAAATGCTTGCTGCCATTTAGCGTTAGGTGCAGGCTTTAATAATTGTATTAAAGATTATGAAAAATATAGTCTTGATGAATTGCATAAAAAAGGAATAAATGATTCTTCAATGCATGTGGATTTTATGATTGGCACTAGCGATTTAAATATTGATGGTTATACTAAAGATGGTAAAAAAGTTGCTATATTTAAAGAAGGGAATTGGGCATTTTAATGGATCTTTATCACGATGATATTGAAATTTATAAAATAATATCAAAAGAAAAACATCGTCAAAAATATAATGTTGAATTGATAGCCAGCGAAAATTTCGTTTCAAAAGCTGTCATGCAAGCGGTTGGATCTGTTTTAACAAACAAATACGCTGAAGGATATCCAAATAAGAGATATTATGGCGGATGTAAATATGTTGATCAAGTTGAAAGCTTAGCTATTGAAAGATTAAAAAAATTATTTAATGTTAAATTTGTCAATGTTCAACCACATTCTGGCTCGCAAGCTAACATGGCCGTATATCGAGCGTTGTTAAATCATGGCGATGTTATTTTAGGAATGGATTTAAATGCTGGAGGTCATTTAACTCATGGTTATAAGTTATCTTTTTCTGGTCAAGACTATAAAGCATATAGCTATGGATTAAATAGCGAAACAGAAATGCTTGATTATGAGGAAATTCGTCAACTTGCTTTAAAAATTAAACCAAAGATGATAGTAGCGGGAGCAAGTGCATATCCTCGTAAAATCGATTTTAAAAAATTTCGAAAAATAGCAGATGAAGTAGGTGCATATCTTTTTGTTGATATGGCACACATTGCTGGATTAGTAGCAGCAGGTTTGCATCAAAATCCTTGCGATTGGGCAGATGTTGTCTCATCAACAACCCACAAAACATTAAGAGGTCCAAGAGGTGGAATTATTTTAACTAATAATGAAGATATTGCAAAAAAAATTAATAAAGCAGTATTTCCATGCTCTCAAGGTGGACCACTAATGCATATTATTGCCGGAAAAGCCGTTTGTTTTAAAGAAGCATTATGTGATGAATTTAAAATTTATCAACAACAAGTAATTAAAAACGCTCAAGCGTTGGCTAATCAATTGATGAAACTTGGTTACCATGTAATATCAAATGGTACGGATAATCATATTGTTTTAGTGGACGTTTATAAAACTAGTAATATTTCTGGGAAACAAGCAGAGCAACTACTTGAAAAAGTTAATATTACTTGTAATAAAAACGCAGTTGTTAATGATACATTACCTCCGATGGTTTCAAGCGGAATTCGTCTTGGAACACCAGCGATGACAACAAGAGGATTTAAAGAAAAAGATTTTATTAAAGTTGCAAATCTTATCGATGAAACTTTAAAAAATAAAAGATTATTAAAAGATATAAAAAAAGATGTTGTCGATATGGTAAAAGATTTGGACTTGATAATGTAATTATCACTTTAAAATAAAAATTATTTTATATATAATACTATTGTCAAAAAGGAGATATAAACAAATTATGTTAGAAATTATTGATGTTTACGCTCGTGAAGTGTTAGATTCACGCGGTAATCCAACTATTGAAGTTGAGGTTACATTGGACGATGGAACTTTTGGTCGCGCTATAGTTCCAAGTGGTGCTTCTACTGGTGAAAACGAAGCTTTAGAATTAAGAGATGGTGATAAAGCAAGATACAACGGTAAGGGTGTTTTAAAAGCTGTTGAAAATGTTAATGAAATTATCGCTCCTCACATTGTTGGTATGTATGCTGATGATCAAGTTGGTATCGATAATGCTTTGTTAGAATTAGATGGTACTCCATTTAAAAAGAATTTAGGTGCAAACGCCACATTAGGTGTTTCACTAGCGGTTGCACGTGCTGCGGCTAATAGCTATGGCATGCCACTTTATAAATATTTAGGTGGTATTAACGCTAAAGTGTTGCCAACCCCAATGATGAACGTTATTAATGGTGGTGCACACGCTGATTCAACTGTTGATTTCCAAGAATTCTTTATTATTCCTGCTGGGTTTAAAACATTTAGAGAAGCTTTAAGAGCAGGTGTTGAAACATTCCATGCTTTAAAATCTGTTTTAAAATCAAAAGGTTATGAAACTGGTGTTGGTGATGAAGGTGGTTTTGCACCAAGTTGCAAACACGGAAATACCGAACCATTAGATTTAATTATGGAAGCCATTGCAAAAGCCGGATATACCCCAGGTAAAGAAATTTATTTAGGTATGGATGTTGCAAGTAGCGAATTTTATAATGCAGAAGATAAAAAATATCATCTTGTAAAATCTGGTCAAGGTGTTAAAACAAGTGAGGAAATGATTGCTTGGTATAAAGAAATGATTAAAAAATATCCAATTATTACAATCGAAGATGGTTTAAGTGAATCTGATTGGGATGGTTGGAAATTGTTGACAAAAGAATTAGGCAACGATATCCAATTAGTGGGCGATGATCTATTTGTTACAAATATTGATTTCTTAAGAAAAGGCATTGTTAATCATGTTGCAAATTCCATTTTAATTAAAGTTAATCAAATCGGTACTTTAACCGAAACATTAGATGCAATTAGAATGGCACAAACAAATGGTTATACTTGTATGGTCAGCCATAGAAGTGGTGAAACAGAAGATACCACAATCGCTGATTTAAGTGTTGCAGTCAATGCTGGACAAATTAAAACTGGCTCTGCCTCACGTACTGATCGTATGGCCAAATATAATCAATTATTAAGAATTGAAGACGAACTTGGTGAAGAAGCCATTTTTGAAGGATTGCACGCTTTCAAAAAATATCGTTTTGAAGAATAATAATTATTAATTATAAAGCTCCGTGTGATAGCGGAGCTTTTATTTAGTGTGACGGGCATGTCATATATCTAAAGGGTGCAAGTCCCGAGTAGGAAAGTCGTTATAACTACATAGCGAAA
>CALVSI010000018.1 GCA_944358985.1 uncultured Bacilli bacterium | reverse complement strand
GTCAGGTAAGTTCTGACGCGCATGAATGGTATAATAATTTGGGCGCTGTCTCGACAGCAGACTCGGTGAAATCTTAAGACCTGTGAAGATGCAGGTTACCCGCGACTAGACGGAAAGACCCCATGGAGCTTTACTGTAACTTAATATTGAGCAATTGTAATTCATGTACAGGATAGGTAGGAGACTTTGAAGGAGGGGCGTTAGCTTCTCTGGAGTCGCCCTTGGGATACTACTCTTGGATTATGATTGTTCTAACTTGCACCCTTACTGGCGTGGAGGACAGTGTTAGGCGGGCAGTTTGACTGGGGCGGTCGCCTCCTAAAAGGTAACGGAGGCGCCTCAAGGTACCCTCAGCATGGTTGGAAATCATGCAACGAGTGCAATGGCATAAGGGTGCTTGACTGCGAGACCCACAAGTCGAGCAGGGACGAAAGTCGAGCATAGTGATCCGGCGATTTCAGTGTGGAATGGTCGTCGCTCAACGGATAAAAGCTACCCTGGGGATAACAGGCTGATCGCGTCCAAGAGTTCACATCGACGACGCGGTTTGGCACCTCGATGTCGGCTCATCACATCCTGGAGGGGAAGTACCTTCCAAGGGTTTGGCTGTTCGCCAATTAAAGTGGTACGCGAGCTGGGTTCAAAACGTCGTGAGACAGTTTGGTCCCTATCTGTCGTGGGCGTAGGAAGTTTGAGGGGAATTGTCCTTAGTACGAGAGGACCGGGATGAACATAGCAACGGTATATCGGTTGTTACGCCAGTAGCATGGCCGAGTAGCTGCCTATGGAATAGATAAACGCTGAAAGCATCTAAGCGTGAAGCTAACCCCAAGATGAGACTTCCCATTCGCAAGAAGTAAGATCTCTCCAATGTTAGGAGGTTGATAGGTCAGAGATGTAAGTGTCGTGAGGCATTCAGTCGACTGATACTAATAGATCGAGGACTTAATTTCTAAGATTTTAAATCGATAAATAAAACTTATGTTGAAATAGTTTGACAAATGGAACGATAAAATATAATATCTAGTTTTGAGAGAACAATCTCTCAATTAAAAAGTCTGGTGGCGATGGCGCGGTGGTCACACCTGTTCCCATCTCGAACACAGAAGTTAAGCACCGTAGTGGCGAAGGTATCCTTTGGAGAGAATAGCGAGCCGCCGGGCTTTTTTATTTATAAGAGCTTTATTTTCTATCTTTTTATTTAAAAAATAAAAAACTATGATAAAATATAGACGTTTTAAAAACTATGAAAAAAGAAATATTTCAAATTAAAAAAAATCCCACAACTGAAAACTTACTACAAGCTATAGAAATGATTACACTTAGTTGTTATGGCGTATGTAGATTATCTGATCAATATTTATCAAACTCTAATAAAAAGCCAAAACAACTAAAAAATAGTATTTTTATTAGCAAAAATTTTCGTAATGAATATAAGATTCGTTTATATGTTGTTTTAATTAGCACTGTTAAAATTACAGAAATCATTAATGAAATGCAAAAAAGATTAATTTATGAAATTGAAAATCGCTTTAACATTAAAGTTTTAAGTGTTGATATTTATGTTAACACTATCGCACAAGAAAAAAATTAGATAAGGATTATTTATGAAGACAATAGATGGTTTAACTCTTAAAGAGATGTTTATTTCAGGATCTAATAATTTATATAATCATTATCCTGAAGTTGATGCTTTAAATGTTTTCCCTGTTCCAGATGGTGATACGGGAATGAATATGAATTTAACTTTAACTAGCGGAAGCAAAGAAATACAAAATCGCAACGATAAAAACGCTGGTGACATCGCGAAAGCTTTTTCACGTGGTTTATTAATGGGAGCACGTGGTAATTCCGGCGTTATTACTTCCCAAATCTTCCGTGGGTTTGCAAAGGGTCTAGAAGGCTTAGAAACCGTTAACTCGATAAATTTATCTAACGCTTTTCAAAAAGGCGTAGAAGTGGCTTATAAAGCCGTTATGAAGCCAGTTGAAGGAACCATTTTAACTGTCATAAGAGAATCTAGTCAAGCTTTAAAAGATCAAGTTAAAGATTCTTATAGTATCGAAAAATGTTTTGAAATATTAATAAAAGAAGCTCATGAATCGTTAAATCGTACACCTGAACTATTACCAGTGTTAAAAGAAGTTGGTGTTGTCGATAGTGGTGGCTATGGTTTAATTTTTATTTTTGAAGGCATGTATCGTGCTTTAAAGGGTAATGTCATTGAAAGAAAAAAAGCAACAGCGACTGATACTTCTGAACAAAAAGAAGAAACAGATCAAAATGTATATCAGGTAAATTTTATTTTAAATGTTGCTATTAAAGATAAAAAACCTGTTGTTGATAGTCGTTTAATTACCCATTTAAAAAATCGTGGTTTAGGTGAAGTTGAATTATTACATATAAATAATGAACAAGTTCAAGTCAAAATGAAATCACTTACACCTGGCTTGGTCATTAATTTTGTACAACAATATGGTGAATTTTTAGCGGTTGATATACATAATGTAGATCAAAAAGAAAAAGTTGAATTCGTTAATAAAGAAGATTTATTAAAAAATAGGAAAAAAGATAAATACGCGATTATTGCGGTAAGTGCTGGAGAAGGAATTTCTGAATTTTTTAAACAGTTGGGCGCTAGTGAAATAGTGTTTGGTGGTCAAACTATGAACCCTTCAACAGAAGATTTTGTTGCCGCAATTAAAAAATGTTACGCGGAAAATATTATAATTTTACCTAACAATTCTAATATCGTATTAGCAGCATCTCAAGCATGTGCAGTTGTGGATAAAGATTATAATTGTCAAGTTGTTCCTTCTAAAACTATTCCTCAAGGAATTTCCGCCTGTGTGATGTTTGATAGCGAACTTGAATTAGATGATAATCTTCAACAAATGAATGAAGCTTTAAGCAATGTTAAATCTGGTTCGGTGACTTTTGCAATTCGCGATAGTGAAATCGATGGTGTGAAAGTTAAAAAAGACGATTATATCGGTATTTTAGATAAAAAAATCGTTTGTTCTCATCGTCATCACATTAATACTGTCTTAGATTTATTAGAGCAAATGGTTGATGAAAACAGCGCTGTTATCACACTTTTAGTTGGAAAAGATGTTGATTCTTCATTAGTGGAAAAAGTTAGAAATAAAATTGTTAAAACTTATCCTGATGTAGATATTGATATAAGAGATGGCAAACAGCCAGTTTATTCCTTTTTAATTGGTGTTGAATAAAAAATATAGATGAAATTATCTAAATCTCCTCGAATAAATTCCTTATTATATGAAATGGGTTTTTATTCATGGCTAGATATTATAAATTATGTCCCTTACCGCTATGATGATTTATCTTTAACACAAAATTTTAATTTTGTAGATAAACAAAAAGTTGTCCTTTATGGTGTTATCGCTAGTGAAATAGATCAAGTTAAACCACATAAAATTACTATTACTAAGTTTGATTTGCTTGTCGATAAGAAAGTTTTTCATGTCGTTGGTTTTAATAGAACTTATTTTAACAAAGCTTTTAAAGTGGGAGATTTTATCACGCTTATTGGTTCTTATAACAAAGAACATAATTACATAAATTTGATAAACGTTAAAAAAGGTAGTCAGGAAGATAAAAGCCCATATTTATCTAATTATCATTTAGTTAATGGTTTAAGTGTAACAATATTTTCAAATTTGGTTAAACGTGCTTTTAAAGAATTAGAAGGTAAAATTTATGATGATATTCCTTATTATTTATTAAACAAGCATCATTTACTTCATAAGCAAGAAGCTTTAACAAAAGTTCATTTTCCTCAAACAAAAGATGATATAAAAGAAGGATTAAAATATTTAAAATATGAAGAAGCTTTAAAATTTTCTTTAAAAACTTTATTAATAAAAAACGAAAACGCTAAATTAACAAAATATAAAAAAGAGCCGATAGATATTGATATATGCCAAGATTTTCTTAATGCATTACCATTTAAATTAAGCAAAGATCAATATTATGTTGGAAAAGAAATAATTAATGATATGAATCAAAATACTTTAATGTATCGTTTATTACAAGGTGATGTTGGTTCTGGAAAAACTGTAGTAGCGTTTTTGGCATTATATGCGAATAAGTTAAGAGGTGATCAAGGAGTTTTAATGGCACCGACAGATGCTTTGGCTCGTCAACATTTTAAAAATGCCTTAGAAATATTTTCAAAATTAAATATTAAAGTTGAATTATTAGTGGGTTCAATTAATAAAACAAAAAGAAAAGAAATACTAGACAATTTAAAAGATGGCATTATTGATATTTTAATTGGAACACATGCTGTTTTTTCAAAAGATGTTATTTATTCTAAACTTGGATTAGCAATTATAGATGAACAACATCGTTTTGGTGTCAACCAAAGACAACTTTTAGCAAGCAAGGGAAATGACACAGACTTATTAATGATGAGTGCAACACCAATACCACGTTCACTAGCGCTTTCAATTTATGGTGATTTAGATATATCTAGTATTAAAAGTTTACCTTTTTCTAATAAAAAAATAGTTACCAAAATTGTAAAAAGTACGGATGAAAAAATATTTTCTGGTATAGATTATATGATTAAAAATAATCGCCAAATATATGTAATAGTGCCCACTATTGAATATGATAACGAAAACGATTTTTCGATTGAAAATATTGGGAGTAAATATTTATTAAAATACCCTGGACGCGTTGCAATATTGCATGGAAAATTAAAAGAAGAAGAAAAAGAAGAATCCTTAAAAAAATTTTATAATCACGAGGTTGATATTTTAGTATCAACACTAGTTGTAGAAGTTGGAATAGATGTTAAAAGTGCATCGTTTATGATTATTTATAACGCTAATGAATTTGGTTTAGCATCACTACATCAGTTAAGGGGCAGAATAGGAAGAGATGGCTATCCAAGCTATTGTTTTTTAACTTATGATGGCGATGATAAATCAGAACAAGATAAATTAAATGTTTTAGTTAAAAGTTTTGATGGATTTTATATCGCAGAAGAAGATTTAAAAATGCGCGGTCCAGGTCAATTAAGCGGTTTACGTCAAAGCGGTTTAAGCGATTTTAAATTTTTAAATTTATATAATGATATTAAAATATTTCAAATAGCACGCGATGACGCAAAAGATATTTTAAAAAGAAAAGAATATGATAAAAATGTCTATTATTTGATTAATAAATGCCAAAAAGAAATAAATGATAAAAAAATTATTAGTTAAAAAAGAACTATCAGGACAAGTGATAGTTCTTAATGACATATTTTGATATGTCTATAGGAAGTTATTTGCCGACCTTGTATCAGTCAAATACTTCACACTTTTATTTTAAGAAACGTTTTTTTGTTAATCAACACTTTTTAATGATTCCGCCATATTGATTGAACGAATTTTTGGATAGAAACAGAAACTAACGATTATAACAAACGCCCAAGACATTAATATTGTATAAATATAACTTGGCCAATTAATAGTGGTAGAGAATACTAAACCAATACTTCCAATATTGGTTACAATAAACCAGTGCAAAAATAAACCAATAAGTAAGCCAATAGCAATTCCAATTGTCGACATAACAAATATTTCTCGTAAGATATACATTAAAACTTCACGCCTACGATATCCACACACTCTTAAAGTAGCGATTTCTCTTATTCTCTCATTAATATTAATATCAGTTAAATTGTAAATAACAATTGCCGCAAGAGCACCACTTAAACAAACAATTAAAATAACAATCATCGATAAATTATTAATAATAGAACTATAAGTTTCCTTTGTTGATGTTGTTGAAATAATGCTAGATACATATTCATTATTAACAAGGCTATCTAAAACCATTTCTTTATCAGCATCAAGCTCCTCATTAATTTTTATTAAAAAGCTATTGTAAGAAATGTTTTCAACTTTGTTTTCGTAAAAATATTTTGCAAAACTATTTGTTCCAAAGTAAATATAATTTTCAACGTAATTTAAACATACATCACTAATTTCGACTTCAATTTCACCAAAATCAGTGTTAATTTTTAATAAATCACCTTTGTGAATGTTAAAATCGTCACTTATTTGTTTAGTTAAAATAACAGAATTTTCATTAAAATTTATTTTGTTATGATTCTCATCAAAAAATCCAACATACTCGCTTAAATTATTTCCAGCAGAGATGATTTGTAATGAATAACTTTCATCTTCACTTACTGAACCTCGTTGATAATAGCTATTATCGTAAGTTAAATTAGAATCTATATCATCAAATATTAAAGACGAATCAATATTATTTTCACTTGTCAAAACTAATGCATCGTATTTTGTTATATCGTTATATTGATCATTTGTTATAACTTTAAAAGAATCAGTTAAACCAAAACTAGTCAATAGCATTCCAGCACAACCACCGACACCTATTATCATCATCAATAAATTTTTCTTAAATCTAAAAATATTTCTAAACATAGATTTATATTTAAATTTAATACGTTTCCATAGGAAAGGAATTCTTTCCAATAATATTTTCTTGCCTGGTTTTGGTGATTTATTTCCAAGCATTAACTGAGCAGCAGGTTCTCTTAAATTTGATAATATTACAATCAAAACCACTAATAGTAAAAGCACTATCATTAATGACGAAAATCCAAATACATAAAGCGGCTGCAAAGTGAAAGAGAAAGTGCCCAAATAATAAACCGAGGAATATATTTGCATAATAACAGCAGGCAAAGCAAATATACCAATAAATGCACCTGCTACGCATCCAATTAAAGAAGATATTAATCCATAGAAAATATATTTAAGAGAAATAACTCTTTTAGAAAAACCTAAAGCTTTTAATGTTCCAATATATTGTCTATCTCTTGTTATTATTCTTGACATGCTAGATAAACAAACAAGCATTGCAATCAAAAAGAAAAATGGTGGGAATATAGTGGATATCGTTTGCATTTTTAAAGCATCAGTTTTAAACATATAAGCACTTTGAATTGAATCACGATCCAATATATACCAATTAGGAGATAAAGAATTTATAATCTCGTTTAGTTGAATTTCTGTTTGTTCATTTGTAGTGTCTTCAATGTATTTTTTATAATCAGCAAAAGAAGGAAGTTCTAAATACATTAAAAGTTCTTCTATTGTTAAATCTAGACCATATTGTTCTTTAATAGAATCTTTTACTGCATTTAAAACTTCTAAATAAACGGCATCATGAACTTCATCATAATAATTTTGTTTAATTTCTGTAATTCTTAATTCCAGTGCTTTTTTAGAAATATCTTGCAAATCCTCAATTTTTTTAGAAATAAATTCATCATATTCATCAGAAAAACTATTCATTTGTTTGCTTTGGAAAAAGTCTATATACAAGGTGGTATAAGTTAAATTATCAAAATAGTGGTCATCAAGATAAATATATGCTTCAATTGCTGTTCCAGATGTTAAAGAATGTTCAGCTTGTGAAGTAATATATAATGGATTTCTAACATTTCCTACCACTGCAAGAGTTGTTTCATCGTCAATTTTGATAGTTGAATTCATATGATATGGAGCAAGACTATTGTTTTCCACTAACAAGACACATTCATTTGCGTTTTTTGGAAAACGTCCTTCCACTAATGTTAATTTATTATTCGTATCGCCTATCATTTTTCGATATGAAATTTGTGCAAATGCTTTAACATTATCAATCAAAACATATTGTTCTTTATCGCTTGTTAATGAAATATTATCAATGCCAGCAATATTATTTTCTATATATGATAAAGTTGCTTGATTAAATCCAACTGTACTTCGCACATAAATATCCATAAAGTTCGTATTATCATAGTATTTATCCATGCTAGAAAATAAATCAGGAGTAGTTGATAAAAGTCCGACTAAAAAACTGTTTCCTAAGATGACTATAAGAATAATCGCTATAATCCTAGAAAAGTCATTTTTTAAAGATTTAAAAACATATTTAAAATATTTTCTTTTCATATTACCAATCAATCTCACTAATAGGTGTAGGTTTATCATTAAATTCTTCTTGAATAACCTCACCATTTTTTAAATGAATAACGTGATCCGCCATCGCGGTCAAAGCAGAATTATGGGTAATAATAATTACAGTTTTATTATTTTGTTTACATATATCGAATAGCAATTGCAAAATCATTTTTCCAGTTTGATAATCAAGTGCGCCAGTTGGTTCATCACACAACAACAATTTAGGATTTTTAGCAATTGCTCTAGCAATAGAAACTCTTTGCTGTTCTCCTCCTGATAATTGACTAGGAAAATTATTCATTCTATCTTTTAAACCGACATCGCTTAATACTTTTTGGCAATCTAAATGATCTTTACAAATTTCTGCGGCAATTTCAACATTATCTAATGCTGTTAAGTTCGGCATTAAATTATAAAATTGAAAGACAAATCCAACGCTATCACGGCGATAGTAAGTAAGTCTTTTATCGTTAAAAGTAGATATATCTTCTTTATCAACAATAATAGAACCATTTGTAACATTATCCATTCCACCAAGCAAATTTAAAATTGTTGTTTTTCCACTTCCAGATGGTCCAACAATTACACAAAACTCATTTTTATAAACTTTGAAATTTAAATTATTAGAGGCTTTGATAGTAGTGCCACCTAATTCGTATATTTTGTTAACATTTTTGAATTCTACAATCGGGATTTTTTCTTCCATTTTATTCACCTACTTACCTAATAGAATTATTCTAATAAAATAACTAGAAAAATATATAAAAAATATCATAAAAGCGACAATAAAATGTATTTTGTCCACTTTTGTAGTTATTTGTTAATTTGTCAAACTTTGCAAAGTGTGTATAATGTTAATGAAAAGAGGTGTTTAACTATGTTAACTATTGCTGTAGATACGATGGGCTCTGATAATGGTAGTCAACCAATTTGTGAAGCGATTAAATCATTTTTAAAACAATATAAAGATGTAAAAATAATAGCGGTTGGAAAAAAAGAAGAACTTGCTTCTTTAGATGGTGTTTGTGAAGTAGTGGACGCCAGTCAAGTAGTTCCAATGACAGCCGGGGCATTAGATGTTTTAAGAATGAAAGATTCATCGATGCTCAAAGCTATAAATTTAGTTAAAGAAGGAAAAGCTGATGGTGTTGTTTCGGCTGGATCTACTGGCGGCTTTTTAGCAAGTGCCACTATTACTTTAAAAATGATTAAGGGTGTCAAAAGAGCAGCATTAGTAACTGCTATGCCATTACAAGAAAAAGGCAAATTTATGACTCTTTTAGATTGTGGTGCAAATATTGAAAATTCAAGTGAAGAATTAAACCAATTTGCCCTTATGGGAAGTTTATATTCAAAAGTTGTCTGTAATATTTCTAACCCTCGCGTTTATCTTTTAAGTAATGGTAGCGAAGACGAAAAAGGCACTCAATTAATAAAAGAAACAAATAAATTGTTAAAAGAAAATAAAAAAATAAACTTCGTTGGAAACATTGAAGCAAGAGAAGCTATTTTAGATAAAAATGTCGATGTTGTTGTTGCTGATGGTTTTTCCGGCAATATTTTCTTAAAAAGTATTGAAGGAACAGCAAAATATTTATCAAAACTTTTAAAACAAAGTTTTACCATGAATTTAAAAACGAAAATAGGTTATTTATTTGCTAAAAAAGGGATAGAAAATTTAAAATCATCAATGGATTATAAAGCAGTTGGCGGGGCACTTCTTCTAGGAGTTAATGGTGTAGTGGTCAAAGCCCATGGTAACTCTGATGAGGTAAGCTTTAAAAGTGCTTTAAATGTTTTATATAAAATGATTAAAAATGATGTCGTTAATCAAATTAGACAAGGTATCGAATAAAAAATATGAAAGATATTCATCAATTATTATCTAGAATCCAAATTAAACCAAAAAATATCGAATTATATGAACTCGCATTAACTCATTCTTCTTTTAACGCTGATGCAAAAACAAAGCATCATGATTATGAGCGACTAGAATATATGGGAGATGCTGTACTTGGATTTGTTGTGGCTGATTTGATTTTTGCTTTACATCCTGATATGGATCAAGGATTGATGTCTAAATTAAGAAGTCATCTTGTTCAATCAAAGTCATTAGCAGGATATGCCAGAAAGATTGAATTGTATGATTATGTTATAATTGGTCATTCTATTAATCCTGACACGGTCGCTTCATCTAATAAAATACTTGAAGATGTTTTTGAAGCATTGATTGGTGCGATCTATTTAGACCAAGGATTTAAAAAAGTATATTCGTACATTAAGTGGATTTTTTATAATGACATTAAATTTATTGAATTAGATGAATTAACCGATTATAAGACAAGATTACAAGAAGAAATGCAATCAGAATATCGCGACAGTGTTACTTATCGTCTTATAAAAGAAGAAGGACCTGCTCATGATAAAAAATTTGAAAGTATGGTTTATTTTAATGGGGAACCATTAGCAAAAGGAAGCGGCAAAACAAAAAAAGCAAGCGAACAAGACGCGGCAAGAAACGCCTTAAAAAAGAAAGCGATGTAAAATATGGGATTATTTAAATTTTTAAAAGAAAAATTTTCTAAAACAAAAAAAGATGATAAGGTTGAAACTTATCAAAAAGGTTTAACTAAATCACGAAAAAATTTTGCAAGTAAACTAAATAAGCTTTCTAGTTCTTATAGTAAGGTTAATGAAGAATATTTTGAACAACTTGAAGAAATTTTAATTGAGGCAGATGTTGGTGTTAATTTCACTTTACAAATAATTGATGAAGTATTAAATCAAGCTAAAAAAGATAAAATAACCGATCCAAAACAAATCAATGAAATACTTGTCGATAAAATGTTTTTAGATTACGCTAGTAAAGGCGATGTTATTAGTGATGTTTCTTTTAAAGAAAAAGGTCCAACTGTTTTATTAGTAGTAGGAGTTAATGGTGTAGGGAAAACAACCACAATTGCAAAACTTGCCTACCGCTATTTAAATATGAACAAAAAAGTAATGTTAGCAGCTTGTGATACATTTAGAGCCGGAGCAAAAGAACAATTGGAAAAATGGGCAGAAAGATTAAGTATTCCTATTGTTGTTGGAAAAGATAATGCTGATCCTGCTAGTGTGGCATATGATGGTGCAAATAAAGCCATTAAAGATAATATTGATTTACTAATTGTTGATACTGCTGGACGTTTGCAAACTAAAGCTAATTTAATGGCGGAACTTGCTAAAATTAAAAGAGTTTTGGAAAAGGAAATACCTAGTGCACCACATGAAACATTTTTAATAATAGATGCCACAACAGGGCAAAATGGTGTCATTCAAGCCGCTGCATTTAAAGATGTTACCCCCATCAGTGGTATTGTTGTAACAAAGATGGATGGCACAAGCAAAGGTGGAATTATTCTTGCAATACGAAATGAATTATCAATACCTGTAAGATTTATTGGTTTGGGAGAAAAAATGTCAGATTTGCAGGAATTTGATTTAGATTCGTATTTATATGGGCTTTGTATAGAAGATGAATAATTTGGATGATGTTATATATATAAATCAATTGTTGGATATTTATGGAGAATTACTTTCGCATGGGCAAAAGGAAATATTATCACTATATTTTCGTTATAATTTGTCAATAAGTGAAATAGCTAATGAAAAAGATATTTCTAGAAGCGCTGTTAACGACGCTTTAAAAAAAGGGGTTAAAACATTACAATCATACGAAAATAAAATGATGTGTTTTGCTAAAAGCGAAGCGGTTAACAAGCTAATTAAAGAACTTTCTTTTGATGAAAAAAATAAACAGATAATTGATAAGTTTAATCAGGAGTATAACAAAAATGGCATTTGAAAATCTGAGTGAAAAATTAACAAATATTTTTAAAAAAATGCGTAATGAAACGCATCTTACTGAAGCCAATATGGATGAGATGCTTCGACAAGTAAGAATTGCTCTTTTAGAAGCTGATGTTAATTTTAAAGTTGTTAAAGAATTTATAAATAATGTTAAAGAAAAAGCAATTGGACAAGAAGTTTTAAAAAAATTAAATCCTAGTCAAACCGTTGTTAAAATTGTTCACGAAGAATTAACTAATTTATTAGGTAGTGATGATTGTAATTTGCATTTAAAAAATAATGCGATGTCATGCATAATGCTTGTTGGCTTGCAAGGCTCAGGCAAAACCACTACCGCGGGGAAATTAGCGCATTTGTTTAAAAATAAAAATCACAAAAAAGTAATGCTTGTTGCATTAGACGTTTATCGACCGGCCGCTATTGAACAATTAAAGCAAATTGGTAATAAAATTGATGTTGAAGTATTTGAAATGGGCACCAATAATAAGCCCACATATATAATCGAACAAGCTCTAATAAAAGCCCGTAAAGAATTATTTGATATTGTAATTATCGATACTGCTGGGCGATTACAAATCGATTCTGTTTTGATGCAAGAACTAAATGATGTTAGTGCTATTGCAAAACCTGATGAAACACTTTTATTAGTGGATGCAATGGCAGGGCAAGATGCTGTTAATGTCGCAAATTCTTTCCATCAGCAAGTAAAACTAACAGGTATTATCATGTCAAAGTTAGATGGAGACGCTCGTGGTGGTGCGGCTTTATCTATTCGTCATTTAACAGGTCTTGCTATTAAATTTATTGGTGTTGGTGAAAAAATATCTGATTTAGAACTTTTTCACCCTGATCGAATGGCAGATCGTATTCTTGGAATGGGCGATGTTTTAACTCTTGTCGAAAAAGCAAAAGAAAATTTAGATGAAAAAGAAATGAAAAAATCCTTCAATAAAATGATGGATGGTGATTTTGATTTAAATGACATGCTTAAGCAATTAAAACAAGTTAATCGGCTTGGTTCGATAAGTTCTATTTTAAAAATGATTCCTGGAATGCCAAAAATAAGTAAAGAGCAACAAGAACTCGCAGAAAAAGAAATGCGAAATTTTGAAATAATTTTAAATTCAATGACACCTTATGAAAAAAAGCACCCAGAAATAATTAAAAATTCACAAAAATTAAGAATTTCAAAAGGATGCGGAAAGCCTGTTAGTGATATTAACAAAGTATTAAAAAAATTCGAACAATCCAAACAAATGATGAAGCAAATGAGTCAATATAAAAAATCCGGAAGACTTCCTCCAGGATTTAATATGTAATTATTTATTTTTTATAAATTTATGTCCTTTTTGCAGGGCTTTTTTATACCATGGTGGGTTATTTTCACCTTCATCAATTTCTTTTAATAGCTTTTTATCTTCATTTGTTAGATGAACTTTTTCAAAAAGATCTGGTCGATATTTTCTTGTTAATCTTAACGATTCTTTTCTATGATATTTTTCTATTGTTTTATGATCACCGCAATATAAAATATCAGGGACTTTATCATTTAAAAAATCGTATGGTTCGGTATATTGTGGATATTCTAATAAATTGTTATTAAAACTTTCTTCTTTAATTGATTCTTGACTAATTGCACCATCTAAAAGACGTATAATAGAATCTGCAATTGCCATAGAGGCAATTTCCCCACCAGTTAAGATATAATCACCTATATTAATTAAATAGTCGACGTATTTATTTATTCTTTCATCTATTCCTTCATAATGTCCACATATAATCATCAAATCTTTGTTTGATTTTGAAAAGTCACACGCCATATTTTGATTATATGTTTTACCGCGTGGTGATAATAAAATTACATCCATATTTGAAGTTTTATTTGCTTTGATAGCGTCATATATAGGTTGACATTTCATAATAAGTCCAGCGCCGCCTCCTACTGGAGGTGTATCAACACGATTATATTTATCTTTTGTATAATCACGTATATCAATTATTGTTAATTCAACAATTCCTTTTGAGATTGCTCTTTTAATAATAGAGTTATTTAAAAATCCATCAAACATGTTTTTAAATAAGGTTAATATAATAATTTTTTTCATAGCATCCCTTTCATAAAATTTATATGAATTTCTTTTTTTTCAATGTTGACACTATTAATAAAAATTTTATCAATAAAAGGAACAAAGAAATTTTTATCATCCTTTGTTTTGCATCTTAATGTTATTTGAGCAGGGAATTCTTCAACCTTAACTACCTTACCTATAATGTTATCATTTTGATCAATTATTAAACAATCTATTAAATCAGAAAAAAGGTAATAGTTTTTAGGCAAGTCGGCTTCCGATTTTAAAATATTAACTGTATATCCAATCAATTCTTTTGCATTTTCAAAAGTACTAATTTCTTCAAAAGTTACATAATCATTACCTTTATATGAATGATAATCAGACACTGTCAGTATTAACTCTTCTTTACTATTTGGATTAATTAAAATAATTTTATTTCCTTTTTTATAACGTTCATTAGCAAAATATGTATTTGATTTTATGACTAGTTCACCACAAATACCATGAGTTTTAATAATTGTCCCTAAGTTTAAATAATCCATATAGTAAAAAAGAGGTTATTCCTCTTTTTCTTCTCCTTCATCGTATGATTCAAAACGAATGTGAATATGTTGACTTTGTTTTTTTGCGGATACAGAAATTAATTCTCTTATTGCGTTAGCGATAAGACCTTTTTTGCCAATTAATCTTGAAATATCATGTTTTTCAGCTGCGATTAGGATAGTGATATCTTTGTCATTTTGATTTGGTAGTTCTCGAATTAAAACAGACTCTTTATTATCAACAAGTGGATCAATAATCGCATGCAAAGTTGCTTGATAATCCATTACTATTTAGCCTTCTTTTTTGAATCAGCATGTTTGGTCAAAAGACCTTTTTTGCTTAATATAGATCTAACTGTATCACTTAAAACCGCACCATTATTGAGCCATTTCATAGCTTTTTCTTCATCAATAACAGCATTTTCAACACCCTTATCTGGATCAAAATAACCGATTTGTTCGATTATTCTACCATCTCTTGCAAAACGTGAATCTGCTGCGACAATACGATAAAATGGATCTTCGTGTCGTCCAATTCTAGTTAATCTTAATTTTACTGCCATTTTCTTTTCTCCTTTTTTACGCAATTATTATATTTATATTTAAAATAGGTGTCAAGCATTAATACTTGACATCATGTAAGAAAATGTTGTTCTTAATTTTATTTCTTTATTAATCGATTAATTGTTTGTTAAAATATAAATAAGATGTCTAACGTTTTAGAAAAAATATTTAAAATCAAGGCAAAAGGATCAACATTAAAAAATGAGATAATTGGTGGTCTAATTGTCTTTGTTTCTATGTGCTATGTTTTGCCATTGAATGCTTCTATTTTAAGCGACATGGGAATGAATAGTGCTGGTGTTTTTGCAATGACTGCATTAGTTAGTGCAGCTGTCACATTCGTTATGGGTTTTGTTCCTAATTATCCTGTTGTCTTATCAGCAGGGATGGGACTTAATGCATATTTAGCTTACACAGTATGTTTGGGAAGCGGATTTACATGGCAGCAAACAATGATACTTTTAACTATCAGCGGAATAATTTTCTTTGGCTTTTCTCTTACGCCAGTAAGAAAATGGATAATTAACGCTATTCCTAACGGATTAAAATATGTTATTAGTGCAGCACTAGGTGCTTTTATTTGTTTTGTTGGATTAAAAAATTCAGGAATTATTATTTCAAACGAATCTACTTTTGTAGGAATTGGTAATTTTGCTAATCCAGGAACAATTATTGCTATTGTTTGTGCTTTTATTTGCTTTGGTTTAATGTTTTCAAAGAAAAAAATGCTTTCATCTTTAGCAATTCCAATCGCTGTACTTTGTGCCGCTATTATCGGTTTGATTGTTTCTATATCTTTATCTTATACAGATGGTTTAACTTTTCTTGAAGGTCAATGGCAATATCAAGGTTATTTACAAGGAGAAAATGTTACTCTTCCAATTGCGCCTTGGCTAGATAATACGTTGTCTTTTGGTTTGAGCGGTGTAGAAGATGTTGTATTTTATAGTGTTTTTAATGGCGATGGATATGGAGCTGCTGAATTTGGAAATGATATAGTTACAGTATTAGCTAATCCTGTGTCTTATATTGCTATTTTTTCCTTAATATTTGTCAATTTATTTGATACGACCGCAACTTTATTAGCGGTTGGAAGAAATATAGGCATTATCGATGAACATGGACAAATGCAAAATTATCAAAAAGCAGTATTAGCGGACGCAGCAGGTGCTTTGATATGTGCACCATTAGGAACTAGTACTGTTACATCTTTTGCTGAATCTAATATTGGTGTAGAAATGGGAGCAAAAACTGGTTTAAGTGCTGTTGTAGCAGGGTTAGTATTTGTATTGAGTGCTTTTATTTATCCAGTATTTTCTGTTTTCACCGCTGGTTGTGTCAGTGCTCCGGCACTAATTTGTGTTGGAACATTAATTTTTGTTAATAACTTTAAATCACTTGATTTCAAAGATCAGATTTTGATTTTTGCCGGTTTTATTACTGTGATATTTACCCTTTTGACTTATTCAATTGCTTCAGGTATAGGAATAGGTTTAATAAGTTATGTCATAATGCTTTTATTTGCAGGAAGAAAAAAAGAACTTAACTTAACTCTTATTATAATTTCTATCGTATTTTTGATATCTTTTGCCTTAAGCGCAATCATGCCATATATTCAGACGTGAGATGATGTGCATAATTGACAATATTTTTTTAAAATATTATAATTTTATATTGATAGAAGGAGATTTACTATGAAAAAAATTTTGTATTTTCTTGCATTTTTACCCTTGGTAATGTCGTTAAGTTCTTGCAATACGTCAAATTTAAATGTCAATGTTGATTATAACAAATTTAATCAAAAAATTGATTTAGAAGAAGGTTTAACACATCTTGAAACAACATCTGATGTTCTTTTAAATGTTAAAAATTATCGTTCACTTTCTGTAGTGGATGATGAATTTGCTTTATCAGTGGGAGATGTTACAAACACTATGACTATCGATATGAGCAGTAAAGGCAGCGTTTTAACTGAATATGATCTTAAGGATGATTTGTCCGGTAATGTTCATTCGAAAATATCAGATTTTAGCATGCATTTTAAAATGAATGAAGAAATTGATTTTTCAGATGGGTTTTCTAATATGGAGACATATGTAAAAGATAATAACTTATATTTAAACTTATCTAATGAAGACGTTCAAAAATCCTTTATTGACATGTTATCTGAATTGTATGGTGATGAGACTATGTCTTTATTTTTTGAATCGCTTTTTGATTCAACTGATGGAAAATTTTATCTTCCTTGCGATATGTTATCATCAACTGTTGATATTCCTGTTACCACAATATCAGTTATACCTGTTGATCAAATTATTACAGAAATAATTACTTTAATAAACGAAGTGCCTTCAATACAAAATATTATTAGTGTTTATAGTGATGGTTCATCATATTTGTTTAAAGTTAATTTTGATGTTAATTCCATAAGCAATTTAATTATCGAATTAATTAATCAATTAAACGGACCTATTCTTAGCGAAGAAGAAATAGAAGAAATTAAAACTGCCTTAACAAATTTTGTTAATATTGATATTGCTGAACTTAAATTTATTATTGATAAAAATGGTTATTTAACTAATTCTGATTTGGATTTGAAAATGTATTGTGATATTGATTATTCACAATTTGATCCATCTATGACAGATAAAATTAATTTTTCAATTGTAAGCAAATCTTCTCAAGCTTATGAATACGGCAATGTAGTGGTGGAATTTCCAAATGATTTAGACAAATATTACGATTTGTCTTATTTTCTAGGCTTATCCACTCCTGCAATTCAAAGTATGTAATTTATTTAAATAAATGTTTACATTTACTAAATAGATTGTTATATTAATAAACGCACGTTTAAGTGCTACGGGTGGTCCGCTAGTTAATAACTATGAACATCAAGAGAAAATTAATGTTGGAGGTAAATATGAATAACAATTTAGTTAAAGAAATTACCAAAAGCCAACTTCGTAATGACCTTCCTGAATTTTCAAGCGGTGATGAAGTAAGAGTTTCTATCCGTATTATTGAAAATAAAAAGGAACGTATTCAAGTATTCCAAGGTGTTGTATTACAACGTCGTGGTGGTGGTGTTGGGGAAACATTCACTGTTAGAAAAATTTCTAGCGGAATAGGTGTTGAAAAAACATTCTTGTTACATTCACCAATTATTAGCAAAATTGAAGTTGTCCGTCGTGGTAAAGTTAGAAGAAATAAAATCTTCTATCTACGTAGTCGTTCTGGCAAATCAGCTAGAATTAAAGAAATTCTTAAATAATAAGAATAGGGGGCTGTTAAGAAACCTATAAGGTGACTTAGCCCCTTTTAATTTGCAAAAAAGAAGCGAAATCGCAATAAATCGCC
>CALVSI010000017.1 GCA_944358985.1 uncultured Bacilli bacterium | reverse complement strand
AACAGTTTATCTGTTACTTTCTAAATCCACTAAAAAAGGGGTAAGTCACCTTATAGGTTTCTTAACAGCCCCTTTTTCTTTTCATTTCGATTTGAAAATGTATATAATTTTATTGATATGGAAAATAAAAATGTCTTAAATAACAAACGAATAATTAATCCTTTTTCAAAAAAGATAATTTTTTATGTTCTTTATTTAGTTATTATTGGTTTGCTTTGTTTTGCAATTGTTTCATCATTTAATCGTTTTTACTATACTTTTTTTTATGTTGATGGTCATTCAATGGAGCCAACACTTTCTGAACATGAATTTGGCATTGTTGATACTCATCCTGATATAAAAAAATATATTGAAAGATATGATATTGTTGTCACATATTTTCCTACTGATTACGCTGAAGATGATTCTCTTAAAACCAATGCTTCTTTAAAAATTAAACGTGTAATTGCGTTACCAGGTGAAAGAATTAAAATTATTAATGATCATAACGAAAATAAAATAATGGTTGAAGGAAAAATCTTAGATTTGCCATTTGTTCCTAATGACACATTAGGTCTTAATCAGTATGTTAATGAAGATAATGAAGATATATTAAAATTAACAAATGATGAATATTTTTTGATGGGTGATAACTGGGGTCATTCTTCTGATTCTTGTGCAGTAGGTCCAATAGATGCATATATGATTCAAGGTATATTAATAGCAATAGAGGGTGTTTGCGAAGTAAAAAATAATGAAGTAACATCATTAACATACACGAAAACGGAGTATTTTAAATAGATGATTAATAATAACAATATTCACTGGTTTCCAGGACATATGAAAAAAGCAATCAATCAAATTGTTGAAAAATTAAAAATGATTGATGTAGTAGTCGAGATTATAGATGCACGTCTTCCTTTAACTAGTTTAAATTCTCAATTAGAAAAGGCAATTAAAGATAAAAATAAAATATTAGTATTTTCAAAATCTGATTTGACTGATGAAAGACAATTAAATTTATTTTTAGAAAAATATAAACAAGATAAATACACTGTTTTATCTTTAAATTTAACAAGTAAAAAAGATAGTGGAATTGTTATTGAATATATTAAAAAACTAGCACAAGAAAAAATTACAAAAATGCAAAATAAAGGAATTAAAAACTTTCCAATTAAAGTAATGGTAATAGGAATGCCAAACGTTGGAAAATCTACATTGATTAATTCTTTATCTAAACGTAAAGCCACAAAAGTTGAAAATAGACCAGGCTTAACAAAATCCCAGCAGTGGATTAAACTCGATAATAATATTTATTTATTAGACACACCAGGAATTCTTCCAACAATTTATGAAGATAAAAATGCTGCGATTAAAATCGCCACTATCGGATTAATCAAAGATGAGATTTTACCTATTGATTTAATTTGTAATTATTTATTAGAATTTTTAAGGACAAATTATCCAAAATCATTGCAAAACCGCTATCAAATTTTAAATTTTAATTTACCTAATGAAGAAATAATAAATCAAATTGCAATAAATAGAGAACTTAAAAAAAGTAATGGTGAATTGGATTTAAATAGAGCACAGCATCTGCTTTTAAATGAATTTAGACAAGGTCTTTTAGGAAAAATAAGTCTTGATATATATGGATAGAAATTTTGATAAACAATATTTAGATAATACAACAAAAGTTATTGTAGGTGTTGATGAAGCTGGACGTGGTTGTTTGTGTGGTCCTGTTGTCGCTGCTGCAGTAATTTTAAAACCAGATTTTTATGATTCAATCATTGATGATTCTAAAAAATTAACATCCGCTAAACGAGAAAAAGCCTATAAGTTAATCATAAGTAATGCTGTTTCGTATGGTGTAGGAATAATTGATGCTGATACTATTGATAATGTTAATATTTATGAAGCTTCACGTCTTGCTATGTTAAAAGCCATTTCAAATTTAAATTGCAAGTTCGATATTGTCTTAACAGATGCAATGCCATTAAAAGATGAAACAATTAATTGTGTGGATATAATAAAAGGAGATAGCAAATCTTTATCTATTGCTGCGGCTTCAATTATTGCAAAAGTCACACGTGATCATATCATGCTAGAATATGACAAAAAATATCCACAATACGACTTAAAAACCAATAAGGGCTATGGAACAAAAAAACATTTAGAAGCACTTGCTAAATATGGTCCAATAAAACATTTTCATCGATATACTTATAAGCCGATACAAAGAATAATTGATCCAATTTATAAATTATTTTAGTAAATTTTTATTTTTCTTCCTAATAGTATTTAGGAGGAAAATATGTTAGAAGGAAGAAATTTATTATTGTATTTATCAATTAAATATGAAGGTGATTGGGATAAAATTTATTTTGCTATAAAAGCAAAAGAAAAAATTTCTAAAGAAGAAGTAGAAGAGGTTGTATCAACAAATAAAACGCCATTTGTAACTATTATAGATGATGAATATCCTGACGCTTTAAAAAATATTTATAAACCGCCTTTTGTTTTGTTTTATTATGGTGATTTGTCTTTATTAAATAATTCAAATTCTTTTTTAGCAGTTGTTGGATCTCGTAATTGTTATAAAGAAAATTGTGACGCTTTAAACAAAATTATTACTGAATTAAATAATGAGTATATTATTATTTCAGGTCTTGCAATTGGCATAGATACGTGTGCTCATAAATCTATATTAAAAAATGGAGGAAAAACAATCGCGGTATTGGGGTGTGGTATTGACTATATTTACCCAAAAGAAAATCATGATTTATATCAAACGATTAAGCAATCAAATCTTTTAATAAGCGAATATCCATCTTTTATTAAGCCAAATTCTGAGCATTTTCCTATTAGAAATAGAATCATTACTGGATTAGCGGATCAAATTTTTGTTCCAGAAGTTCATTTTAAAAGCGGTACAATGATTTCAATTTCACATGCGATAAGTCAGGGTAAAGATATAATGGTATTACCGCAGCCAATAGATAATGGAACATGCAACAATCGTCTAATAAGAGACGGTGCGTTGTTAATTGAAAGTGGTGCTGATATTCTCGACGAGAAAAAATAAAATATATCCTTTATATTATATTAAGGATATTAATATTTGTTTGAAAATGAGCACTTGACAGGCTCTATCACCTTGCAATAAAGTTAATAGGTAAAAAGGAGCATTATGAAACTTGTTATTGTTGAATCACCCACTAAATGTACTACTATAAAACGATATCTTGGAAAAAACTATATCGTTGTAGCGTCATTAGGACACATTCGAGATTTAGCTAGATCTGGAAAAGGTGGCCTTGGCGTTGATATTGAAAACGATTTTAAACCTACTTATAAAATCTCATCAGGTAAATATGCTGTTGTTAAAAATTTAAAAGAACAAGCAAAAAGATGTGATGAAGTTATTTTGGCAACCGACCCTGACCGAGAAGGAGAGGCTATTGCTTGGCATTTAACCCAAGTGTTAGGACTAGATGTTAAGACTACTAAAAGATTAGAATTTCATGAAATCACACGCGATTCTATCAATCACGCGATTAATAATCCAAGAACAATCGATATGAATCTTGTTTCTTCGCAAGAAACCAGACGTATTATTGACCGTATAATAGGATTCAAATTATCAACTCTTTTATACAACAAAATACATTCAAGAAGCGCTGGTCGTGTTCAATCCGCTACTTTAAAAATTATTGCGGATCATGAAAAGGAAATTGAGAATTTTGTTATTGAAGAATACCATAAAATAAATGTAACTGCATCTTTTAATGGCCAAACTTATGCTATTAATATTAAAAGAAATAAACCTGTTTCCACCACTGAAGAAGCATTGGAAATTTTAAACAACATTCCAGAAAATTTAGAAGTTATTGACGTGAAAAAAGAAGTGAAAAAAAGAGAAGCAAAAGCTCCTTTTACCACCTCAACGTTACAACAAGCAGCTTACAATAAATATAAATTTAAAACGGAAGAAACTCAAAGTATTGCTCATAAATTATATGAAGGTATTGATCTTGGCGGTGAACATGTTGGTTTAATCTCCTACATGCGTACAGATTCTACTAGATTGTCTCCTACATATATTAATCGTGCTAAAAACTATATTATTGAAGCATTTGGTGAAGAATATGTTGGGAATAAAACAAAGTTTAAAGAAGGGAAAATGGCTCAAGATGCTCACGAAGCCATTCGTCCAACAGGCAATCATCGCACTCCAGACTCTATCAAACAATATTTAACTAGAAATCAATATTTGCTATATAAGTTAGTTTATGAACGTACCCTTGCCTCTTTGATGGCACCTAAAAAAGAAGAAATTACAACAGTTACAATTAAAGGCAACGACATCATATTTACTTTAGAAGGCGTACGTATTCTATTTGATGGTTACGAAAGACTTTCAAAAGAGGAAAATTCAAATAAAATAATGCTTCCAGAAATTAAAAATGGGGATATATTTAAAGTCGAAAGTAAATCAGAAGAACAAAAATTTACTCAACCACCTGCACATTATAGCGAAGCTAAAATAGTCAATATCATGGAAAGTGTTGGTATTGGTCGTCCTTCTACATATGCTTCTACTATCTCTACTTTATCAAAAAGAAAATATGTAACTGATGCAGATGGTGTATTAAAAATTACAGATCAAGGTGATAAAACGAGTCATGTCCTTGATAAATATTTTCCTGATATAGTTAATGCTAAATATACCGCTCAGATGGAAGAAAAACTAGATAATATTCAGGCAGGTAGTTCATCAATTGTCAAAATGTTAAATGACTTTTATAATCCATTTATTAAAGAATTTGATAAAGCTTCTAAGTTGATGTATAAAGATGAAGAAGAAAAGACTGGTGAAAACTGTCCAGAATGTGGTTCTCCTCTTATTTATAAGGACGGAAAATTTGGTAGATTTATTTGTTGTAGCAATTATCCAAAATGTAATTATATAAAAAAAGAGCCAAAAGAAGTTGTTTATACTGGTGAAAACTGTCCAGTTTGTGGCAAACCTCTTGTTGAACGAACTTATAATAAAGACAAAAAGTTTGTTGCTTGTTCCGGATATCCAAAATGTAATTACATTAAACCAGATCCAAATAAGCCCGCAAAACAAGAGAAGCAACCCGCAAAATTAGTAGGGCGCAAATGTCCAAAATGTGGAAATGAATTAGTGTATCGAACATCAAAAAGAGGGGAATTTATAGCGTGCAGTAATTTCCCAAAATGTCGATATATTGAAAACATTAAAAAAACAAGTGAAGAAAAGTAAGAAATTCTTCACTTTTTGTTATACAATGTATCCATGAAAGACTATTTGGCTGATTTTATTTCGTATCTTAAATTTAATTTAAATTACACTGATACTACAGTCGACTCATATAAAAGAGACATTGAAAAATTTTATAATTTTATTGCAAAAGAAGCTATAAGTTATTTAGATGTTGATAATTTGGTTATACGTAATTTTTTAACGCATGAACTGCGTGATAAAATTTCAAAAAAATCATGTCGAAGACGCATTTGTGCTTTAAAAAAATATTATGAATTTCTTTATAAAAATAAATATATAAATAATAATCCTTTTGTTTTTGTTGCTCCTATAAAAGTAGAGAAAACTTTTCCAAAAGTTTTAAATGATTCGCAAATCAAACAACTGCTTGCTGACAATTTTAAAAGACAAGATAAATTAGTATTAAGGGATCAAGTGATATTAGAAATTTTATTTTCATGTGGTGTTCGTGTCAGCGAGTTAATAAACATTAAAATTAATGATATAAATTTAAAGCAAAGAATCGTTAGAATTTTTGGTAAAGGCCAAAAAGAGAGAATCGTTCCTTTTACAAGAGAATGTGAAAACGCAATTGATTTATATTTAAACAATTTGCGTGGTAGTTTAGTCGCACAAAATAAAGAATATAATCCTTATTTATTAGTCAATCAAAAAGGCCAAAAATTAACAAGAAGAGGAGTCGAATATATTCTTGACCAAATTGAAATTCGTTGTGCAGATTTTTATGGTTTGCATCCTCATATGTTGCGACATAGTTTTGCAACACATTTATTGGAACAAGGAGCGGATTTAAGATTAATTCAAGAATTGTTAGGTCATTCCTCGATAAATTCCACACAAATATATACGCATGTTAGTAAAGAAAATTTAATTAATGCATATAAATATTCACATCCAAGAGCAAGAGAAAATAAAACAAAATAGTTGAGTTTTGCACTCTTTTTTATTCGATTTCCAATAATTTGTTTTTTTCATTTACTACATTATAAAAAAATCTTTTTTAATTTATATATTTTTTACTTTCGTAAAAATTATTAACGTGATATTATTAATTGGCTCTGAAAAGAGACTACACACACTATGGATTCAAGGTCCACGTCTTAATTTGAATTAAGGGAAGCTTGTTAGAAGTAGTGGAGGTTAAACAAATAAGGAGGCTCACTAAATGAGTGAAGAAGTAAAAGAAACAGTTGTTAACGAAGAAGTTAACACACAAAGTGCTAACGAGGAAGTTAGTCAAACCGCTGTTGAAGAAACAATGGCAAGTGTCGTACATGATCCTGATGCGCCTATCATTACGATGAAAAAATTATTAGAAGCAGGTGCACATTTTGGTCATCCAACAAAACGCTGGAATCCAAAAATGAAAAAATATATTTTTGGTGCCAGAAATGGTGTTTATATCATCGACCTTACAAAAACAGTTGAATGTATCAATACTGCTTATCTTGCTTTAAAAGACATCGTAGATAAGGGTGGTAAAGTATTATTTGTTGGAACAAAAAAACAATGTCAAGAAGCTGTTGAAGCCGAAGCATTGCGTTCTGGTTCTTTCTATATTACTAATAGATGGTTAGGTGGAACTTTAACCAATTTTAAAACAATTCAATCTCGTATCCGTTATTTAAAAGAATTGGAAAGAAGAGATGAAGATGGCGAATTAGATTTATTAAATAAAAAGGAAGCCGCTGTCTTAAGAAAAGAAAAAGATAAATTAAATAAAAACTTAATTGGTATTAAAGAAATGAGAAAAGCACCAAACGCCTTGTTTGTTGTTGATCCTCATAGCGAAAATATTGCTATTAAAGAAGCTCATAAATTACATATTCCTGTTTTTGGAATTGTTGATACAAATTCTGATCCAGATGAAATTGATTATCCAATTCCTGCTAACGATGACGCAATTCGTTCAATCGCCTTAATCTTGGCTGTTATGGCGGATGCTGTTGTTGAAAGTAAAAATGGCGTTCCAGTTGTTGCATATACCAAAGATGAAGGCGATGAAGTTACAATGAAAGACGCTATCAAACAAGCCGACAAAGAAAATCAAGAAAAATTAGCAAGAATTCGTGCCGAAAGAAAAGCTAGACAAGAACGTTTTGAAAAAGAACAAGCTGAAAGAGCAAAAGTTCGTGCACAAAGAGAAGCACAAGATAAATTGTTAGAAGAAGAAGCTGCTAAAGAAACTTCTGTTGAAAATACAGTTGAAGATAGCCCAGCCGAAGAAGAAAGTAAAGGTGAATAATATGGCTAGCAAAAATGTTATTGAATTAATTAAACAACTTCGTGAAAGAACAGGTGCTGGAATGATGGATTGCAAAACAGCACTTGAAGCTAACGACTTAGACTTAGATAAAGCTACCGACTATTTAAGAGAAAAAGGTATTGCAAAAGCGGCAAAAAAAGCCGAAAGAATTGCTGCTGAAGGCTTGAGCGATGTTAAACTTTGTGAAAAGTGCGGTAAATGTGTAGTTTTAGAAGTCAATTGTGAAACCGACTTTGTTGCACGTGGCGATGATTTTAAAAATCTTGTTGATGAGACCGCTCATCTATTATTGAAAAATGAACCAAAAAATTTAGATGAAGGTAAGGAATTAACAAAAGAATTATATACGGAAGCAACAATCCGTATTGGCGAAAAACTAGATTTGCGTAGATTTGATTTATTAAAACCATCTGAAAATCAAGTTGTTGGTACATATATCCATATGGGTGGTAAAATTGCTGTTGCAGTAGTAATCGAAGGTAATGACAAAGACTTCGCGGATCAATTAGCAATGCATATTGCTGCTAACGCACCAAAATATGTTAACGCTAGTGACATTCCTGCTGATGTTGTTGAAAAGGAAACTGCGATTCAAATTGAAGCTAGCAAGACTGATCCAAAATTATCTAACAAACCTGAAAACATCTTAAGAAATATAATTAAAGGAAAAGTTGATAAAATTTTATTCGAGTCAGTGTTAAGTGAACAAAATTATTTACTAGATGATAGCAAAAAAGTTTCACAAGTATTAAGTGAAAACAAAACAAAAGTTGTTCAATTCGTTCGTTATCAAGTTGGTGAAGGAATTGAAAAAAGACATGATGACTTTGCAAAAGAAGTCATGGAACAAGCCAAATAAGAGAAACACTTTTAGTGTTTCTTTTTTATTAAGGAGAAAATATGCTATATAAAAGGGTATTGTTAAAAATAAGTGGTGAATCAATCGCTGACAAAACAAAAAATCAAACATTAAATTGCGACAAGTTACAATCAATTGCTTCTGCGATAAAAAATTTAGTGAATCAAGGTTTAGAAATTGCCGTTGTTATTGGTGCGGGTAATATTTGGCGTGGTAAATTCGCCAGCAAATTAAATATCGAACCAAAAGAAGCAGATTATATGGGAATGTTAGGAACAATAATTAACGCTGTTGCACTAACAAATGCATTAAAGAAAATTTCTGTTAATTCTTGTTGTATGTCCGCTATTAATGTTGATCCAATAACAATGCCTATTGACGAAGATAGAGCAAAACACTTATTAAGTAATAAAACTGTTGTTGTGTTTGGTGGGGGTACCGGCAAACCTTTTTATACGACAGATACAGCTGCCACGTTACGAGCAATTCAGATTGATGCTGATGCTATTTGTATGGCTAAATATGGTATTGATGGTGTTTACACTAGCGATCCTAACAAAGACACAAATGCTAAATTTTTAAAGCGTTTAACGTTTAACGAAATATTATCTAAAAACTTACAAGTTATGGATATTTCCGCCATAGAGCTTATAAAAGATAAGGATATCATTGTTAGAGTATTTAACATGGATGATCCAAAAAATATTGAAAAAGTAGTAAATGATGAAAATATTGGTACAATAATAACAAGGAGTTAATATTTTATGGATGAAATGACTAATGAAGCTAAATTGAATATGGATAAATCAATTGAGGCGTATAAGACAGCTTTAAACACTTTGAGAACTGGTCGTGCAAACGCTGCGATTCTTGATGGAGTTAATGTTGATTATTATGGTAGCAAAATACCATTGAATCAAATTTCCGCTGTCAGTGTTTTCGAAGCAAAACAACTTGTTGTAAAACCATATGATAAAAATGATTTAAAAGCAATAGTTGCAGCAATTAATGCCGCAAATATTGGGTTAGTTCCTGTTAATGATGGTCAAGTTGTACGTCTTAACATTCCACCTCTTACTGAAGAAAGAAGAAAAGAAATTGTTAAACAAGCAAAAAAATTCACTGAAGAATGTAAAGTTAGTGTTAGAAACATTCGAAGAGAATATCTTTCTTTGTTAAAAGATGATGACCAATACAGTGAAGATTTCATTAAACGAATTGAAAAAGAAATTCAAGATGTGACAGACCAATCTATCAAAAAAATTGATAGCATAATGTCCGAAAAAGAAAAAGAAATTATGTTAATTTAAGCAGATGATGAATCTGCTTTTATTTTAATACTGTGCTTTTTATTTTTAAATATAATAAAAATTAGTATATACTATTTTTATGGCGAAAATTTTTGAAAATAAACTTTGTCATATTGCCTTTATTATGGATGGCAATGGACGTTGGGCAAAAACGCAAGGGATGCCACGTACATTAGGTCACAAAAAAGGGTGTGAAATCATTACTGATATTTATCATGAATGTTTAAATAAAGGTATTAAAGTTATGTCTTTATTTGCTTTTTCTTGTCAAAATTTCAATCGCCCAAAACAAGAGGTGAATCTTTTATTTACATATTTAAAACATTTTTTTAAAAAAGAAATTAACAATATGATAAAAGATCAAACTAAAATTTTAGTAAGCGGTGATTACTCTAAATTACCTTCCTCAACTATCAAAATAATTGATGAAGCTATTGAAAAAACAAAAACATTTGATCGTTTTATTTTTAACATTTGTCTTAATTATGGTGGTATGGAAGATATTGTTCATGCATGCAAAAATATAATTAATGATGTTAACAATAATAAAATTTCTATTTTGGATATTGATACACAAACATTTACAAAATATTTATATAATGGAAATTTGCCTCCAATTGACTTATTGATAAGAACTGGTGGTGAAATTCGTATTTCAAATTTTATGCTTTATCAACTAGCGTATTCTGAACTTATGTTTATAGATACTTATTGGCCTGATTTTAATAAAGACATATTGGATGAATGCATTGAAAAGTATTATAAAAGAGTTCGTAGATTTGGAGCAATTAACGATGAGTAAAAACAAAAAATTGCCGGAACAATTATTCAATGAACTTAAGCCAAATGAAGTAACAACAGAACAAAAAAGATCTTTAAAAGTTCGTATAATTACTTCAATAATTGGTGTATCAATTGTTTTACCTTGTATTTTTTTAGGTGAAATTCCTTTTTTAGTTTTAATAATTTTAATAGGTGGCATAGGAGCATGGGAACTCGTCCATTGTGCTAAAAAACATTACAATATCACTCTTTATATATTAACAATTGTTATTGTTTTATTTTTAGCTACATATCCATTGTATCGTAATCTCATATTTGAATTTACTGACTTTAACGGAACAATATACAGTGTCTTTAATAGTATATATGCATCAGTCTTTTTAATTTTAATAGGGGCTATATTATGTTTTTCATTAGTTCTTATTGATAAAAATTTTGAAGTACGTGATGCTTGTTATATATTCGCTTTTGGTTTGATATTAGGTATTGGAATTCAATGTATAGCGTTTTTAAGATATTATCCGCTTTGGGAATATTATTTATCTTCAGGAGAAGAAGTATTAATAAATCCCTCTTATGATTATGCTGAATCCGCATCATTATTGATATTAGTAGTAGCAGGATCATTATTTTCTGATACTGGAGCTTATTTTACTGGTATCTTGTTTGGAAAAAACAAAATTAACGAAAGAATTTCTCCAAAAAAAACATGGGAAGGTTTTGTTGGTGGAACAATTACCTCAATAGTTTTTGTTTTAACCTTTGGCTTGGTAATGGCAGCTTGTGGTCATCCGATTTTAAAAATATTTGATATTAATCACTGGTATTATTTATTATTACTAGCTATTGTTATTCCGTTAGTAAGTTCTCTTGGCGATTTTATTTTCTCAAGTATTAAACGTTATTATGGAGTAAAAGACTTTGGCTTTATTTTGCCTGGTCATGGTGGGATTTTAGATCGAATAGATTCGGTTTTATTTTCTTGTATTTCAAGTGCAATTTTAATTACTATTTTTAATGCGATATTAAATAATAATTGGGAAAATTTATTTGTCTAATATGATACGTGTTATATTATTAGGTGCATCCGGTTCTATAGGAAAACAAACCATTGATATAATTAAAAAAGATTACGATAATTTTGAACTTGTAGCTGTCAGTGTGTTTTCTAATTCGTCTTATTTAATTAAACTTTTGCAGGATTTTAAAACAATTCGCATGGTTTTTTTAAAGGATGATAAATTAAAAGTACAATTAAAGGAAAAATATAAAAACATTACTTTTTTTTCTGAAAAAGATGGCTTTAATAATTTTATCGATTCTTTAAATGGTGATATGATAGTTAACGCTATTTTGGGTTTTGCAGGGCTATATCCAACCATTTGGTCTATTAAAAATAACAAAATATTATGTTTAGCTAACAAAGAGAGTTTGGTTGTCGGTGGTGAATATATTAATAATTTGTTGATTAATAGCAAAAGCAAAATATATCCAATTGATAGTGAACATAGTGCTATTTATAAATGTCTTAAAAAAAGAAATACCGGTGTAAAAAACATTATTTTGACTGCTTCTGGTGGTGCTTTTAAAAATCTAAAGAGGAAAGATCTTAAAAATGTAACAAAAAAAGATGCTTTAAAACATCCAACTTGGAAAATGGGAGAAAAAATTACTATCGATAGTGCCACATTAATTAATAAATGTTTTGAAATTATAGAAGCCCACTATTTATTTAATTTTCCTTATGATAAAATAAAAGTCATTCTTCATGATGAATCTATGATTCATTCAATGATAGAATATGATGACAACATCTACATTGCAGAGATTAATAAACCTGATATGCATAATCCAATTGCTTATGCTTTATATCAAGGAAACTATCCTTGCGATTTATTTGAAAATTCTGATTTTCATAAATTCGGCGATTATCATTTTCATAAATTGTCATCTAGACGTTTTCCCCTTATTCGCCTAGCAAAAAAAGTTATTAAAAATAAAGGAATATATGGATGCGTTCTTAATGCCTGCGATGAAGTTTGCTGTCAAGCATTTTTAAATGATGAAATATCGTTCTTGGATATCGAAAAAATTATTAATCTCGTTATGAAAAACGTAGATGATGTCCAAAGCTGTGATTATCAGATTTATAAAATGTATGATAAAATAACCCGACAAAAAACATTAGAAATAATTAGAAAGATGAGGAAAAATTAATGCCCGATTGGCTAATGACAATACTTAATATAATTTTATTTATCGTGTGTCTTTCAACATTAGTGCTTGTCCATGAAGCTGGACATTTGGCAACCGCGAAAATGTTTGGAGTATATTGCGATGATTTTTCTATTGGTTTTGGAAAAGCATTTTTACACAAAAAAAGAAAAAATGGCGAAACATATTTTTCGTTAAGAGTTGTCCCTTTTGGTGGATATGTTTCAATGGCTAGTGATGAAGGCGAGTTAGAAAACGGTGTCGTAATTCCAAAAGAAAGAAGTTTAAATGGTATAAAAAAATGGAAAGCCGCGATTATTATGAGCGCGGGAATAATAATGAATTTAATATTATCTATTCTACTTTTTTATATCTATAACCAATTTTTTCCAACCATTAATGTTCCTTATATAAACGCATTATTAGTGCAAGAAAATTCAGTTGCAGAAACGGCTGGTTTTAAGACATATAATCCAAAAACAGGAGAAGGGGATTTTATAGATATTACAATAGATCCACGATATCCAAATGTTGGAGAACAAATTTGGTATTATTCTTTTGATTCTATTGTTCATTACGAAGATGGTAAATCCGAAAATAATATAGCAGTGGTAGTTCATCAAAACCAAACCAGTTCGACAAATACAAATTTCGATAACTTATTCCGTTATTATAAAACACACGAAGTGACTATTAATGAAGAAACATCTCAAACAATGGTTGTTGCTAATTTCGAAGAAGAAATAACTTATGAAACTGAAGGGATAAATAGCATAGATCTTGTGCTACCAACATTTTATGTTAAACAAAATACTTACTATTGTACTAGTTGTGAGACACGTTTTATTCACATATATGATATAAATGATTGCAGTTTTATAGAATTAATTGATAACACTTACTATCATAAAAATTGTCCTAATAAAAATGATGAAAATCATGGTGTTATCACATCAAACATTCCTGGTGGTAATAAAACAATAAATATTCATCTAAATGAAGAAAAAACAGGTTTTACAAGTACTGGTTTATCAATGTTTAAAGAAGAATATATGCAAGATTTTGGCCAAGCATGGACTAATACGTTTGTTCAATTTGCGGATGGTTCGACTTTAATTTTTAAAACAATCGGTGGTTTGTTTATTGGACAAGGTTGGGAAAACGTTGGATCAATTATATCAATTTATACTTCAACATCTAGTATTTTAAATGAGATGGGTGTGTCTTATTTTATTTATTATTGGGGTTTAATTTCGGTCAACTTAGCTATTTTTAATTTGCTACCATTTCCTGGCTTAGATGGTTGGCAATTGATTGTTATTGCTATTGAAGGAATATTTAGGAAAAAAGTTCCAGAAAAAGCCAAGACTATTATGTCTTATATAGGAATGGCACTACTATTTGGATTGATGATTGTTCTTATTATCAAAGATATTGTGGGGTTATTTTAATGAATAAAGAAACTAATAAAATGATTCGTTTCTTAAATTCTATTGGGATTGATAATGTAGAAGATTTTGACATGTCTTTTGATATTTGTGAAAGACATCCAATAAAAAAAGATTTGCTTATTATGCAAATATGTAAAAATACTCCATGGAATTATCAATTTTTAAGAGAATTTCAAGAAGGATTAAATTCTATTACTTCTTATAAATATTCATTAACTTTTTCTTATCGAACTCGTCCTGATATTGATAATGTATATAATTTGTTTTTCGATTGGTATAAAAGTATTTATCACATTCAATATCCGCTTCTAGTTAAAGAAGATAGTGACAATACATTGATATTTATTTTTTCTACCGAAGAAGAAAAAAATATGTATCAAGAAGTTTTAGATTTATATAAAGCTTTTTTATCTTTTTTAAGTTATGATGAATTTTTTATAACAACTTCGATAATAGTAAATGATGAATTAAATGAAAGAAAAGAAGAAATCGAAGAAGAAAATTTATTAACTGATCTTGAAACTTTAAATCAAGAAAAACGTTTAGCGGAGGAGCGTTTAATAAATCAAATACGTGAGGAAGAAAAACAAGAAAAAATGACCCGTGAATTTATGAGAAGAAACAAAAAAGGTAATTATAAAAATATAAATCAAATAAGTGAAATAGATAAAGATAGTGGTAACATTGAATTCAATGGTAATATTTTTTCAATCGAAACTAACGCTTTTGATAATAAAAAAGTAACCTATGGTATAAATGATGAAAATAACGATGCAATTTTTGTTCTTGTTTCAAATTTATCTAACGCTAACGAACTAACAAAAGGACAAAAAGTTAAAGTACGCGGATGTGCATATTTAGATACATTTACCCAAAATGTAATGATAAAAGGGCATTATATTGATATATTGCCAGATGATGAGATAATTGTAGATAATAGTCCTGTAAAACGCGTTGAACTACATTTGCATAGTAAGATGTCCGCGATGGATGGGGTTAGTTCTATGGATCAATATTGTGAATATGCTTCAAAATTAAAAATGAATGCAATTGCAATTACCGATCATGGCGTTGTAAGTGGGTATCCTGACGCACAAAAAGCCGCAAAAAAATATAACATGAAAATGCTTTATGGCGTTGAATTTTATATGGTTAATGATGAACTAGAATATATCAAAAACCCTGCAAATATTAAATTAAACAATGCAAATTACGTAGTTTTTGATTTAGAAACAACTGGTTTGAGTTGCCGACATAATCGTATTATTGAATTTGCAGGCGTGCGTATTGAAAAAGGAAGCATTGTTTCGCGATTAGATATTTTAATAAACCCTGAAGTTGAAATACCTCAGAAAATCCAAAATTTAACACATATTAGCAATGATATGGTTAAAGACAAACCAATTTTTAAAGATTGCAAAGAAAGAATTTTGGATTTTGTTAAAGATGCAATATTAGTTAGTCATAACGCTGATTTCGATATTCCATTTTTAAATGAATCTTTATTGCGAGAAAACAATGAAATATTAACAAATCCAGTAATTGATACGCTTTCGTTATCTAGATATTTGCTTCCTAATTCAAGAAACCATAGATTACAAACGCTTTGTAAAAATTTTGATGTCGAATATGATCGTAAAGTTGCCCATAGAGCGGATTATGACGCTAATGTATTAAGTGAGGTATGGTTTTATTTGCTTCCGCTTCTTACTAAAGATAATCCTAATTTAATGCATAAGGATTTAGCAAATCTTAAAGCTAGTAAGGATGCCTTAAAGCATATTCACCCATACCATTTAATTGCTTTTGCAAAAAATTATGATGGTCTTCATGATTTATATAGATTGATTTCTTTATCGCACATTGATTATTTAGCTGAAGTTCCTAAAATTCCTCGTAAAGAGTTAATTAAATATCGTAAAAATTTGATATATGGAAGTGGATGTTTTAATGGAGAAATTTTTGAAATAGCGGCGCATAAAAATTTAGATTCATTAAAAGAAGCAATTTCTTTTTATGACTATATTGAAATTCAACCTTTACATAATTATACGTATTTAGTAAATAAAGATGATTTTTCAAACCTTGATGAAATTAAAGAAATTTTAATAGATATTGTTAACGCTGCTGATAATGTAAATGTAAAAGTATGTGCAACGGGTGATGTTCATTATTGTCACAAAAACGATAAAATTTTTAGAGATATTTATATTGCAACAAAAGGATTAGGTCGTGTTCCACATCCTTTAAATTTAAATCCCTATGATGAATATAAAAAAGATTTTGTAAAAGTAGTTCATTATGAAAATCCTGATCAATATTTTTTAAGTACAGATGAAATGCTGAATGAAATGAATTTTTTAGGTGAAGAAAAAGCATACGAAATTACTGTCATTAACACTAATTTTATTGCTGATCAATGTGATAAAATGACACCATTACCTAATGACCATCTTTATACTCCAAAAATTGAAAATAGCGAAAATATGTTGCGTGAATTGTGTTATGGAAACGCTCATAAGTTATATGGCAATCCTTTGCCAGATTATATCCAAAAACGTTTAGATACAGAACTCGATGGTATTATTTCAAATGGTTATTCTGTTATTTATTATATTGCTCATATGATAGTTAAAAAAGCAAATGAAGATGGCTATTTAGTGGGTTCACGTGGTTCTGTTGGTTCTTCTTTTGCTGCAACAATGGCAGATATAACTGAAGTAAATCCGCTTCCTCCGCATTATCGATGCCCTAAATGTAAACGTTTGGAATGGACAAGCGAAGAATTTCCAAATATTAAATCTGGCTTTGATTTGCCGAATAAAAAATGTCCTATTTGTGGTGAAGAAATGGTTAGAGATGGTCAAAACATCCCATTTGAAACTTTCCTAGGATTTAAAGCTGAAAAAACACCTGATATCGATTTAAATTTCCCTGGTGATTATCAAGCTCGTGCTCACGATTACACTAAAGTATTATTAGGTGAAGATAATGTTTTTAGAGCAGGAACTATTGAAAAAGTTGCCGAAAAAACTGCTTTTGGTTATGCACGCGGTTATTATGAAAGTCTTGGCGTTGATCCTAATAAAGTTCCAAGAGCAAAAATTGCTTATCTTGCCAGCGGATGTATCGATGTAAGAAGAACGACAGGGCAACATCCCGGAGGAATCGTCGTTATTCCAAATGACCATAGTGTTTATGATTTTACTCCAATTCAATTTCCCGCAAATAAATTTGATGCAAAATGGAAAACAACACATTTTGACTTCCGTTCAATGCATGATACTATTTTAAAACTTGATTTGTTAGGTCACGTTGATCCAGTTGCTTTAAAAATGATGGCGGATTTAACTCATATTGATATAAAGTCAATACCATTAAACGATAAAAATGTTTTATCTTTATTTTCTTCTACTAGTGCATTACATATGACACACAATTATTTGAATCAAGTGACTGGTGCACTTGCCATTCCAGAATATGGTACTGATTTTGTTAGAGGTATGCTAGAAGCAACGAAACCTAAAACTTTTGCCGATTTAGTTATTATTTCTGGATTATCTCATGGAACAAACGTTTGGAATGGCAATGCCGAGACCTTAATTAATAAAAAAATAGCAACATTAAGAGAAGTTATAGGATGCCGTGACGATATCATGACTTATTTAATTAGTATGGGTATTGATAGTTCTGTTAGTTTTGCGATTATGGAAGATGTAAGACATGGAAAAGGTGTTAAGCAGGAATATGAAATAATCATGCGAAAAAATAATGTACCACAGTATTATATTGACTCATGTAATAAAATCAAATATCTATTTCCAAAAGGACACGCAACTGCATATGTTATGATGGCGGTCCGTGTCGGATACTTTAAAGTTTATTATCCATTAGAGTTTTACGCTACTTTCTTTTCTGTTAGATGCGATCAATGGGATTTAAAAGCCATGATTGGTGGTGAAGAAGCAATTATTAAAAGGCTAGATGAACTAAAACTTAAATCAAAAAGTAAGATAGATAAACTTTCACCAAAAGAAAGTGCAATACTTGACACTCTTGAAGTCGCGATTGAAATGGTACAAAGAGGATATAAATTTGAAAATATTTCTTTAACAAAATCTGATGCGACTAAGTTTGTTGTTGACTATGAAAATAGGGCTTTGATTTGTCCATTTATTGTTATAGATGGTTTAGGAGAAAATGCTGCACAAAGTATCATTGAAGCACGCAAAGAACATGAATTTACTTCTAAAGATGATTTAATGAGACGAAGCAAATTAAATGGTACAAACTTGAATGATTTAGAAGAATTGCATGTACTTGATAGTTTAAACGAGGACGATCAAATATCATTATTTGACTTTAATTTTTAATTTTATATAATAAATTTTGGTTCGGGATGTAGCACAGCTTGGTAGTGCGCTTGCTTCGGGAGCAAGAGGTCGTGAGTCCAAATCTCATCATCCCGACCAATCACTCTAAGTTAAAGGCTTGATTTAGTAGTATTATTCAACTTTCTTGTATAAGAATTAGTACTTGATTATAAACGTGAATTTTAAACTATTCAATTGTATTTGTCAGAATAGTTTTGTTGAAAAACAACGGTCGAAAATGTTGGTTTTCTACGAAACTATTCTTTTCTT
>CALVSI010000016.1 GCA_944358985.1 uncultured Bacilli bacterium | reverse complement strand
TAATATCATTTAAAGCATTAACTAGACGAGATTTGTTTTTATATGTTTTATATATATGAGATAAGGTGAGCATAAATATATTTAAGTTATTAAAATATTTCCTTGTTTGATTTTAAAAATACAATATCGATGGATGAGACTTTTCTAAAATAGTTTTAACACCATCATCATTATCATAATAAATTGATACATCAAAATATGGATCATCTTCAGGGATGAGGAAGAAGTGGATGTCATATAATGTGTGAATATCTTTTCCATAATAATCATATGTTTTATCTAAACCAAAGGTGCCACTTGAAATGACATCTGGTTCATCATAATCAACATGGACATCCGCGATAAAGCCTAATCTAAATTTTTGTCTTTGTCCTAATTGATAATAAATAGGATGGTTATATGTATTTTGATAAGAAAATGTTTCTGTAAGGACGGTTTCTATTGATGTTGTAGATTGCTTTATCTCAGTCATTTCTTCATAAAGCGAGCCAGCAATGGAAATAGAATTTTCAACATATTGATCTTGGCTAACTTTTAAAAGCCCTAAATCAACTTCGCCCCCAATATTTGAACCAACTGTAGTTTGAAATTCAAGCAAATATTCAGAAGCAGAATGAATTATAGTAGTGGTTGATACTTGTTTAGCACTTCTTGTTGTTAATGTAAAGTTAACAGAGGAATTAGCAGGAACATTTCTTATATAATAACTTTCAATTGGAATATCAATAAATTTGTCAAAAGTAAAAGCAAAAAATTCGTGTTCTGGAAAATAATCCCAATGCTCATCCCAAGCTACCCAACCTGATTTATAAGTTAAAAAAGGGTCAGCATAATTTAATTCAGCATATGAATCTTCTACATAATTCATTATTCCAAAATTTATATGTGTTTTTCCATCGTAAACATCGATGATATAATCACATGTTTTTCTATCTTCTAAACCCCAATAACCATCAAAATATAAGTCGCTAAACATATTTCTATCAGCAGGATTTATGTCATCAATTCCTGGATGATGCATTCCATAATTTATTTTATCAGTGATATGATTGCTTGAAGTAATTGCTAGAAGCATCATCATAGCTAAACTTTTAAACATATTTTCCCCTCCTAAATATTCTTTTCATTAATATAACACATATCAACACAACACACAAACGCAAATTGATTGGCCAACCTCTATTTTCCAACATTTAGTAAAGTAATTAATATGATTAAAAAAGAATAACAACTCAGACATTTTGTTTTAATTTTATATCTTTTTTACTTTTTTATATTAATTTAAAGCTTTATTTGTATTATAATTGCAAGCATGAAATTTAATAAAATTTTTAATAGAAACAATTTTGCACTATTTGGATTTATTACCTCATTAGTGTTAGCGCTACTTCAAGTCGTGTCGTTAATAATGCTTATTTTTAATAATCTTGGCAATGCACAAGCGGTAATTGTTGATGCTTTTTCTTTAATCATTAGCGTTGCTTTTTATTTATTTATTGCCTTTTATTTCAAAAAATCAAAATTGAATTTCGGTTATGCGTTTTCTGCTTTGTTTTCTCTTTTGTTATGCGATTATATTATTCCTTTAATTTTTGATTTTATTGAATCAATATTTTCTTTAAGTATTATTTTCCCTTCAATTATTGCCTTACTAGCGGTCGTTTATTTTATTTTTATGCTTTTAGAAACTAAAAATAGAAATAAAAAATATTTAACCACTTTAAAAGTAATCGGTATTATTTTTGGTGTTGCCGCGTTAGGTCTTGGCATTTATAATTTGACGACTTTAATTATATTTTTTGATTTTAGTGGTGATGTCACTAGTATATTTTCAATTGTTATTATCATAATTTATACAGTTGCTGAGATGATGTGTTTACCAATTGTATTTGCGTGTTATCCTTTTATCCTTGCCAAAGAAAGATATTATTATTAAATAAATTTAAATATCGTTTGCTGTGTTATAATCTTTATGTATATGAAAAGAAAATGTTTATCTTTACTTGTTTTATCTAGCTTGCTTTTAAGTGGATGTAATAATACAATTTCTTCTAATAAAGATGAATTTCTTAACAGTTTTTCTAGTGACAGTTTTCTTTCAAATAACACTTTTTATGATAGTTTTTCATACAATATCAAATATTTTGATGAAAATAACAACATAGTTTCATCATATGATATGGATTATAGTAAATCTGATTCATATTTATATTCTAATTTACCAATCGAAGGGGCAATAGATTTCAGTGCTTATCTAATGTTTAAAAGTACCTTATATGGTATTTACTATATTGATGATTATTTACCACCGATATTTTTAAATAACGATTATATTGAATACCAAGCTAATCGTTTATCAACGATGACTTATTTATCTTTACAAAGAAAAGCTTATGATTGTTATCAATATGTCGTTTCTAATCAAAACAATTGCAATATCAATTATGAAATTGAAAATAATGATATATTTAAAATATCAATAAGAGGTGAAGATATTGATTCTATTTATTATTTAGATAAAGAAAATCAAGCACTTGTCAAATATGTTGATAATCTTAATAATTATGAAGAAACTATTTCTTATAATGTGATAATCAATAAAAAAGATATGTTAGATAATAGCAAAACATATCAAACGACAAGTGCACAAGATATTATCATGCTTTCTAAATTGTTTGAAATTGCTACCAGTTCTTTATGTGTTAATAAAATTAATTATGTTGGTCGTGATTTTAATAGTGATGCACGTATAATATATCAATTCGATAATACTAGCAATGATATTTATTATCATTATCTTTATCAAATCGGTGATAAAAAAATTGAAGAATTATTAGTAAAAAAAGATAATCCTGATCGTTATTCATATTATTATTATGATAGTTTTAATGGTCAATATAGCAATTTGTCTTACGCTAATAACGATGCTTTATCATTTTATAATCAAAAATTTATGTCTATTTTCAATCAACTAACAATATTTAGTCACACTAATCGCGAATTATTAAGTCGCGAATATAAAAACTTGCGTAGCAATGTTAATGGTCATGTTATTACTATTCAAGCTGACCCAAGTGGAGTAAATAGTTCTCCCATTGATATAGACATTAGATTAGGATATTTAATGATTCAAAGAATAAATATATATGAAAACACAACGCGACAACAAAATATTAGTGTTAGATATAATAGTGAAGCCAATTTTGATAAATTAGTAACAATTTTAAGCTAAATTAAAAAATAATAAACCAAGAATAAAAGAATATATACTTTTTTGTTTGTAGACAAAAAACAACTTTTTTAACTTTCATAAAACACAAAAAATGTACTCTAGTTGCAGAAAAATAAAAAAATCTTGACATACTGGGGGGGGTATTAAAATTAAACCAACGGCTATGAAAGAAGAAACGAATTAATTTATCGTAATTTAAACAACTCATTCGTTTTTATTTGTATAAAAATCTGTAGTAGCACTTATCTTAATCTTAAATAATAATTTTTTACAAATTTGGTTTTAATAGAGTTATCTATTTAAATAAAAATTTTTTCTTGTTTTATGGAGGAAAACACATGAAGAAAAAGCTCATGCTACTCAGCGCTGGTCTAGTAGTTGCGGTTGCTGGAGTAGCAACATCAATGGCTCTTTTGTATGGTGACGCGAATGCAAAAGCCAATGGTGCCTTAGACCAAGGTATCGTTATCGAATGGGGAGAAGGTGGATTACAAGATATTAGTAATCTTACACCTGGTGTTCCTGTTAATCAAAGCGTTACAGTTAATGCACCTACTAAATCAGCAGGTGTTGCAGGCGATGTAAAAATTACATTTACCTTAACCGATAATTCCACCTCAAAATCATTACAAGTTGAATTATCAGATGAAGCTTGGGGTCATGACGTTGTAGCAGATGTAACTTTATCTGGTGAAACAGTTGATTACACTTACACTGTTCCATTAGAAGAATTTACTACTGCAAAAACTTATTATGTTCGTTATTCATTAAATTCTGTTACTGAACAAGCAGAAGAGGGTGATGTCAGCGGTTCTTTAACTGTATCTGTTGACTTTACTGAGGATGTCATAGCGTAAGGAAAGGGGATAGAGAATTATGAAAAAGAAAAATATAATAGTTAGTTCTATCGCCTTATTAGGTGCGGTTACCGCGATTGGAACATCTTTTGCGTTATATAAAGTAATGCCTGAAGATCAAACCGCTAACATCGGTATTAATACTACCGCTGATGTTAATTATCAAATTAGCGAAGTTACCACTGATAATGAAGCATTACGCCCAAATGTTGGTGAAGAAACTGGTAAAAATGTCGACACATTTGGATTTAATATCCACGGTGTTAGAAATGAAAGCAGCGTCTTTAATCAACCATATGTTTTAGCACAATTAACAGTTACAATTACACCAGATCAAGAAAACGAAAACAAAGCATTGTTTGGTGAAAAAATTACTGTCGCTGGTGATGTTGGCTATAAAGAAGGAACATTTTTTGCTAACACTGATGCACGACATAAAATTGTTTTTGGTGAAGCTGATCCAACAACTGGTATTATAACCGGCACACTTAAAACATATATTTATGTTGCCGCTAATGATGATTGGTCAGTTGCTCCAGGTGAAGGTGTAGCAACACATAATCCAGTTAATTTAACTGTTACATTAGATGATACATATAATGGTGCATCATTTGTTGAAAACCTAGCTGAAATGACCTATACAGTCGATATTTCATTAGGAGAAGCTAGTGACGAGGTTGCCTATTTAACAGGCGAAATGAATAGCTGGACTAGCAATGATGACACATATCAAATGGTCGCTAATATCGAAAAAGAAGAAGTACTTGAATGGATGTGGTTAGGAACAATTACAGAAGGCACCCAATTAAAAGGAATAAAAGGTACTACTTGGTCTGCTGATCCAAATGCTGTAGCTCCAGCAAATATGACCGGTGCATATTGGAATGGTAGAGGAGATGGTGCAGTTACTTTCTCTTAATCAATAAACTTTTAAAACCAATCAATCGATATTAATTATTATGTATAGGGGGTTTATTCTCCCTATACATTTTTTAAGAATATTATGGATAATGTTGTTGATAATAACGTTATAGAAAATAAGACTAATAGTGGAAAACCCACAAAAAAAGATAAGACATGGGTTCGTGTTTTAAAATGGGTTTCTTCTATATTTATTATCTTATTTATAGTGGCCACTTGTTGGATGCTTGTTGATCGCATATCAAATTATAATTTCCCATTTTTTGGTTTAAGAGCGTCAGTCATTTCTTCACCTTCGATGGCTAGTGTTAATTCAGAATACGAAGATTTTTTAAAAGGACATGATGATCGACTTTATGTTAATGATTTAATTTTTACTTATAAGGTTGATAGCATTGAAGATTTAAATGTTTATGACATTATTACGTTTGTAAACGATGATAATGAACTTATTTGTCATCGAATTATTGAAATAAATGTTGAAGATAATAAGATTTGGACAAGAGGCGATGCAAATAATAAATTAGACGGAGTCGTGGAGTTTGAAGAAGTTAAGGGTAGATATATTGGGAAAATACCAGGTATTGGTGTTGTTACGTTATATCTTAATTCTGCATATGGATTATTAGGAGTTAGTATTGCTTTTACTTTTATTTTTGGTGGGGCAATTATTTTAGAATTAGACAAACATAAAAAGAAAAATGATGATAAAGTACTTGCTAAGCAAGAAGAAAATAAAAACGATACTATAAGTTATACGACTAATAATGAAAAATCTTTAGATAGCGAGCAAGAAAACATATCTAATAAAGTTGAGAAAAATACCGCTGATGAAAATGTTTCAAAAAAGAATAAAAACAATGATGAGTTAGATGATATAACAAAAGATGATTTTTATGAGTTATAAATAATATGAAGAAAAATAATTTTAACAAAAAAATATTTTTGCCATTATTAGTAGCAGGATGTGGATTACTTGTTACTTGTTTATCTATTAGTAATGTTTTTTCTAAATATAACATTCTTCCAAATAATCAGGTCGCAAATATCCAAATTTCAATGTCCGAATTTGAAAATCTTAATAATTTTGATTTAACCTATTTAAATACTGTAAGTGGAAAAGTTAAAATTAATAAAGGTGAAACAGTTTATATCGATTATAAAATTATGCAAGGCGATATAAATGCAAATATAAATGGAAATGATACTTATGTTACAAATTTATCCATCGATATATCCTCTAATAATACGAATTATTTATCATATATCAGTGCAATTAATACGATAAATTATGCCTCTGATAGTTATTTTTCTAGCCAAGGAAGAAACCAAATGGAAGCAGTGCTATCTGATCAAATTTTAAATGCAAATTCTAATTTTCCAATTGCAATAGACGGTTTAAATAGTAAATTTGCTATAACTTTATCAAATTCTAGTCCTATTGAAAGTATAATTTTAGATTTAACGTTTAAAAGCGAAGAATCAAATGATTATAGTTATGCTTATGTTGTTGGTTCAATGAATGATGAAAATTACAATAATGTAAATTGGACAGAAACCGAATATTATAAAATGACACCAGATATAACATCATCTACACTTTTATGGAAATGGATGCCAAGACAAGATTTAGGAATGAATACTTTCCCAACAAATTGTGAATTTAAATGTAAAAATGGCAATAATTATAGCGGTGGCAGCAACTACAGTTTGCATTCAGGTTATAGACCAAATATCAAAGCCATTACTTGGGATGGTAGCGGTGCTTCTGGTTTAAATGTTATATCTTAAATTTTTTAAAAAAATTGCAATTAATCTTTTCTTTCTATTAAAAATTTAATTTTTAATGCTATTATAAATAATGAGGAAGGATTTTTATTATGGCATACGGGTTATTATACGATTACTTAATGGGTCAATGTCATAATGCTTATGAATATTTTGGTGCCCATTTTGTAACAATTAAAAAAGGTAGAAAAAAAGTTGATGGAGTAATTTTTAGATTATACGCTCCAATGGCAAGTGATGTTTCAGTTATTGGTGAATTTAATAATTGGGATGTCACGAAAAATAAAATGGATAAAGTTGATGAATGTGGAGTATTTGAAACATTTATTGAAAATTTAACAAATTATCAATCATATAAATTTCATTTCAAAAATGCAAAAGGTCAATACGTTGATAAAGCTGATCCTTTTGCTTTTTTTAGTGAATATCGTCCTGGAACTTGTTCAAGATTGTTCGATATTAGAAATTTTGCTTGGCACGATGATGATTGGTTGAACAAAAGAAATCGTAATTTTGATTCTCCAATGTCGATTTATGAAATGCATTTAGGCTCATGGAAGGGACAAGTTGATGGTAGATATTTAAGTTATGAAGAAATTGCTGATTATCTCGTACCTTATGTTAAAGGATTGGGATTTACTCATATTGAAATTATGCCTATAACTCAATACCCTTTTGATGGAAGTTGGGGATATCAAGCAACTGGTTTTTATAGTGTTGATTCAAGATATGGAAATCCAATGCAATTAATGAGTTTTGTTGATCGCATGCATCAAGCCGGCATTGGTGTCATTTTAGATTTTGCTCCTGTTCATTTTGCAAATGATAATTTTGCCTTATCACAATATGATGGGACTTGTTTATATGAATATGATGGTGAATGGAGAATTTCACCGTGGGGTTCATTAATGTTTGATTTAGGTAAAGATCCAGTCCGTAGTTTTTTAATTAGTGCGATGGATTATTTTGTTAATTATTTCCATTTTGATGGAATAAGAGTCGACGCTGTTAGCAATATCATTTTCCATAACGGCGATAAATCTAATGGTCCAAACGAAGGTGCTATTGAATTTGTCAAACGTTTAAATGGAAAAATGCATATCAATCATAATAATGTCATGATGATTGCTGAAGATAGTTCCGATTATGGTGGTGTCACCAAAGGATTAGAATATGGTGGTTTAGGTTTTGATTATAAATGGGATTTGGGTTGGATGAATGATACTTTAAAATATTATTCATTAGATCCTATCTATAAAAAATACGATCATAACAAATTAACTTTTTCGATGGCGTATTTTTATAGTGAAAACTTTTTATTACCATTTTCTCATGATGAAGTAGTTCATGGTAAGGGTACATTAATTAACAAATTATGGGGAAGTTATGATGATAAATTTGCTATATTAAGAAACTTATATACTTATCAATTTGCTCATCCTGGAAAAAAATTAAATTTCATGGGTAATGAATTAGCCTCTTTTGATGAATGGAACGAAAATAAATCTTTACCATGGAATTTAAAATCGTTTCCAATTCATGATTCAATTTCTCGCTTGATTCGTAACTTGAATCTTATTTATCGTCATGAAAAAGCGATGTATATGGAAGAATATAATCCAAGTCATTTTACTTGGCTTATGGTGGATAATTCTGATCAAAGCATTTTTGCTTTCCAAAGAAGTTATGCTGGTGAGACATTAGTGTTTGTTTTCAATATGACACCTAATTATTATGAATATTATGATATTCCAATGCTTGTTGAGGGTGAATTTGAAGAAATATTCAATTCTGATAAAGATGTATATGCTGGAAGAAATAATTATAATGGTCTTCCATTAAAAACCTATCCATATGGAATGGAAAATAAACCATATCATATGACTGTTAAACTAGCTAGTTTTGGAGCATGCATATTTAAAAAGATTAAATAAAATAATTAGTTTTAATTTATAAATTAACAAAATTAAGATATATTATTTTTGTGTGTATAAAAAAGGAGACAATAATTTTATGAAATATGAAGGTATGAACATGTTTAAAACCAAGGAAGATTTTAAACGGGAATATCAAGAAAGAATGATTGAAAAATATGGTGTAGAAGTTAAAGAAAGTCAAATCATTGAACGCTACGACGTTTTAGGAGAAATGGTTCGTGATTATGCTAACTTTGACTGGAGACATACCCATAACACTATTGTTAGCAAGCAAAAAAAACAATTAATTTATTTTTCAATGGAATTTTTAATTGGCCGATTGCTTGTCAACAATATGATGAACATGGGCATTTATAAAGTTGCTAAAGACGGTTTAAAAGATTTTGGAATAAATATTCACGAATTAGAAGAAATGGAAACTGATGCTGGCTTGGGTAATGGTGGACTTGGTCGTCTTGCCGCTTGTTTTTTAGATTCAATCGCCTCATTAGGTTATCCAGGTCATGGAAATTGTATCCGCTACGACTATGGATTTTTCCGCCAAAAAATAGTGGATGGAAAGCAAAAAGAACTACCAGATCAATGGTTATCAAATGGATATGTTTGGGAAGTTAAAAAGGCTAAACATGCAGTTGAAGTTAAATTTTATGGTACACCTGAAACATATTTAAAACCAAATGGCGAATATGCTTTAAGAACTGTCAATCCTGTTTGTGTTAGAGCGGTTCCATACGATGTATCAATTATTGGTTATAAAAATCATGTTTGCGATACTTTAAGACTTTGGTCAGCGGAACCATCTCCAGAAAATCTTCCAAAAAATCAAAGTTTTGATGATTATTTATTAACTTTAAAAGAATTATGTCATGGTCTTTATCCAGATGATTCAACCGAGCACGGACGTATTTTAAGATTAAGACAACAATATTTTTTAGTTTCAGCAGGAATGCAATGTGCTTTAAAATCACATTTATCACATTATGGAACTTTGGATAATTTTTCTGATAAAGTTGTTATTCAATTAAATGACACACATCCAATATTAGCAATTCCAGAAATGATGCGTCTTTTAATGGATGAATATGGTTTTGGTTGGGATGAAGCTTGGGCTCAAACTACAAAAACCATGGCGTACACCAACCACACTGTTATGGTGGAGGCTCTTGAAAAATGGCCAATTCGTTATGTTCAACAACTAATTCCAAGATGCTTTATGATTATTGAAGAAATTAATCGTCGTTTTAATCTTGAAATGAATAATGCTGGATTAGATGATGCGATGAAATATGCGATGGCCATTATTAAAGATGGTCAAATCCATATGACAAATTTAGCAATTTATACTTGCTTTTCTGTTAATGGTGTTGCCGCTCTTCACACGCATATCTTAGAAAATATTACTTTTAAAGAATTTTATAAATATATGCCTGAAAAATTTAATAATAAGACTAATGGTGTCACTCATCGTCGCTGGTTATTAAATTGTAATAATGAATTAGCAAAATTGATTTCTAGTAAAATCGGTGACAATTGGATTACTCATTTTGAAGATATTGCTAAGTTTAAAGAATATCAAGATGATGAAGAAGTATTAAATAAATTAGCGGAAATCAAATACGAAAATAAAGTAAAATTAGCAAAATATATCAAAGAACATAATGGTATTGATGTTGATCCACATAGTATTTTTGATGTACAAATTAAACGTCTTCACGCTTATAAAAGACAATTATTAAATGTTTTCCATATTATTTATTTATATCAAAGAATGAAAGATGATCCTTCATTTAGAATTTATCCTCATACTTTCATATTTGGGGCAAAAGCCGCACCTAGTTATGATTATGCTAAAAAAATTATTGAATTAATTTTAGCGGTCGCAGATGTAATAAATAATGATGAAGAAATTTCTAAATACATGAAAGTAGTCTTTATTGAAAATTATGGAGTTACTCTTGCTGAATTAATTATTCCAAGTGCTGATATATCCGAACAAATATCAACTGCTGGAAAAGAAGCAAGTGGTACTTCAAATATGAAATTAATGATGAATGGGGCAATTACTCTTGGAACATTGGATGGTGCAAATATTGAAATCAAAGATGCAGCGGGAGAAGAAAATTGCGTTATTTTTGGTTTAAAAGATAAAGAAATTGAACATCTAAATGAAACAGGAGAATATAATCCATGGGATGTTTATAATAGCGATTATCGTGTAAAATCAATTATGGATTCCTTGTTTAATGGTCCTTGGGTAGGTTATCATCAAGATCGTTTTAGAATGATTTTTGATGAAGTCATGTATCACAAAGATATTTATTATATTTTAAAAGATTTCGATAGTTATCAAAAAGCTCAAGAAAGAATTTCCAAATTATATCAAGATCAAAAACATTGGCAAAAGATGTCACTTATAAATATTGCCAGCAGCGGATTTTTCTCTTCTGATCGTACAATTGAACAATATGTTAATGATATTTGGCATTTAGAAAAATTACATTAATTATGAACGATACAATTGACTTAACCAAATTATTTTCTTTTCAAAAAGAACTAGACCAAGATATTATTGATAAACATCATGTCACTTATTCTAATACTAGAAATAAACGTTTATTAGCTCTTTATTGTGAAGTTAGTGAATGTTTAAATGAAACGCGAATTTTCAAATATTGGTCATTTAAAAAGGCAAGTGAAAAAAGTATTATTTTAGAAGAATATGTCGATGGATTGCATTTTTTGTTATCTTTAGGAATTGATCTTGATTGTCAAAATAAAGTTTTCCCTTTTTTAGATAGCGATTTAGATTTATGTGAGTTATTTTTAAATTTATATCAAGATATATCCTTATTAAGAAATAATTATAATCAAGATAATTATCGAAAAGCGTTTATAACTTTTTTAACAATTGGAAAAAAACTAGAATTTAGTAAAGAAGATATTTATAATGGTTATCTTAAAAAACTAGAAATTAATTTTATTAGACAAAAGGAGAATTATTAAAATGGATGATTTAAAACTTTTAAAAGAAATTAGCGAAGTTAATGGCATTTCTGGATTTGAAAAAAATGTCGCAAAGCTTGTAAAAAAAGAAATTTCTGATTCGGTAGATGAAATAAATTTTGATAATTTAGGTAGTTTAATTGCCTATAAACGCACTAATAAAGATAATGTCCCATTAGTTATGTTAAGTGCACACATGGATGAAGTGGGATTTTTAGTTAAATCTATCGAAGAAAGCGGTTTGATTCGCATTACAAATATTGGTGGTTGGTACAACCACATAATTCCTAATCAAAGTTATGTTATTACTACAAAACAAGGTAAAACTTATTTTGCCGTCAGCGGTGCACAGCCACCTCACGGGATGAGTGCTGAGCAAAGAAATAAAGTCTTAGATTTAAAAGACATGTATCTTGATTTAGGCGTCAAAGATAAGAAAATGGTTTTAGATTTAGGCATTAATGTTGGCGATAGTGTAACCCCTTATCAAGAATTCCGTGTTATGAACGATAAAAAAACTTTATTAGGAAAAGCCTGGGATGATCGAATCGGGGTAGCAAGTTTAATAACCACTGCAAAAGAATTAAAAAATGAACAATTAAATTGTGATGTTGCTTACGCATTTACTGTCCAAGAGGAAGTTGGATTAAGAGGTGCGAAAACTTCCGCTCAAAAAATTAAACCAGATATTGCTTTTGCAATCGATGTTACTTTTTCTTATGATTTACCAAATTCCGCGAATGACCCAGCAAAATTAGGTAATGGTGTTTGCTTATCGGTTATGGATGGAAGCGTTATTGCTCATCGAGGATTATTTGATTTTGTTGAAGAAATCGCAAAAAAACATAATATTCAATATTGCTATGATATGTTAAGTGCGGGTGGTACTGATTCTGGAAATATACATACAACTGGTGATGGTGTTATCACAATGACAATATCTTTGCCATGTCGTTATTTTCATAGTCATGTTTCAATGATAAATTATGATGACTACGTTAGTTGTGTTAATTTATTAAAAGAAGTTTTAAAAGCAATTGATAACGAAACATTGAATAAATTAAAAATGTCAAAATATAATTAAAAATAAGTGGGCTATCCCACTTATTTTAATAATTCATCAATTTCTTCTTCGCTATAAACTTTAATACCATGTTTTATTAGATGTTGCGTCAAGATTCCTTGACCAGATATTTTTTTATGAGTAAATGTTCCATCGTAAACATTTTTTACACCACACATCGGTGAATTTTCTTTTAATATAGCGATCTTAATATTTAAATATTTACAAATTGCATAAGCTTTTTGTGCGCCTTGTAAATAATATTGTGTAACATCTTTATTTTTTGTATTGATAACGCGATCTTTAACTATCTCAGCGGGTTTTCTTGGAATAGTTAAACCACCTTCTACTTCACCACAAAAGGGCACTAATTCGTATTTTTCTAATAATTCTTTATAACGAGAAAATAAATTATTGCTACCATCATATTTGGTATTATCACCGATCAGACAAGCACTAATTAATATTTTTTCCACCTCAAATATTCTATATTTGAATTTAATTTATTACAAGAATAAAATAACTCATATGAAAATAATTAAAATTGATTATGAAAATATTAACATCGAAGGCAAAAATTATTTAGTTAAAATTATTTATAAAACAAATAAAAAAAATATTTCTTTTCGTTTTAAAGAAGATATGTTTGTTATAAGCACTCCTTTATTTGTTAATAAATCAAAATTGATTGATTCTTTAAATAAATATTCAAAAAGATTAATAAAACAAAGTAAAAAGCCAGTTTTAATTTGCGATGAATATGTTTATATATTAGGTAAAAAAATTTTATTAAATGAGAAAAATAAAATTATAAATTTTACAGATGGTAGTCAAATAATATATTCTGATTTAAATGATTTAATTAATAAATTAAATCAAAAATTTTTAAAATTAGTTACGAATTTAGTTAATTATTATAAAAATATCATGGACATTAATATTGATTTTAATATAAAAACTAAATGTTATTTGAAAACTCGCTATGGATCATATTCTAAAAAAACAAAAACATTATCTTTTAATTTTGTTTTATATCATTATGATCTTGAAGTCATTAAGGCAGTTGTAATTCACGAATTAAGCCATGTTTTTGTTTTTGATCATTCGAAAAAATTTTATAATATAGTTAATAAATATTGCCCAAATTATAATGAAGTTCATAAAAGATTAAAAAAAGGAATTATGGATGATGGAAGTAATTAGTTCAAGGAAAAATCCTAAAATATTGCATTTGATGTCATTAAGACTTGCAAAAAATATAAAAAAAGAAAATCTTTTTGTTGATGAAGGATTTAAAAACTTATTGATGGCTTTAAAAAATCACATGGTTAAAGAAATTTATACAGTAAAACCATTTTCTTTAGATGATGACAAGATAAAAGTTTATCAAATTAGTCATGAAGTGTATGAAAAAGTTTCCTGTCTTGTTAATGGTGATGGGTTTATATTTATTTGTCAGTGTTTCTTATCTAATCAAAATCTTTCTGATAAAGTCGTTTATTTAGATGATGTTCAAGATCCTGGAAATGTTGGCACTATTATAAGAAGTTGTCTAGCTTTTAATATAGACATGGTTATATTATCAACAAAATGTGCTTCAATTTATAATTTTAAGACATTAAGTGCATGTAAAGGCAGTCAATATCAAATAAAAATAATGGTTGAAGATTTTAAAAATATCGTTAATCGAAGAAAAGAAAATCAATTTATCATTTCAACTTGTTTAAGTAGCGATAGTATTTATTTAGAAGATTTATTTAAAATTAATAAATATATTGTAGTGTTTGGAAATGAAGGAAAAGGTATTAGTAAAGATATTATTGAAAAATCAGATTTTAAGGTTAAGATTCCAATTTCTAACATTGATTCATTAAATGTTTCAGTTGCTGCTGGAATTGTTTTATATCATTTAGAAAATTAGTCTTCATCTATTTTAGATAAAAGAATTTTATAAGATACAAAATATCATTAATTTAATGTTATAAATGAATACAAATAAATTTTATTTATTTTTTTATTCTTTTCATATAAAATGAATTTGCATTGAAGAGAAGTAGTAAATAACCTCTTATAGGATAGGGAAAGACAAATTAGTGGAACGTCTACTATAATGTTATTGAATTCACCTTGGAGCATGATTTGATATCCGTCGTTGGCGTTAACAACAAATGAGGTTAGTTTGTTATTTAATTTAATAAATTAATGAAGAAAGGTGGTATCGCGATTTTCGCCCTTTAATACGACCTTTTTTGTTTTAGGAGGTAAAAATGGATAATAACTTAGATTTGCAATTAAATGAAGCACTAAAACGTATCAAAGAAGTTAAAAATGATTGTTTAGTAAAAGACTTTTTAGATTTAAAAAATGATATATTAGGAAAAAAATCTTTTATTAGCGAAGCATATAAAACAATGAAAGATTTATCAAATGAAGAAAAAAAAGAACTTGGAGCGAAATTAAATAATATCAAAGAACAATTAAATAAAGCTATTTTAGAAAAAGAAAATGAAATTAATAAATATCAACTTGAAAAAAAATTAAGTGAAGAAAAAATTGATATTACACTTCCAGGTGAAACATTTACTCAAGGTGGCGTTAATCCATTTTTCTTAGTGAAAAATAAAATTTGTGACATATTTTTAAATATGGGTTATGAAGTTGTTGATGGTCCAGAAGTTGAAAGCGATCATTATAATTTTGAATTATTAAATATTCCAAAAGATCATCCAGCAAGAGATATGCAAGATTCCTTTTATATTGATGAAAATACCTTATTAAGAACTCATACCTCGCCAGTACAAGCTAGAATGATGCAACTTCATCAAGGAAAACCATTGAAAATGATTTGTCCTGGAAAAACTTATCGAAGAGATAACGATAACGCGACACATTCTCATCAATTTGCACAAATCGAAGGGCTTTTAATTGATAAAAACATAAATTTAGGTCATTTAAAAGCAACGTTAGAATTGTTTTTAAAAAGATTATTCGGCGAAGAAAGAAAAATACGTCTTCGTAGTTCTTTTTTTCCATTCACGGAACCAAGCGTGGAAGTAGATATATCTTGTTTTAATTGCAATGGCAAAGGCTGCAGCATGTGTAAAGGAAGTGGATATATTGAAGTTTTAGGTGGTGGAATGGTTCACCCAAATGTTTTAAAAATGAATGACTATGATCCAAACCAATATAGTGGTTTTGCTTTTGGCGTTGGAATCGAAAGAATTGCCATTTTATTATATGGAATTGATGATATTAGAAGATTTTATACAGGAGATTTAAAATTTATTAATCAATTTCATAAGAAAGGAGAATAGTGAAAATGAAAGTCTCATTTAATTTATTAAAACAATTCGTAGATTTAAATTGTATTGATAGTCAAACATTAGCCAATCGTTTAACTTTTGCAGGTATTGAAGTTGAAAATATTACTCCTTTAGCTATTGCTAGTAACTTAGTAATAGGAAAAATTTTAAGTTGTGTTAATCATCCAAATAGTGATCATCTTCATATTTTACAAGTTGATTTAGGAGAAAAATATGGCATTAGTCAAATTGTTTGCGGTGCACCTAACGCTAGAAAAGATTTAAAAGTTATTGTCGCTATGCCTGGCGCTAAATTAGCAAATGATATTACTATCAATAAATCTAAAATTCGCGATGTAGAATCAAATGGAATGTGTTGTTCTTTATTAGAACTAGGAGTAGAAAGAAAATTTTTAACTGAAAAACAAATAAATGGTATAGAAGAACTAACCGAAGATGCCAAAATAGGCGATGAAAATGTTTTAGCATATCTAGGTTTAGATGATGAAATTTTAGATATTAATGTTTTAGCTAATCGTCCGGATTTATTAGCGATTTTAAATTTAGCAAAAGAAGTTTCAGCTTTATTTAATCGAAAATTATTGTTAGAAGATTTAAAAGTAGACAAACTAGCAAAAACCGATTTTAAAGTTGAAAGTTTAACTGACAAGTGCAAACAATTTTCTATTAAGGAAATACATAATATCAAAAATAATGTTTCACCCAAATGGTTAAAACAATTTCTAATGGCTAGCAATATTCGAAGCATTAACGCTTTAGTAGATATTGGTAATTTTGTCATGTTAGTCAGCGGACAACCGCTTCATATGTACGATCTTGACAAATTAAAAGAAAGAAAATTAGTCGTTAAAGATAATTATGAAGGTGATTTTGTTGCTTTAGATGATAAAACTTATAAATTAGTGCCAAATGACATAGTCATTACATGCGCAGGTGAAGTAATGTGTTTAGGCGGTGTGATGGGAGCAAAATGTTGTGAAGTAGATGACGAAAGCAAAAATATTGTCATCGAGGCAGCATCATTTCATCACGCTAATATACGACATACATCTTCTAGATTAGGTTTAAGTAGTGAATCTAGTAATAGATTTTGTAAAGGAACAAATCATTTCCAATATGATTTTGTTTTAAATTTTGCTGCTAAATTAGTTTTTGATATATGCGGTTATGAAATTGCTTATGAAAATGTCACTTTTTTAGATGAAAAATATCAAGAAAAAATTATCGTTACTTCACTAAGTGAAATAAACAATCGCTTAGGAAGTAATTTTGATTTAAATCAAGTTATATCAACTTTAGAATCATTAAGATTTAAAATTAAAATCGATGGTGAAAAATTAAATATAATTGTTCCAGATTTTAGATTAGATATAACTTGCAGTGCAGATATTAGTGAAGAAGTAATTCGTTATTTAGGGTTTGATAAAATTAAAGATGAGTTACCAACTTTACCACAAAGTGTTGGTAAAATGTCTGACTATTTAGCAAAAAATCGTTTAGTGGAAGATTATTTGATTAATCAAGGATTATCACAATTATTGACTTACACACTTGTTAATGAAACTTTCAGCAAACAATTTGCTTATTTATATAAAGGTGAAGTTTATAAAATTATTAATCCTTTAACAGAAATTCATCAATATGTAAGAAAATCGTTACTTCCATCATTGCTTGAAACTTTAAATTACAACTTAAATCATCAAAATAAAGATGTTCTTATTTTTGAAACTAGTGATATGATTACCGATTCTGATCATGGTGTAAATTTAGCAATATGTTTGACTGGTAAAATGTTTAAACAAGGTTTATTAAAGACCGATGATGTTAATTTTTATACTTTAAAAGGTCTTTTAGAAGGAATTATGTCTTTATTAGGCGTTGCTAAAGGAAGATATGGTCTTGCTAGAAATGATAAAATTAGCGAGCTTCATCCTTATAAAAGTGCACTTATCATGGTCGAAAATAAATTATCAGGTTATTTTGGAAAAATTCATCCAGTTTATCAAGAAATTATGGACATTGATAAAAGTGATGATGTCTATGTTTTAGAATTACGTCTAGATAAAATTTATAATTTGAAAACATCGATGACAAAAATGAAACCAATTTCAAAATATCCATATATCGAGCGTGATTTAGCTTTTGTAATCGATGAAGATGTAGAGGTTGAAAACATTATTAATGTTGTTAAAAAAGCAGGTCATCCTCTTGTAGATAATGTTTCAGTATTTGATATTTATACGGATAATAAATTAATGCCAAAGCAGAAATCTGTCGCAATAAAATTAATTTATTGTAGTCGAAATGAAACTTTAAAAGATGATAAAGTTAATCAAGTCGAACAAAATATAATCGATATGGTTGAAAAGAAATTTAAGGCGGTATTAAGAAAGTGATAAATAAATTGTATCTTTCAAATTTGGATGATAAACCATACAAAATAAAAGAAAAATTAGAATTTGATGTTTCCGCGAATAAGTTAAATTATTTGGAATCTTTAAATAATGTTTACATTGATGTTTGTATTTATAAAGTAGGGGAAGATTTAATCAATCTTGATTTTGAAATTAGCGGTCAAGCTATTTTATTGAGTGCAATAAATTTAGATAAAGTTCCTTATCAAATAAAAATCAAAGAAAAGATTTTTTTAACTGCTGATGAATCATTGCAAGATGAAAATATTATTTACCATAAAGATAATTTTATCGATTTAAATGATTTGGCGTATTCTTATATAATTGCCGACTTGCCTTATAACATTCATAGTCAAAAAGATAAGACTGATATTGTAAAAGATGGCTATCGTATAATTAGTCAACAACAATATGAGGAAGAACAAAAAAAGAAACCGTCTCCTTTTGATAAATTGAAAGATTTAGATTTATAAAATTGCATTTTATATAGTCAATAAATTGATTAAGGCAGTAATTTATACACTGTCTTAATTTTTATATGGAAATACATTTTTTTATATTGCTTAGAATGCTTTTTAATATATAATTTAGTTACAAGTGGTAGAAAGTGGTAGAAAGTGGTATGTTTTACGGATTATACGAACATAGTCTAGATAACAAAGGCCGCGTTTGCGTTCCAAGCAAATTCAGAGGCCAATGTAACGACAAACTTTATATCATGAAAGGTTTTGATGGGGCACTTTCGCTATTTTGTGAGGATGATTTTAAAAAAATGCTCGAAACGAGTGAAAATCTTCCATTTAATAAAAAGGATTCCCGTGATTATCTAAGAATACAACTTGCTACAGCATGTGAATTAGATATTGATAAAAATGGTCGTATCTTAATTCCTTTAATCCTTTTAAACAAATATAAGATTGGAAAGGATGTCGTAATAATTGGAGTTGGCAATCATATTGAAATTTGGGATAGAAATGTTTACCAAGAATATGAACAACAAGTAAACGCTAACTTTGAAAATATTGCTGAAAACATCCAAAACATCAAAGATGAGTAATCACATTCCAGTTTTACTAGATGAAGCAATAAAAGGATTAAACATAAAACAAGATGGCATCTACTTAGATTTGACACTTGGTCGCGGCGGACATAGTAAAGAAATAGCCAAACGACTAAATAAGGGCAAATTAATTGCTATTGATCAAGATGAAATAGCAATAAAAGAAAGTCAAAATAATCTTAAAGATTATTTAGATAAAATCATCATTGTTAGAAATAACTTTAAAAATATCAAGTCAATATTAAATGACTTGCAGATTGAAAATGTTGATGGCATATTGATAGATCTTGGCGTATCATCTCCTCAGTTTGATAATCCAAAAAGAGGTTTTACATACCGATTTGATGGACCATTAGATATGAGGATGGATCAAAGTCAAAGTTTAACCGCTTATGATGTTGTTAATAAATATTCTTTACAAGATTTGACAAAAATTTTAAAAGAATATGGCGATGAAAGGTATGCATATAGTATCGCAAATGGCATTGTTAAATATCGTAAGCAAAAAACTATTGATACGACACTCGAATTAGTGGAAGTTATTAAAAACTCTCTTCCAAAAAAAGTTTTATCAAATAAAGGTCATCCTGCTAAACAAAGCTTTCAAGCAATTAGAATTGAAGTTAATGATGAATTGAATGCTTTAAAGCAAACTTTAGATGATTGTTTATCGTTATTAAAAAAGAATGGACGATTAGTGGTAATAAGTTTCCATTCTGGCGAAGACAAAATAGTTAAAACAAAATTCAATCAAGTTAGCAAAATTATTGGAAATCGCCTTGATATTCCAGACAATCACAAACCTCTTGAATTTAAATTAATAACTCGTCATCCAATAATAGCGGATGAAAAAGAAATAAATTTAAATCCAAGAAGCAAAAGTGCAAAATTACGAATTATTGAAAAAATATAAAAAGAAAGGAGCAAGAAAAATGACAAAAGATAAGTTAGTAAAATTTCATCACAAAGCACCATATTACCGTTTTAGAAAAATAGCAATTTCTTTTGCGGCATTGCTTGGCCTTTCGATTTCTGTTGCTGTTCCTGTCTCAATTACTTTAACAAGTGTTAAAGCTGAAGAAAAGACAAGCAGTGTGACTTCTTCGCAAAATAGTAATAACAAAGATACTTCAACAAGCGAAGAACAATTATCATATTTAGCTAGTTAATTATGTCCCTCCATAATTAATTATAAATCCTTTCCATTTACTAGATTCACCCTCCTATTAAAATCTAGTAAAAGACTTCCTTAAGAAGTTAGAAAAGAGCAAAATAGTGCTCTTTTTTAGTGTGACGGGCATGTCATATATCTAAAGGGTGCAAGTCCCGAGTAGGAAAGTCGTTATAACTACATAGC
>CALVSI010000015.1 GCA_944358985.1 uncultured Bacilli bacterium | reverse complement strand
TGGAGTGCTAGGATAAAAGTGGACAAGGGTAAAAAACACCCATCCACTTTTTTCTTTGTTATTCTAGTAAAAGGAGGTTTTATAATGCGAACAAAAAAGAAAAATGTAATGCGAACTCCAGAAGAAAAAGAAGCTATAGTGCTTGAATATTTAAACGACAAGCGACCATCTTATCGCAAAACAGCGGATAAATATGGAATTGCTGGTTCGACGTTCAAAAAATGGAAAAAAGCATATTTGGAATTTGGGATTGAAGGATTGAAAAGTCAAACAGAAAAGGCAAAACACCCAGGAAAAGGAAATCATTTATCTGGATTACATCTAAAGAAAAATAAAACTAGAGAAGAAGAGCTCGAACTAGAGAATCTTAAACTCAAAGTGGAGGTTGCCCGATTAAAAAAGGGTACCAAGTGAAAGGAGTTGGTTCAAAAAAGGAATACGTTACTATCAAAGACTTGAATACGAAGTCTTAGATGAATTATCTAAACAATATCCTATTTCATTACTTTGTAATGTCATGGATGTGAATCGAAGTGGATATTATAAATGGAAATATAGAAAACTTCATCCATCAGCAAGACATACCCAGAGGATAAAGGATGTTGAATTCATTAAAGAAGAGTCCAACAAACATAAAGCTCACGGTTATCGTTGGTTAGCAGCGTTTCTAAAAAGAAAATATGGTGTGATAATGTCAGCTGAATATGTTTATAGGTGTAGAAAATATGCGGGAGTAATATGTGAATCCAAACATTATAGATACAAAAAGCCAGCAGAAAGCAGCTATATCTATCCAAATCTCATATGGAATAATTGGAATGCATCTAAGCCATTAGAAATCATTGTATCAGATATGACATCATTCTATTCCAGAGGAATCTATTATGAGCTTACATTATATTTCGATACATTCAACCGTGAAATCGTAGGATTTGGATTAACAGATCGACGAGGCGATGTAAAACCATACTTCGAAGGATTGGAACAAGTTATAGGCCTTATTAAAGAAAAAGAACAAACCAACTTATCTACTTTGCACACAGATCAAGGTTCGGTTTATTCTTCTGAAGTCTTTAACAAACTTCTAACTAATAATAACATTATTCATTCAATGTCGCGAGCAGGTACTCCGACAGATAATCCAATTGATGAATCTTTAAACGGTTGGATTAAAGATGAACTATTTATCGACTTCAACTTGAAGAAGTGCGATGATGTTCTATCTTTGATAAAAAATTATATCAATTATTACAATTATGAACGTCCGATGTATTGTTTAAAATACAAAACCCCACATCAGTACAAAACTGACATGGGGTATTGAGACTTTTTTGAACTGTCTACTTTTTGTTGACTAGTTCATTCGGGCTTTATGATTTTTGGAATCTATTTGAATGCTTTTAGGAACAATTTATTTAATTTTTCAACAAACAATTTCTTATCGTTTATATCAAAACCTTCAAGTAACAAGGCTTCATCATAAAGAATTGTCGCATATTCTTTTATTTCATCATCATTTTTTAGATTTTTGAAAGCTTCAAATAGTTTGTGATTTGGATTTAATTCCAAAATTTTAGAAGAATGGATTTTATGGTCATCATCGACGCCAGGTTGTTCATTTAATGTTTTTTCCATACCTAAACTTAATCCTTCTTTTGTTGATATACAAAGTGGTGAATCCACTAATTTGTTTGACAAAGTTACTTCATCAACGATTCCTTTTAGGCCATCTGTTAGATTATCTAATAGTCGTTTGTTTTCGGCGATTAAATTCTCTAATTTTTCCTTGTCTTCTTTATTTAGTTCATCACTATTTTCGGCTGAAATCGACTTTAACTCTACTTTATCGTAGTCATGAAGCATCATCATGGCAAATTCATCAATACGTTTATCTAAAAGCAAAACGTCTATATTATCTTTTTTGTATTTTTCAATTTGAGGCAACATTTTTATTTGCTCTAATGTTTCTCCAGAGGCATAATAAATGAACTTTTGACTATCTTTCATCTCCTCTTTATATTGTTTTAATGAAATCATTTCGTTTTCGTGATTAAGCGAATGAAAAATTAATAAATCTTGCAATAAATCTTTCTTTTCACCATAAGAGGAGTAGATACCATATTTAAGATGTTCTCCAAACAAGTTGAAGAATTTTTTATATGTTTCAAAATTGTTAGTTTTAACATCTTTTAATTTGTCGATAATTTTCTTTTCAATATTGTCGCTTATTTTTCTTAAAACAGGTGATTGTTGTAACATTTCACGAGAAATATTCAAATTAAAATCGTTGCTATCAACTAAACCTTTAACAAACTTTAGGTAGTCGGGTATTAATTCTTTACATTTATCTTTTATGAAAATACCTTTCGCATAAAGCATAAGACCTTTTTCATAATTTTCGCTATATAAATCATATGGTACATGGCTAGGAATAAATAAAAGTGCTTTGTAATCAATAAGACCTTCAACTGAGATAAGATTATAAATTAAAGGATCTTCGTAATCGTTAAATTTGTTTTTATAAAATTCGTTAATTTCTTCATCTTTGATCTCTTTTTTGTTTTTCTTCCAAATTGGTATCATTGAATTTAATGTTTTATCTTCGAATACATCGTGATATTTTCCTTCAATTGGTTTATTGTTTTCATCTACATCCTGTTCGCTTTTTTTAACAATCATTTTGATTGGATAACGAATATAATCTGAATATTTTTTTACAAGTTCTTCAACTGTGAATTGATTTAAAAATCTATCATAATTTTCTTCTTTTGTTGATTTTTTTAAATAAATTTTAATATCAGTTCCATTTTCAGATTTGTCAGAATCTTCTATTGTATAACTTTCTTGGCCGTCACTTGTAAATTTGTAACCATTTTGAGAGTTTATGCTTTTTGTATTAACTTCAATCTTATCTGCAACCATAAAAGCACTATAAAAACCAACGCCAAATTGGCCAATTATGTCTAAATTTTGATTATTTTCTTTTGATTTTGATATTTTTTCAATGAATTCTTTTGAACCAGATTTTGCAATTGTGCCCAAATTTTCAATAAGCTCATCTTTTGTCATCCCTATACCATTGTCTGAAATAACAATAGTTCTTTCTTTATCATCGATAGAAATTCTAATCTGGTGATCAAGATTAGGAATTTTTCCATCGCTTGTTAATGACAAATAACGATATTTATCAATAGCATCGGATGCATTGGATATTAGTTCTCTTAAGAAAATCTCCTTATTGGTGTAGATAGAATTAATCATTAAGTTTAATAATTGTTTTGATTCTGCTTGAAATTGTTTAACTTCTTTCATTTTTAAACCCTCCTTTATTTATGAGTTCACAATATATTATAGTAATAAAATTAGCAGTGTAAATAGTTGAGTGCTAAAAAAATTAAAAAAATGAATAAAATAAATAAAATTTGTAACATTTAACGAATAATTTGATACACTATCACCATGGAATATAAAAAAATTAGGGTAACAATAGTTAGTTATCCACAGTATGTTGAAGAAATGAAATTGTTTGGCTGGGAATTAGAAAAAGCCATAAAGGACGACAAAGACGACCAATACATATTGTTAAATTTTAAGCGTAATCCAAATATGGAAAATTATGAAAAAATCAAAGAGCTTGAAATTGAGTGGTTTTCTATAGATTATCCTAAATTTTGGCCCATTGTATTATTTTGTATATTAGGTTTTGTTTGTATAACTGCCTTATTAGTAATTTGTATGGTGTTTGAATATAATTTCAACAGTGCACCATGGTTATATGCGATATTGATACCCGGCATCATTTTTATAAATATTGCATTCGGATGGTTTATTTATCGAACATTTAAAATTAAAAAGATATTAGATAATGGAGAAAATATTCGAAATAAAATTAGGCAAGAGGTAAACAAATTAAAAAATAATGAAGACGAAAAAAATAAAAATTAAGACCGCAAAAGCCATACAAGTAAAACGTATTTATTTGCATTTTGGATATGAACTTGTTTCCGAAATAAATATGGGCGATAAAACCGAATTAATTTTTCAACAGTTACCAGTTCCAAATCAAAGCAAAATAGATAAATTAGAAAAACAATATTGTCGGCTATTTAAAAAATTTCCAATAGCCGCTACTATTTTTATCGGTATTGGAATAATTTTGTTATTCGTTGGTGTTTTTACAAAAATGCCAGGATATGAAACTGTTAATATAACATTAATATCTATCGGTTCATTTTCGATTGCTATTTCTATTTTTCTTTATTTTGGTTTTTTGTTGACTATTATATATCGTGAAAAAATAATAAAAGCTATTATAAAGCAGGCACAAATAATTTATCCTGTTGACGATTCTAAATACGCTGACGCGGCTCTTAGTGCCATAAAATAAAGATTTGTTTTAATTTAATTGTTTAAATTATAGATATAATATTATAAAATTTTCTATATGAACAATAGAGGTATTTTGCTCCCGGTTTCTTCTTTGCCAGGCCATCATGGTATAGGAGATATGGGTCAATCAGCATTTGAATTTATTAGATGGTTAAAAAAACACAATTTTAATTATTGGCAAATTTTGCCAATAAATCCATTAGGTCCAGGATGGTCTCCATACATGACAACTTGTTCGGAAGCAATCGATTTTCGTTATATCGATTTAGATCAGCTTGTCAAAGAAGGTCTGATTGGACCTGTTAGAAAATTTCACCCTAACACAAACAAATCTTTATTTTTAAAAAGTGGTGAATTTAAAAAAAGAATTTTAAAAAAGGCTTTTAAAAAATTTAAAACCGATAATTTGGAAGTTTTACAAAAATTCGCAAAAAGAGAAAAATGGGTTATTAAATACGCTTTATTTAATATTTTTTATGAAAAAAATGAAAAAAAGCCTTGGAATGAATGGCCAAAAGAAGAAATGTTTTATTTGGAAAATCATAAAAAAGGTGAATATCCAAAACGTTATAAAAATCAGGTTTTGTATTTAATTTTTGAGCAATATATCGCTTACAAGCAATGGAAAAAAATATTAAGATATTCTCATCAAAATAATGTCAAAATTATTGGTGACTTGCCTTTTTATGTTGGATACTCTTCCGTTGATTGTTGGGCGAATAAAAGCATCTTTAATTTTGACGAAAACTATAATCCAAAAACTGTCGCAGGTTGTCCACCTGATGGATTTAATGAAGATGGTCAACTTTGGGGTAATCCTACGTTTGATTTTAACAAGATGGCTAAAAATAATTATAAGTTTTATGTTGATAGGGTTGGTGCTGTATCAAAATTATGCGACATCGTTCGCCTAGATCATTTCCGAGCTTTTGATGCTTATTATGCAATTCCTTTTGGTGCTAAAAACGCTCGTGTAGGCGAGTGGATTGATGGACCAAGTTATGGTTTTTTTGATGCGTTTTATAAAAAATATCCACATGCAGATATTATTGCAGAAGATTTAGGATTCATGACTGAAAGAGTTTATGAACTACGTGATCATTATCACTTACCTGGTATGAATATATTACAGTTTACAATTTTTGATCCTAACTATAAAGACAATGGGGGAATGATTCTTTATACTGGAACACACGATAATAACACTATTAAATATTGGTATGATACTATGTCGGAACACGACAAAGAATATTTAGCAAATGTTATTCACGCTGACAAAAACAAAGATTTGTTAAGTCAATTTATGGAATATGTTTTCAAACGACCTTCAAAATTGACAATTATTCCAATGCAAGACTATTTATTATTAGATAACTCCGCTAGAATCAATTCGCCAGGTAGTTTTGGATCTCCAAACTGGGAATGGAAAATGACAAAATTGCCAAAAGAATAATTCAAAATGCTAAAATTAAAAAATATTCTAATTATAAGGAGCTAATTAAAAATGTTTTTGATTGATACAATTAATTTTGATATTCATCTTTTAGCACTTATTTTTATTGTTATTAGTATCGCGTGTTTTGTTTTGGCTTTAGTATTAAGAATTTTTCGTTTAAGATTTTTATCTAGACTTTTTATTTTATTCTCATCATTAGGATTTTTGGTGTATGGAAGCTTATTTTTTGTTAATATGCCTTCATCATATTTTTCTTATGCAGATATTTCACAAATTATGATTTTTGTTTTTGGTGTTCTTTTAACTATTTATAATTTGATTGTTTTTATTAAGAAAAGATGAAAAAAGTCGGTGTCGTTTCTCTTGGTTGTTGCAAAAATTTAGTTGATAGTCAAATGTTACTTGGCTATTTTTGTAACGCCGGTTATCAAGTGGTTGTTGATCCTAAAAAAGCTGATGTTATCATAGTTAATACATGTGGTTTCATCTTAGATAGTAAAAAAGAATCAATCGATACTATTTTTGAAATGTCTTCTTATAATAAAAAATCAATTGTTACTGGTTGTTTAGCTCAAAGATATTATAAAGAATTAAAGGAAGAATTAGTGGAGGCTAATCAAATAATCAAAATTGATGATTATGACAATATACTTGATAAAATTAAAGAAATCGATTCTGACTTTAATAATACTAATCGTGGACTTTCGTATTTTGATAGGGTTTTAGATGATAATGCTTTTTCGGCTTATTTAAAAATAGGAGAGGGGTGTTCTAATAATTGTACTTATTGTGCTATTCCATTAATAAGAGGTCCTTTAAAATCTCGTCCAATGGAAAGCATTGTCAAAGAGGCACAAATGCTAGCAAACAAAAAAATCAAAGAGCTAGTTGTTATCGCCCAAGATACTACAAAATACGGGCTAGACATTTATCACGAAATCAAAATTGAAGATTTGTTAAAAGAATTATTAAAAATAAAAGAATTTTCTTATATTCGCCTTCTTTATTTATACCCCGATGAGATAAGTGATGAATTGATTCATATGTTTAAAAATGAAAAAAGATTAACGCCGTATTTTGATATTCCAATACAGCATAGCGAAGATAACATCTTAAAGGCAATGAATAGACGCGGAAATAAATTATTTTTAAAAACATTGTTTAATAAAATAAAAAAAGAAATTCCTAACGCTATTTTAAGAACGACAATTATGGTTGGTTTTCCAAATGAAAGCGAAGAAGATTTTAATAATTTATGTGAATTTATAAAAGAAATTCGTTTTGATCATCTTGGAGTTTTTACTTATTCTCGCGAAGAAGATACTTTATCATATGATATGCCTAACCAAATTGATGAAGAGACAAAACAAAAAAGAAAAGATATTCTTTTAAAAATTCAAAGACATATTTCATATCAAAATAATCAAAAACATCTAAATGAAATAATGGAAGGAATAGTGGTTGCAAAAAATAAAAATTACTATATGTTGAGATCGTATTTTAATGCACCAGATGATATTGATGGCAATATTTATTTTACTTCAAACAAACCTATTGAGATTGGAGCAATGGCTAAAGTTAAAATAACTCAAGCTTTAGTATATGATTTATATGGCGAATTGATTGAATAAATTAAATAAAATTATTGCAATAAAAAAGTCTTATTTGTATAATTAAAACGTTTCGAGCCCCATTAGTTAAATGGCATAACGGATCCATGGTAAGGATCTATTCGTAGTTCGATTCTGCGATGGGGCACCATTATCGTAGATTATGCCTGATACCTTTGGGGGTGTTCGGGCTTTTTCTTTTCGTACCGACAATTAAAGCCTTTTGAAAATCGCGCCTTGTAATGGTGGTCGAACTCACGGATTTTTTGGGGCAACCATTACAGGAAGAGGGTCCACAAATACAAGGCGCCCAATAATTACAAGGGGACGTGAACACTCCAGGTTTTTACCGATTTCGACAAGGATTAGCGGTGACTTTTTTGATTTTTTCTTCGAGCGTCACTAGTCAAAACGCCTTCCGAATCTCCATATATTGAGCAGGCTGTTCTTCGCTTGCTCTAAATGAAAGGAGATTGAAGAAGATGAAGAAAAAGAAGAAGTTTTATCTGTTGCTTCAAAACGTGGAGACCTTGATGAAGGAAGCATCAGAATTGTTGAGGGTGTTCAAAAGTATCAAACTTGCTCTAGGAAGACATTATCATAGATTATGCCTGAATGCTAAATAGCATATAAGGCATTTATTGCGATGATACGTCTAGGTGCATATTGGTATAATGATAACATTGTTCATGCATCAAAAATAAATTAGTTTATAGGAATAATGCTGTCAACATTAAAAAATAATTTGCTAAAATTAAACATTTTTTATTAATTATTTGTATTTGCCGTGTATAATATAAATTAGTATGGAAAATATTGAACGAGTTAATGGTGTTAAAGTTATAAAAAAATGGAATTTAGGTTTGATTTTTTCTTTATTTTTAATGCTTATTTCTATTGGACTCGTTATTGCGTTTTACTATTTTCTTCCATTGTTTAGTTTGAATTTGTCCACTGGTGGCGATGTTCAAACATTTAACATATCCGGTCTTGATTTTATTTACTTTCTTTTAAAAGATTTTATAGGCAATCAATATGTAAGCAATGATTTTTGGACATTTGAAGCTGTTTTAACAAATCTTGTCAATTCGTTGCCTTTAAGATTTGCTATACTTTATACAATTGCAATTTTACTAGTAATAAATGCTTTGTTTGCTGTAATTACCGCAATTATATTTTTGTGTGGTTTAATTTTCGGAGTTATTCATGGATGGAAAGCACCAAAAGTTATGGTTTGGCTTGTTTTTACTTTTCAAACTATTTTAGCGGTTTCAATATTAGCTTTAAAACTTTGTTTTATATTTATGTTACCAGGCACAAATTATGGTGGAGCAACAATTGCTTATGCTGATATTTCAATGTGGTTTTTAATTGGAACTGTTGTTGAATTGCTTATTTTCGGCATTATTTTATCAATTATTTACCATTGCTGTTTTAAAGATCGAATTTATATTAAAGATGCTAAACGAATATTACGTGCTCAAAAAGAAAGAATGGAATCAATGCAACAAATGGGTTATCCGTATCCAGTTATGGGTGTAGCACCAATGATCGTTCCAAATGCTTATCCTATTAATGGTCAAATCCAGACTGTTAACAATAAGCCTGTTACAGCAGATATTCGTCCAAATACATCTCCAACAATTGTTACACAAGTTAAATACACTGCAAGCAAAGGCTTACCAGAACAAATTTCTTCAATAGGTGGGCATGCTTTTAGTCAAAATGCTAATCTTGAAATTGCCATTATTCCTTTAGGAATAAAAGAAATTGGTCCAAGTGCATTTTCAAATTGTCCAAATTTAAAAGTTGTTTCTATACCAACAAGCGTTACTAAAATTGGCTATAATGCTTTCTTTGGATGCAAAAAACTTGCTAGAATCAATTATGGTGGACGAAAAAATGAGTGGAAAAATATTGTAAGAGGTTCAAATTGGTTAGCAAGTGCAGGAACAACTATTGTCGTCTGTGTTGATGGTGCCATTACTGTAAATCCATATCATTAAAATGAATTTTGCAATTTTATTAACTGCAGGATTAGGTCAAAGATTTTCTAATGCTATTCCTAAGTGTTTTACAAAAATTAATGACAAATATTTATTTGAATATAGTTTGGATACTTTGCTTTCTAATAACTTAATCGATAAAATTATTTTGGTTGTTCATCAAGAATATTACAAAAGTGTCCACGATTTATATTTAAATAATAATAAAATTAATCTGGTTTTAGGTGGCAGTACACGCCAAGAAAGCACATTTAATGCTTTAAAATATCTTAAAGAAAATAAAATTGCTTCTGATAATGATAATATCTTAATTTTTGATGGGGCACGCCCTCTTGTATCAAATAAGATTATCTTAGATAATATCAATGCTTTAAAGACAAACAGTTGTTGCGTTACATGTCTAAAAATTACAGATACAGTATTAAATAAACAAGACGATGTTATAACTAGCAAATTAGATAGAGATAGATTATTGTTAGAACAAACTCCGGCAAGTTTTAAATTTTATTTAATTTATCAAATTCATTGTGATGCACAAACTAAGGGTATAAATGATGCCCATGATGATGTATCTTTAGCTATATTAAATGGCAATTATCCTTTTGTAGTAGATGGTGATATAAAAAATTTTAAAGTCACTTATCCTGATGATTTAACGTTGTTAAAATTTTATCTTAATTATGATAAAAAATAATTTTTGTTGAAAGTTATATTAGTTTTGTTAGAATATTTAGCGATATGTTTATTGAAAATTTTTCCGATCAAGTAGTTGACCCTCTGTCTAGCGTTAATGAAGTAAACGCTGGCGTGTTAGGTATGCCTGATTGGCTAAGTTGGGTTATCATAGCAATTTTATTATTAGTGAGCGCTTTATTTAGTGCATCTGAAAACGCCTTTTCAAATTGCAATAAATATCATTTTAAAGTATTAGCCGATCAAGGAAAAATTACTCCTAAAATAATTGTCAGATTGACCGAAAAGTTTGAGGATACATTAGTTTCTGTTTTAGTAGGAAACAATATAGCGCAAACGCTTATGTCTACAATAAGTGCGTTGTTATTTTATAATTTGTGCCGTGGTTGGGGCTTTCCAGAAGATTCGCCTGTTGAAGCTGTTTTATCGACGGTTGTCATGGCTGCACTTGTCTATATAGTAAGTGATACTTGCCCTAAAATTTTATCAAAAGCAATTCCTAATCGTATGGCTTATATTTTAGCGTGGCCAGATTTTATTATTTCTATAATTTTATTTCCAATAATTTTAATTTTTAGAGGAATTTTAAAATTAACACATAAAATTTTCAAAATTAAGGATGAAAATATCTTGACTAAAGAAGATATTATGGAAAGTGTTGATGAAGCTATTACTGATGAAAACATTAATAATGAAGAAGAACAACTTTTCGAACCAAATGAAAAGAAAATTTTTGACCGTGCGTTTTCTTTTGACACAATTAGTGTCAAACAAGTTTTAACAAAAAAAGAAAATATTTGTTTTTTAAATGCTGATGATTTAGTTGTTGAGAAACTTAATGACTTTATCATGAAAAATAATTTTTCGCGTTTTCCTGTTTATGATGAAAATGTCGATAATGTAATTGGAATTTTATCTGTTAATACGTATTTTAAAGAATACGCTTTAGATCCACATTTAGATATACGTAGTTGTTTGACGCAACCATTAAATGTATCAAGCGATGATAAATTAGATGATATTTTTGATAAATTAAATCAAAAGAAAACACATATCGCTATGGTAAGGGACACTGAAAATAATTTGATTGGAATGGTTAGCATGGAAGATATTTTAGACGAACTAGTTAATGTTAATGATATTATAAGTGCTAATCAAAACACAAAAAAAGTTGAGGAAAGCAAATGATTGCCGCGTATAGTATTATTTTAGTTTTCCTTTTGATTGGTTCTATTTTCTTTTCTAGTGCGGATATGGCATTTGGAAGTGCGAATTTAAATCGTTTAAAAAAAGCATACGAAGAAAATAAAAAATCAAAAAGTAGATCCCAAGCTTATAAATTATCAAAAAATTACGATAAGACAATTTCTACAATATTATTATTCAATGACACTATAAATGCTGGTCTAGATTCTATTTCAACATTATTAGGTATCGCTATTGCGGTTCAAATTGGTATTTCTGGTGATTCTTCACAAGCCGAAATGTTTGGTGTTGTTGCCTCAATGGTTATGCTTGTTTTAAAAATTATTTTTGGTGAAATTATAGCTAAGTCTGTTGGAAAAATTTTCAATTATAGAATTGTTAATTGGTACGCTATTGCGATAAGTGTTTGTTATTATATGACTATTCCTATTACTTTCTTAGTCGGAGGTTTTGGACAAATTGTCACCTATCCAGTCGTCCATAATATCAAAGACATTCAAATTAAAGATGAAGAAATTCACGAAATGATTGATGAAGGAGAAGAAATAGGTGCAATTGATGAAGATAAAGCCGAGTTATTACGCGGCACTGTTGATTATGCTTCTACCGAAACTTATGAAATAATGACGCCACGTGCTAAAATATATGCAATAGAAAAAACAGATAAATTGTCCGATATTTTAAAAGATTCTCGTACATTTGTTCATTCAAGAATTCCTGTTTACGATGATAATATCGATAATATTATTGGTTATGTAAGAACCAAAGAATTAATTCGATTAAAACTCGAAGGCAAAACGGAAGATATTTCTTCTATTATCGCTAATATTAATTTTTTTCCTAGAACTACTGAAATAAATGATGTTTTTCAATTTTTTAAACTTAATAAAAAACATATTGCGATTGTTTTAGATGAATATGGTGGAACAGAAGGGCTTATCACTTTAGAAGATATTATTGAAGAAATTGTTGGAGAAATATGGGATGAAACCGATGATCCAAATGAACCTTATATTGAAAAAAGTGATGGAACTTATATTGTTGATGGCGGAATGAATTTGGAAGATTTTTGCAATCTATTTGAATTAGATTTTGAACAAATTGAAACAGAATATGTTACCATTGGTGGTTTTTTAATCGAACTTTTAGATGATAATTTTGCTAAATTAAATGATGTAATAAATTATAAAAATTTGAAAATGACTGTTATTGCATTAGGAAAACATCATACAGTCAAAAAAATATTAGTGGAAATTGAAAAAGAACCAAATCAAAAAGAAAATTCCGATAAATAATGTTGCAATATATTAAGTATTAATATATGATATTTCTGTGATTAAAATCACAACTCTTATTTGCAATAAATAGAGTGGCTCTCGAGCCACTCTTTGTTTTGAAGGGGGTAGAATGAATCTTGAAATTTTAAAAAAGGAAACAAAAAATGAATTAGAAAAATTAGGTTTTGAACTTGTAAAATTTGAAAAAACCCGTAATAAAGACGGCCTTTTTATTAATATTGTTATTGATAGGTTTGAAGACATCGACATGAACGCTATAAGCGAAGTTTCTTCAAAAATAAGCGATTTATTCGATAGTCTTGACTTAATTGACGAACCATATTTTCTAGATATTTCATCACTTGGAGCGGAAAAACCAATCGAAATTAATTATCTAGATAAATATTTAAATCGATATGTCTGTATACATTTAATAAATCCAATCGACGGTGAAAATATTTATTATGGTACATTAAAAAATGTTGAACTAGATTATATAGAAATAACTTATAGAATTAAATCAAAAGAGAAATTAATTAAAATTTTTAAAAATAATATATTAAAAAGCAGATTAGCAATTAAATTTTAAGGAGAAAAACATGGGACACGAAAAAGAATTTATTGAGTCATTTAATGAATTAGAAATTAAAACAGGAATTAGCAAGGACGCTATTTTGAAAGCATTAAAAGAAGCATTAGATAAGGGATTAAAAAAACAATTAGGCGGTGATGATGCTTTAACTGAAGTTAATATTGATTTAGAAAAAGGAACTTTAAGTTTAGCACATATGAAAACTGTTGTTGAAACAGTTGAAGACGACTTTTTAGAAATTTCTTTAGATGATGCTAAAAAAGAATATCCAGATATAAAACTTGGTGATTTATATCGAATAAATATACCATTTGATAGTATTACTAAATCAAATGCTTTGACAATTAGATCTGTTTTCAAACAAAAATTAAATGAGGCAGAAAAAGAGGCATTATATGAAGTTTATCACGATAAAATTGGAGAAATGATAACTGGTACAGTAGATAAAGTTGAGGAAAATGGTTTACAAGTTACAATAGCACGTACAACATTATTTGTTCCAAGAAAAGAACTTATCGGTGATGAATTAGATCGTTATGAACCAAAAGATACAATTAAATTATATGTATCGAGTGTTGATAAAGGTACAAAAGGAGCAAGAATTAATGTTTCTCGTTCCAATGAAGGATATTTAAAAAGAGTTTTTGAAGAAGAAATCCACGAAATTTATGACGGGACAATTATTATTAAAGGTATTGCACGTAAAGCTGGTGAAAGAAGTAAAGTTGCCGTTTATAGCAATGATCCAAACGTTGATCCTGCTGGTGCGTGTATTGGTCCAAATGGTAATAGAATTCAGAAAGTTGTTGCGCAATTAGGCAATGGTCCAACAAAAGAAAAAGTTGACGTTATTGGTTATAGTGATAATGATGGATTATTCATTATGGAAGCGTTAAAACCCGCACAAGTAATAGGCGTCAGTGTTGACAAAGAAAATCGTAAAGCTATCGCGGTTGTAAATGATGGTAATTTATCAATTGCCTTAGGAAGAAAATGGGTAAATGTTAAACTTGCTGAACAACTTTGTAAATATCACATTGATATTAAAGAAGAAACTCAAGCTAAAGAAGAAGGAATCGAATATCAAACATTTGAAGAATTGGAACGTCTTGATGTTGAAGCGCGTCAAAAAGCTGCACAGGAAGCAATTGATAGAATGTTAAAAGAGCAAGCTGCAACAAATGCTGCTAATACACTCACTAAAAATACCTATGTTGCTCCTGATAAACGTCATTATGAAGATGATATCACTGATGAAGAAAGAGAAACGCTAGAAGAAGTTGTTGATAAAGAAGAATTAAATTCAACAATTGTCGCACAACCTTCCACTAGTGAAGAAGAAAAAGAAGTTTTGGTTGAAACAACTGCAAAAAATATTGAAGAAACAAAAATTGATGAACCACAAGTTGAAAAAACTAGTGTTCAAACAACAACTACGCTTGCGGATTTAGAAAAAGAATTAGAATTAGAGTCACAAAAAGCAAAAACAAATGTTTCTAAATCTAAAAAGAAAGCCAAAAAAGAAGAACAAGAAGAAGATTCATCAATTATTCGAAAAGTTAATCCTGAACAACGTATGTCTATTTATACTGATGAGGAATTAAAAGCACTCGAAGAAGAAGAAAATGATTACGATGAAGATTATGACGATGATGAAGACATCGATTATAATGAGTATGATGAATATTATGACGACGAGGGCAAATAAAAAAATCATATTGCGAAGAGCGTTGGACGATTATAATCTTTATTCAAAAAAAGATTTGGTCCGCATTGTTTTGACAAAAGATGGCGAACTTGTTATTGATCTTGAGCAAAAAGTCAATGGTAGGGGAGCATATTTAAGAAAAAACACTGACGCTATTTTATTAGCAAAAAAAAGGAAATTATTAAATAAAGCATTTAAAAAAGATATACCAGATGAATTTTATGATGAAATAATTAAAAAAATTCTAGAAAGAGGGTGATATTATGGCAAAAAAGCCAACAAATGTTAGTGAAAGAAAAGTTAATGTTTCCACAAAGGTAACTTCTAACAAAGCCACAACAAAATTAAGCAATGGAGTGTTTGTTTATACGGGTGCTATTAGCATTGCGGAACTTGCTAAATCTTTAGATATTTTGCCTTCTGAAATTATTAAATATTTCTTTATGAAAGGAAAGCTTCTTAATATTAACTCTTTATTAGATGATGAGATGATAGGAACTATATGTTTGGAAAACGGATTCGATTTTCAAAAAAAAGAGGTTGTAGATGCTGAAAATTTTGAAAATTTACAAATTAAAGACGATCCAAATGATTTAACCTATCGTCCTCCAGTTGTTACTATCATGGGGCATGTTGATCATGGTAAAACAACATTGATAGATGCCATTAGAAATTCTAACTTGGTCGATAAAGAAGTTGGTGGAATTTCTCAAAGTATTGGTGCATATCAAGCCGAAATTAATAATAAGAAGATTACGTTTATTGATACGCCTGGGCACGAAGCATTTACTGCAATGCGCTCTAGAGGTGCTTCTGTCACAGATATTGTTATTCTTGTCGTTGCGGCTGATGATGGAGTTATGCCTCAAACAGTAGAAGCTATAGATCATGCAAAAGCTGCAGGTGTGCCTATTATTGTCGCTATAAATAAAATTGATAAACCAGGGGCTGATGTTAATAAAGTTAAAAATGATTTATTAGCTCACGATGTTGTTTTAGAAGATTATGGTGGCGATGTCATAGCGGTTGAAATTAGTGCAAAACAAAAAATCAATATTGATAAATTGCTTGAAACTGTTATCTTAGTCGCTGAAATGTCACAGTTAAAAGCTAATCCCAATCGTTATGCAATGGGTATTGTATTAGAAGCAGAATTAGATAAACAAGAAGGACCAAAAGCAACATTATTAGTGCAAAATGGTACATTGAAAACTTCTGATTATCTAGTAGCAGGCACTTGCTATGGCAAAGTTAGAAGAATGACCAACGAATTTAATAAAATTTTAAATACAGCATTACCCGCAACTCCAGTTTCAGTCATTGGACTTAGTGAAGTTCCGCAGGCTGGCGATCATTTCATGGCTTTTTCCAGTGAAAAAGAAGCACGAGAAATCGCTTTAAGAAGAAAACAAATCAAAGAATCAAAAGAAAAAAAGATGACGTCTGCTGCGACTTTAGAAGACTTATTTAATATGAAAAAAGAAGGAGAAATTCAAAACATAAATATCGTTTTGAAAGCCGATTCAACAGGTTCTGCTGAAGCAGTTAAAGCATCGTTAGAAAAAATTAATGTTCCAAATGTCAAAATTAACGTTATTCGTGCCTCTAGCGGTGCTATTACGGAAAGCGATGTTTTGTTAGCAAGCGCGTCACATGCAATCATTTATGGTTTTAATGTTCGACCAGATGCTAAAACTCGTGCAAAAGCGCTAGAAGAAAAAGTTGAAATACGTCTTCAAAGAATTATATATGCACTTTTGGAAGAAATTGAAGCCGCGGCAAAAGGTTTATTAAAGCCTACCTACGTTGAAAAAATTATTGGTCAAGCCGAAATTAGACAATTATTTAAAGTGTCAAAGCTTGGTACGATTGCTGGTTGTATGGTTGTTGATGGTACAATTAAGGCCAATTCTCCAATACGTCTTTTAAGAGAAGGTGTTGTTATCTATGAAGGAAAAATCGCTTCTTTAAGACGTGGAAAAGATCAAGCAAAAGAAGTAAGAAGCGGCTTTGAATGTGGAATTTTAATTGAAAATTATAATGATATTAAAGAATTAGATATCATTGAACAATACGAAATGGTCGAGGAAAAAGCATAAAAATGAATAAAAGTTTGCATTTACAAGCTTTATTAGCTAAAAACATTTCTAAAATTATTCAAAGCGATCTTAAAGATCCTAATTTAGGCTTTTTATCTATTCCTGAAGTTAAAATTTCTTCTGATTTATCTTATGCAAAAGTTTATGTTTCATTTTTTAAAGATGAAGATGTTAATAAAGGGATGAAAATATTAGAAAAAAGCAAAGGTTTTATAAGGTCTCAACTAGCAAAAATGATGGATACAAGACGCGTTCCTCAAATTAATTTTGTATTAGATGATTCATTTAAAAAAGCTCAACATTTAGATGAAATAATTTCAAAAGTTAATAACTAAAGTTCTATCTTCATTAAGATATGATTAATATTAGCTTCTTTAAACGGCTTTCCAATTTCTATAAAGCCGTTTTTTAAATATAAATTTTTATATTTGCATTGGACATGGGCTTGAAAAACAATTGGGGAATATGCATGATGGATTTTTTTAACTAGAAATTTTAAAATCAAACTTCCATATCCCTTATTTCGATATTGTTTTAAAATTGCAAATCTTTTTATCCAAATAAGTTTATTTTCTTTTATTATTTTAAATGTTCCAATGACTTTTTGCTTTTTCAAGATTAAAAATGAAGTTCCATGATTTTCATCTTTTAAGTTGAATTCTTTATTAAAAGAAATTTTTCCTTCTTCAATAAAAACTTTTTCTCTAATGTATATTTCTTTAGCGTAATCTTCTTTTGTATAAATTGGTTTAATTGTTAATCCTTCTTGGTTTATTTGATAATCGCTATGAATATCCCAAATATCTTGGTTTGAATGATTATCTAAAATATTTAAAAAATTTTTTTGTGCTGTATCAAAATTTTTATAAATATCAAAAATCAAATTTTTAATTTCCTCACGTGTTGTGTTTTTATCAGCTGGGCAAAACGATTGACCAATAGGGATGTTTTCTTCTTTAATTAGTCTTTTTATATCATTTTCTTTTGCTAAAGTAAAAGGTCTTATAAATGTGATGTTTGCTTTTTCTAGTTTCATTTTTGGGGAAAAAGTAGCAATCTTTCCGCCATAAATCATATTCATGAACAATGTTTCAATCGCATCATCAAGATGATGTGCAAACGCTACTTTGTTATATTTTAAACGATTGGCGACTTTATTAATTGCCGCTTTTTTCATTTTTGAACATATCGAGCATGGTAAATGTTTTAGATGTTGCAAATCTTTTTGTATTGTTAATATTTGATAAACATTTTTACTATTTTCAATTAATAATTCATATCCAAGATTTTTAACATATTGCTTAACTATTGTAAAATCAGCATTTGGAAAACCTAAATCAAGTAAAACAGGTTGAATTTTAAAATTGGTGTGAGCAAATTTTTTATAAATATGTAAGCAATATAAAAGAGCAAGAGAATCTTTTCCTCCGCTTATACCGACGACAACTTTATCATTTTTTTCAAATAAATTATATTTTTGATCGGCTTGTCGAATGCACGCTAATAGAGTTCGAATTGCTTTCATAACAAAATAATTATATTATTTTAGATGGATAAAATAAACTATGGATGGAATGTTTTTAATTAATAAACCTATAAACTGGACGAGTCAAGATGTTTGTAATAAAATAAAACATCTTTTTAAAGCAAAAAAAGTAGGGCATTGTGGCACCTTAGACCCTTTTGCTGACGGTCTTCTTATTGTTTTAGTGGATAATGCGACCAAGTTATTACCATTTATTCAAGATTACGATAAAAAATACATCGCTAAATTAAAATTAGGAATAGAAACCGATAGTTTAGATTGTACTGGTAATATTACAAAAATTGATGACAAAAAAAAGCAATTAGATAGAAATCAAATTAGTAATGTTTTGCATACATTTCTTGGAAAAAGTATGCAAAAACCTCCTATTTTTAGTGCAATAAAAATAGATGGTAAGCCCGCATATGAATACGCAAGAAAAGGCATAAATTTAAATTTAAAATCACGCGAAATTGAAATATTTGATATAAAATTGATTGATTTTAAAAATAATGAAGTATTATTTTATGTTCATTGTAGTAAAGGTACCTATATAAGAAGTCTTGCAAACGACATAGCAAACAAATTAAATACCATTGGACATTTAACTAATTTAACAAGAACTGCAATAGGAAAATATAGTTTGACTATGTCTAGTAAAATAGAAGAATTATCACAAGATAAATTGATAAATATAAATAATTGTTTATTAGGTATTAAAAAATATTGTGTTAATGATAATGAAAAGATTTGTGTTTTGCATGGACAAAATTTGCATATTAACAGTAAAGAATCCTTATTAGCGGTTTATGATTGCAATAATACTTTATTGGCTATTTATGAAAAGATAAGCGATAATATATATCATTGTAAACGAGGTATATATCGTGGAAATAATTAATCTCAATAAAAGCAATTTATCTAGGTTAAAAAAAGAAAGCTTTTCATTATGTATAGGTTTTTTTGATGGCGTTCACCTTGGACACCAAAGTTTAATTAATGCCGCTAAAAAATATCCTTATCCAATATATGTTTTAAGTTTTACAGGAAACTTTAAAACAGAAAAATCAATCTTGACCGATGAAGAGAAAAGCATTGTAGTTGAAAATTTAGGGTGTTCAAAACTATTATTGATGAAACTAGATGATGAATTAATTAATACTTCTGCGTTTGATTTTGTTGAAAAATATCTAAAAGTTATATCACCAAAAGTTATTGTGTGTGGTGAAGATTTTCGTTTTGGCTATAAAAATCAAGGAAATCCTGCTTATTTAAGCAAATTTTTTGATGTTGAAGTTGTTCCTCTTTTATATGTTGAAAATGTTAAAGTATCATCTTCTTTAATTAGAAAATTGTTAGAAAATGGTAATATCGAACTTGCTAATAAATTTCTTGGTTATAATTATTTTATTGTTGGAGAAATTGTAAAAGGTCTTGGAAATGGCAAAAAATTTGGTTTTAAAACCGCGAATATACAATTAAATAAAAATTTGGTTAATCTAAAAAATGGAGTATATTTTGTCAGCGTCTCTTTTAAAGACAAAAACTATCATGGTATTTGTAATATTGGTGTTCATCCCACGATATCTAAACTTGATTTGCCTATTGTGGAAGTGCATGTCTTCGATATTGATGATTTATCTATCAACACAAAAATTTTGATAAAATTTTATAAATTTTTTAGAGATGAAATTAAATTTGATAGTGTAGATGAATTAAAAAAACAAGTTTTTAGTGATATTGAAAAAGCAAAATTATTTTTTAAAGATAAATAATAATTGCATTATTCCGATTATTAATATATACTAATAGTCGCGACTTATCCGCTGATTAACGTTCCTCAGCGTTAACCGATGAATAAGCTAAGAATTTTTATAGGAGGAAATATGGCACTTACCAAACAAGAAATTCAACAAATTGTTACAGAGTATGGCAAGAACCCAAATGACACTGGTTCAACTGATGTTCAAATTGCACTTTTGACACATCAAATCAATCGTCTTACTGCCCATTTAAAAGAGCATAAGAAAGATCATTCTTCTCGCCGTTCTTTGTTAGTGTTAGTTGGACAAAGACGTGCACTTCTTGATTATCTTGCAAGAACAGATCGTCAAGACTATTTAACATTAATTGCACGATTAGGATTGCGTAAATAAAATATTAAGCAATCAAAAAAAGTAAATGCCGCGAAAGCGGTTTTTATTTTTGTATCTTTGAATTAGTTGATTAAATGATTTTTATTGATATTATGGTATGATGTGCATTTTAGCAAAAGAAATTGATTAGTGTGCGATTTATGCTATCATTATTATAAGAAAGCGATAAATTTGTTATGCAATTGTATTTATTAATTTTTATGAGTTTAATTACAAGTATCTCTAATACTTTTATCACTGCTAACTCTAATAATTATTTTCAACCAAAAGATGCTTTTGACTTAAATGTTGATCTTGAACCTGCACCAGATGATTTCGATACTTTATATGTTCTTGGCGGTTATTTAGGAGTTGACGAGAATGCATGTGATAATAACGTCATTTCTTTTTACAACGATAAGAATCATAACGTATTTGGTCATATAACGTATTATTCTTCTGCTGTTTTAGTTGAAGAAAAGCAAACTTATCAATCTGGCTGGTTTCCTAATGATCAACATTTCTCTAATATAAATGCGATGAAATCATATACTTTTCGTTTCGATGAATTTTATGTTGATATACCTGTTGAAATTCTGTATACTCGGAACATTCCTGCTAAAACTGGCATTCATTTTACGTCTCAATTTACGTCTGCTCATAGCGAATACCAGAGTACAACAACTAATTATGCCATGGAAATTCTTTCAGATTTTACTTTGGATTCAGGATATGAAATAGGTGCTTCTATTCCAATAGAATTTATTAAATTAAATCTCTCGCGATATATCAATGGAACAATTGGATTAAATGCCTCGCTTTATCAAGAAATAGAAAACATCAATAGCAGTTATTCGTATTTTAGTTCAGTATTGTCTGAGACATATAATATTGAAAACGAATATAATTTTCCCATTTATGTACAATTAAATTATCGTCAAAAATTTAATTTATTTTTCACGTATAATGCAAAATATGTTTATTCAGTAGAAGAAATTAAAAGTGGATCAATCTTTTTAGATACAACTTGGCAATATAATCTTGCACAAATGCTATTTGATAGTATCCACTTCTTCCTCATCCCTGAAGATGATCCATATTTTGATGTATCAATTTATTATGATAATGCTGATGGTGTTAAAACTATTTTAGAAAAATCTCATCCATCGATATTGTATTTTTAAAATCAAAAAAATAAATATTTTAATATAATTAAATATAATTATGCTCACCTTATCTCATATATATAAAACATATAAAAACAAATCTCGTCTAGTTAATGCTTTAAATGATATTAAC
>CALVSI010000014.1 GCA_944358985.1 uncultured Bacilli bacterium | reverse complement strand
ATACCACCTTAGAATGTAGAGTTTTTGGGAGTTTGGCTCAAGGGTCCCCGTTAAACCCCGTTAGAATGTAGAGAGCCATAAAAAGAGCTGTCATTCACCTTTTAGGTTTTCGAACAGCCCCTTTTATATTTTTTAAAGTTATTAACTTTGTTATTAAGCGGCTGGAGTTAATATAGATGTATCTACAGTTGTTGTTCCAACATTGGAAATTGTTAAAGTAAAGCTTTCTTCAACCCAACCAATTGTAGTATAAGAAGAATCTAAATACCACCAGGCTCCACCTAAATCGACGTTAAATGTTAATGTGCCAGCTTCTTCATCTAACACAGCGGTCGCGGTGATTGAATCATATTGACTGGAATTAAAGAAATTAGTCATATCCAATAAATATGCAAGTGCTGTATCATTTATAACATTATATGTATTAGCAGTTTCAGTGGCTTCAAAAATATTTTGAGTGCCCACTTCTGAAAGCATGCGATATGGATAAGCAAAGTTTACGTTCAAAAGCGTTCCATTTCCTAACAATTCTTCTGTCCAAACACCATTAACTTCTTCCCAAGCACTGACTGTACCTGCAGCAGTATCTTCAGTGTAGTACCAGGTAATTCCATCTTCTACCCATTCTTGCTTAATAGCAGTTCCTGAGAATGCCCAGCTTCCATTAAATGAAGATGTAGTTGGTTGATTACCATCAGGAATATATGGCGTATCATTTTCATCAAGCGCACCAGTAGTGATTGTTTGATTAATTTCATAAGAAATTGTAAATGAATTTGTTGGATCAGCAAATGCATTTCTCACCCAATCATCAGCATCATTTGCAACATATGGTGCTTCTGGTTCATAAAGATAAATTGTTAACCAACCACCTTCTGCGATGATACCAATTTCTAGCACAGTACCATCATCTAATGTATAGTTATAAACTGCTTCGCCATAACTATTTGTTCCGCCTGAAACCCAACCAGCTTCAGTTAACACAGCGACTAATTCTGCTAAAACAGCATCATCTTCACCAGTATAGGAAGTATAAATATTTGCACCAAACCATCCTGCAAAATCTTCAACCCATTCTCCGCCTTCGGGTAACCAGAATGGGAAGATATCTGGAGTAATTCCATAATCGGCTAAGCCATCAACCATACCATCAATATCATTCCAACTTGTTTGTGGAGTGTATGGTACTAATTCTTCGACTGTGCGTGGGAAAACAGTTGTGCCAATGTCGATGACATCGACTTTAACATCATATTGTATTGAATATACTTGTCCAAATATTTCAAAAGAATAAGTATATGTATATTCAATTGTTAAACTTGTTTCACTATTTAATGTCCAATAGACAGTGCCATGATCTGGTACAATATTAGAATACATTCCAGCAGTAGCACTTGGATCATTTAATAAAGCAAAAGCTTCTGTACCAGGTGTTAATTGATATTTGTTTTCACCAACTAAATCAAACATTTCTGGTAAAACTGTAAAGCCTGGTAAATAATCAGAAATTGAAGAATCTGCATCTGGTGTTGTTGTACCAAGTACTGCATCACCAGTAGACAATTCGTATTGAACAAGACCTTCAGGTGTAACCATGACACCACCGGCACCATTCATTTCAATACCTTCTTTTGTAACAATTAAATTATCTTCGGCAGGTTCTTCATCAGAACCAACAGTTGTTTGAGCAGCAGATACTGTGAAGTTACCTTCTTTTAAAGCGTCGATCATATCTGCCATAGCATCATGATCAGCGGTTCTTGTACGTGGTGCGACGTCATCAGCAGCGATTTCATCAGCACTAACAAAATCAAATGCAAAACTTATAGTTTGTGTAGCAGGAACTAATTCTCCTTCTGCAGTTTCTACATTTCCTTTTACGGCTTCGGTTTCTAAAACAGCACTGACGACATCTAAATTATCATCAACAGTAACAGTCATGCTTGTGGCAACAGCATCATAGCCACCACTTAAAATGGAGAATACTGCTCTTCCTGCTAATTCATCAAAATTAAATACTACTTGTCCATTAATTACTGAACCCATATCTTCTTCAACAAGAACAAATGGATTGTAATATTTACTAACAAATGCGATTGGCTCACCTGTTTCCTCGCTAACAAGTTCACTAACTTTTGTCTCATTTGTTGTTGCGTCCAAATATCTTGCTTCAGATGCACCAGTTTCAGCATTTCTAAAATAATCAAAATAATACAATTCTGCGCCTGTTTGATCGTCGGTTTCAATGCTTACATATCGATCGCTACTAACAAGTGTTTGAATTGAACGATTAAGTGCTTGAACAGTCTCACCAGTTGAATCCAAGGTGATAACGTTTGAATATGGTCCTTTGACTGCTAAAGGATTTGCATTTTGCAATGCGCCTAAAACATCAGCAACAGTTAAAACAGGTGCTGGTGGTTCAGAACTTGTTGTGCCCGTAGAAGTTGTACCTAGACTTGTTGTTGTAGTCGATGTTTGGGTATTTCCTCCACCGGAAGTTGTACTTGTTGTAACATCAGGGTCGCACGCCACTAACGCTAAAGCAAGTACTGGAATTAATAACAAATACTTCTTGTTCATTAAAAAAGACCTCCTTATCGTTATTAAAAAATATGTAAATAGTTTTATCAAAAATGTTATTCATTGCAATAAAGTTTTTTAAAAAAATTGTATGTTTTTAATTTAGATTTAAAATATAATTGTTGAAACCTAAATTTAATATTTTTAATATTATGGGAGAAAAATATGAACTTGCTTAAACGTTTTATCAAATATTATAAACCACATAAAAAAATCTTTATTTTAGATATGACAGCAGCTTTTCTAGTAGCAATAATTGGGATGGGTTACCCAATTATTACTAGATATATGTTGCAAGATTTTATACCTAATAAAAAAATAGATTTGGTTATTATTTGTGGTGTTGGTTTATTACTTATTTATGTAGTAAGAATGTTGTTAAGATATTTTATTCAATATTATGGACACGTCATGGGTGTAAGAATGCAAGCTCAAATGAGACAGGACATGTTTAATAAATTGGAAAAATTACCATACACTTATTATGATGAACACGAAACAGGAAAAATCATGTCAAGAATGACAAATGATTTATTTGATATTTCTGAATTAGCGCATCATGGTCCTGAAAATATATTTATCGCAGGTTTTACTCTTTTAGCAAGTTTTATATATTTGTGTTTTATAAATTGGATATTATCCTTGATTATATTCGCGTGCGTGCCCCTACTATTTTTTATAACATCACATTTTCGTCATCAAATGCGTGTTGCAATGACAGAATCAAAAGTAGCTATTGCAAAAGTTAATGCTCAATTAGAATCTTCTATTTCTGGTATTAGAGTAACAAAAGCATTTACAAACACCAAAAAAGAAGAAGAAAAATTTGATAAAACAAACAAAGAATTTGTAAAAGCAAGAGGTTCTGCTTTTAAAGCTATGGGCAAGTTTTTTGCATCATCACAATTTATTACAGACGTTTTTAATGTCATCGTTTTAATAGCAGGCGGTTTATTTTTATATGATGAGCAAATTGATTTTGCTGATTACTCGACTTTCATAATTTCTGTGAATATGTTTATAAGCCCTATTAATCAACTTATAAATTTTGTTGAACAATTTCAAAATGGATCTACTGGTTTTAAAAGATTTTTAGAAATCATGGATGAAGAAGAAGAAAACATCCATGAGGGCGATAAAATTTGTGAAAATGTTAATGGAGATATTGCTTTTGATCATGTTAAATTTCACTACAAATCATCAAAAGGAATATTAAAAGATGTTTCATTTAAAATACCACATGGCAAAAAAATAGCGCTTGTTGGTCCTTCAGGAGGAGGAAAAACAACAATTTGTCATTTGATACCTAGATTTTATGATGTGAATGAAGGAAGTATAACAATTGATGGAATAAATATTAAAGAATTTACTCTCGAATCCTTAAGAAAACAAATTGGTATTGTCCAACAAGATGTTTTCCTATTTGGTGGAACAATAAAAGATAATATTGTTTATGGTAAATTAGATGCGAGCGATGAAGAAATTATTGAAGCCGCTAAAAAGGCAAACATATATGAATATATAATGAGTTTACCAAATGGTTTTGATACTGATATTGGTGAAAGAGGTGTTAAGCTTTCTGGTGGGCAAAAACAAAGATTATCAATTGCAAGAATATTTTTAAAAAATCCAAAAATCTTAATATTAGATGAAGCGACAAGTGCATTAGATAACACAACCGAATTATTAATACAAAATTCCTTAGATGAACTTTGTAAAAACAGAACAACGATTATAGTTGCGCATCGTTTGTCGACAATTAGAAACGCTGATGAAATTCTTTTAATCAGCGATGGGCAAATTAAAGAGCAAGGAACACACGATGAACTAATCAAGAAAAATGGTTCTTATAAACTTCTTTATGAATTGCAATTTATAAACAATAAAGAAAATGAATTTATACTAAATCAAGAATTAAAAATAACTGGATAATTAATTAAATATCTTGCAAAAACTTATTAATTTTAATAATTTAAGGCAAAATGTGCCCTGCTTTTAAATATAATAAATACCAATCTTTTTTTGATAAATCAATGTTTAAAGATTCTATGCACTCATCAAAATGTTTAATATTAGAACAACTAAATATAGGAGCAATATTAAAAGATAATCTCATTATAAAACTAAGTGAAACACTCGCTTTGTTTGTTTGATATTTACTTGCAAGTTTATCGAGCGTTTCATTTAATTCTTGATATTTTGGATTATTGATAAATCCTCCTTCGCTTAAAGAAACTTTAAGAGGCGACCAAGCTTGCAATTCAATATCGTGCATATAACAATATTCGACAATTTCCCCTACTTTATCATTTGCTAAATCGTTATTAGTGTTCATATTCAATATATGATCGATTAATTGTGTAGAAGTTAATGAAAATTCTAGTTGATTAATTTCTAATTTAACGTCAACTTTGTCTTGCAATAACTTAAAAAACGATTTATTCATGTTACATACACCAAATCTTTTGACTAAATTATTGTTTTTTAAATAATTTAAAGCAACATTTAAGTCTTTAAAATCCACAAGAACATCAGGTCGATGCAATAATAATATGTCAACATAATCTAAACCCATTCTTTTTAAAGAATTTTTGACGCTGCTGATAATATGTTCATAAGAAAAATCATAATAGCCATTACATATTCCACATTTAGTTTGAATAATGATATTTTTACGCAAGTTTTTATGAAGTTTTAAAATCTCGCCAAACACCACTTCACACTCACCATTTCCATAAATATCTGCGATATCAAAATATCGGATATTTTTATCATAAGCATGCAAAAATAATTCTTCTGCATCTTTTAAAGATAAATTATTTAAATTCATCAATCCAAAAATTAATTTTTTCATACAAAATTATATTACCATATTGATTTATTTTAACAAAATAAAAGTATACACTATTTATATTAGGAGGTCTTTATATGAGCAAATTTAAAATGAATAATTATCCATTAGATGAAAAGATATTAGAAAAAATGAAAAATGATTATCACAATAATCCAACAAACACTATCATAAGACACGCACTATCAAAGTCACAAATAAGCGATATTGTTTATGTCAGCGAACAAGAAGGAAATATGCAAAACAAATTTTCAATTGATATAAAAACCATGAAAGTTTGTAATCAAAAACAATCTGGCCGATGCTGGATATTTGCTGGCCTTAACATTTTAAGAGAAGTTATTGGAAAAAAATTAAATGTTGAACAATTTGAATTGTCCCAAAATTATGTGGCTTTTTATGATAAGTTAGAAAAAATTAATTACACACTAAACGCAATAATGGAACAATTAGATAAACCACACGATGATCGCATTATGATGCATTTATTAACATTTGCAGTTGGCGATGGCGGTCAATGGGACATGTTTGCAAATATTGTTAAAAAATATGGGATAGTTCCAAAAAGTGCAATGGTTGAAACTAATCAATCATCACAAACTTCTGCTTCAAATCAAATTATAAACACTAATATCCGTAATTTTGCAAGCCAAGCAAGCAAGTTATACGCTGAGGGGAAATATGAAGATATATTAATCCTTAAAGATAATGTTCTTGAGAAAATGTATTTCTTGTTGACTAATAGTTTCGGACTCATACCAGAAAAATTTGATTTAGAATATGTTGATAAAAATAAAGAATATCATCTAATTAAAAACATGACTCCTAAACAATTTTTTAATGAATACATAGGTGATGAAATTGATTTATATCATTCAATAACTAATTCACCAACAAAAGATAAACCATATTTAAAACCATATACCATTATGTATCTTGGGAATGTTATAGAAGGCAAAAAAGTAATTCATTTAAATTTAGAAATGAATAGAATTAAAGAATTAATCATTTCACAGCTTAAAGATGACACTCCAGTTTGGTTTGGAAGCGACGTTTCATTTTATCGTGATAGAAACGGAGGCAGTTGGGACAGTTTAGCGTATGATTACACTTCAACTTTTGGACTTGATTTAAAGTTTGAAAAAGGTGACATGCTTGATTATTTTGCTAGTGCAATGAATCATGCGATGGTTATTACTGGTGTAAATATTGTTGATGGAAAACCCACAAAATGGAAAATAGAAAACTCTTGGGGTGAAGATGTTGGAAATAAAGGATATTTTATTATGTCAGATGACTTCTTTAATAGATTTGTTTATCAAGCTGTCATATTGGAAAAATATTTTAATGATGACGAGTTAAAAGCATTAAAAGAAGAACCGACTATTTATATGCCTTGGGATCCAATGGGCACATTAGCAAAATAATTTTTCAACCAATCAACTCAAAATTTGTGCAAAATCAAATTATTTGATTGGTTTTTTATTGTTTTATAACCTATTAAATGATAAACTTTGCTAGTGAGACAATGTGTTTAACGGAGGTAGATTTATGTTAGAAAAAGCATATAATGCGAAAGGTTATATTATTGAAAGTTTTTTAAGACTTTTAGCCAAAAAACCATACAATTCTATAACTGTTACTGATGTTGTAAAAAAAGCTGGCGTGGCACGTGCTACTTTTTATAGAAATTATAAATCTATCGATAATTTATTAAACGTTACCTCTTCCCTTTTAGCGGATACATTAAATAAAAATTTATCAATAATTTTGTTAGAACAAGATGAAAATAAGACAATCAAAACCCTTACATCATTTTTAAAAGAGTTGTCATTATTAAGGCCATATTTAATTAAAATATCCCGTGATAATATTGGTATTATCATCGATAGAATTAATACAAATGCAAATATTAAAGAAGCACTTTTAGAAAAATCTAATGATGATTTTAAAAGTAAATATAATCTTATTACTAAAATTGGAATAATCGACACTATTGTAAAATCTTGGTTAGCTGATCATTATAAAGATGATGCTGAGTTAATTGCAAAATTTATAGTGGAAAAACTTAAACAAATTAATTAGTTTTATCTTTTTTTAAATCTTCAAACATTTTTTTCATTGTTTTGTTTTTATATGTTAATTTTCTAATTGTTAAATCTTGTGCTTTATCGTTTGCTAGCTTCAAATTATTTTCACTACTCAATAATGCCTCTTTAACTTTTTGTAGTTTTGTAATTGAATTATCTATTTCCTTAATTGCAGCTTGGAATTTTTTGGAAGCGGTTTCAAAATTTTTTGAAAATTTGGATTTAAATTCTTCCATTTGATCTTCAAATTTAGAAATATCTAAGTTTTCTTCTTTTATTTTTAAAAGTTCTTTTTTGTCTTCTATTGTTTTAATAGCGGAATTTCTTAATATTGTTATTAAAGGAATAAAAAACTGTGGTCTTATAACATACATTTTTTCATAATTATAAACTTGATATATGCCGCTATTATATAACTCGTTATCTGGTTCTAACATAGATACCAACACAGCGTATTCACATCCTTTTTCCTTTCTGTCTTTATCTAACTTAGCAAAGAAATCTTCGTTTTTATGACGATTCAAAGAAACATCAGATTCGTTTTTCATCTCAAACATAATAGAGATAAATTCAATACGATTTTCATCATTACTATAATCGCGATATATAAAGTCACCTTTTGTGCCATCTTTTACATCGTTATCTTTTTCAAAATAAGCATTTGGAAATGCCGTTAAACGAACTTTGTTAAATTCTATTTGACAGTGTTGTTCTAAAGATTCTCCTAATAATTTGACAGACATCCGACTTTTAAAATCTTTATATTGTGCAATTACTTCGTCTTTATGTTTTAGTTCTTCTTTATATTTATCTTCTAAATTTCTTTTTTCTAAAAGAGACTCTTTTTCACTTATTTTTAATTGATTTTCCAATTCAGATATTTTTGCTTTAGAATTTTCAATAGCTTTTTGAATTTCTATTTCTTTATTTTGCAAATCATATTTTCTTAAATTTTCAAGCTCTTTAATTTTAGCGTTTTTGTCATTTTCGATTTTTTCTATTTCGTTTGTCTTTTTTAAATTTTCTTCTTTTAATTTAGATTCGAGTTCTTGAATTTTAAGTTCATATTCACTCTTTTTGTTATTTTGTTTATATTCCCATTCTTTTTCTATAGAATGCAATTTATCATGAAGTTCTTTTTCAAATTCATCATTTTTAATTTGTTTTAATATTGAAGAATACGTAGATTCGTCAACTTGAAATACTTCTCCACATTTTGGACATTTAATTTGGCTATTCATAATTAACCTCCTAAAATAATAAGTTATTTTAATAATAACATTTTTACTTTGTTTTGTTTGTTTAAATTAATTAATTCCAATTAATGAGTATATTTTGATACAATAACTTGATGAGCATTTTACAAAGACATTTAATTTTATCAATAATTCTAAAAATAATTTTAATAATTTGTTTTGCTTTAGGTTTATTTTTTACTTATCAAAGTCAGGCATTTATGTCAATGTCACCATTTCTTTATTACACAATACAGTCAAATACTTGGATAGCCTTGGTGGAATTTGCTTTGCTTATCATAGATATTATTTCTTTTATTAAAAATAAAGAAATTAAAATTCCTTATTTTTTATACATAATTAAATATGTTTGTGTTGTTGCAATAACTATTACTTTTACAGTATTTTTTGTCTTGCTTGCACCTTATATGGCAAGCATAGGATATGTATCTTATTTATATTCTCCAAGCAATTTATTTCCTCATTTATTTGTACCACTTTTTGCTTTGGCTGACTTTTTTGCTGTTGATTACAAATTCCAAAATAAAAAATTTGATTTCTTTTGGGGATTATCAACTCCTCTTTACTATTTAGCATTTGCAATGATTTGTTATGGACTTAATGTTGATTTTGGTGGAGGGCAAAGATTTCCCTATTTCTTTTTAGATTTTTTAACTAATGGTTGGTTTAATGTTGGGGATGGCAAGTTTGGTGTATTTTATTGGATTGTCATTTTAATTTTATATATTATTGGTTTGAGTTTTTTAATAATGTTTATTAAAAATATCATTAAGAAAAAAGTAGAAAAGAAACAAAATACAAATAATTGATTTAATGTTTGCCTAATATAAATGTTAGATAATGCGGTATAGTCAAAACATTGTCGTTTTCGCTAATATTGTAATCTCCTATTTTGATTAATCTTGTTTTGCCATAATGTTGTGGGTGAGATAAAACAGTTTTTGCAGATTTAGAATTGCCATTTTTAGCCTTAACTTCCAATAAAGTAGCTTTTGCTTCATAACAAATAACAAAATCAATTTCTAAACCACTTTCTTTGGCAAAATAATATACTCCTATATTGGATTTGTACAAAGAATCAAACACTAAAGCCTCATAAATTGCTCCTTTAGATAACCCCAAATTTCCTTGACTAAGAGCTACAATTGTATCATTTCCCAACATTGAGATTAGCATTCCTATATCGTTAGGAAATAATTTAAATTGATTGCTTATTTTATTAATTTCTAGGGGCAGTGATGGGCTTGTCAGATTAAAGACCTTACTTATTATTCCCGCCTGTTTTAAATATTCAATTGCGTTTGCTTTATCTATACCATTACCTGTTATTATTTTAGAGGTAACAAATCTTTTATTTTCTTTTGCTAAAAAAGCTGGTATTAGTTCAAAAACATTTTGAATTCTTCCAATCTCTGATTGTTTGAATATTGATTCGCCGTTTATGTTTATTCTCCTACCTAAATCATGTTTCATTTCAGAAACTATATTCGTAACCACATTAATAGAATCTCCAATTATTTTAGTTTCTAAATATGTTGTAACCGATCGTGGAAAACCACCTATGCATAAATAAATTTGAAACATTTTTTTCATATAATTATTTAACGGATCTGGAACAGGAATGCGATTTTTAAAACATTTTTCTAACTGTTCTATATAAAAATTGTCACAATGATTAGCCCAAAGAAATTCTTCAAAATCTAAAGTTTTCATTTGAAAAATGTCCTCATATCCAACTGGAATTGGCGTTGTATCATTAATGACATATCCACTAACGCCTAGAAAAGAACCGCTTGCTATTACATCATATTTTCCATTGATAGCAAAATTTTTAAGAGATAATCTGGCTCTAGGGCATTCTTGTATTTCATCAAAAATAAACACGGTTTTATCTGGAATAATTTTTTTATCCAAGAAATATAGCGATATATTCGAGACTAAATCTTCAACATCTAATGAATTATCAAAGATTTTTAAATAATTTTTATTTTCCCAAAAATTAATATATATAACAGTGGAATAATTAGAATTGGCAAAATGTAAAATGCTTTCTGTTTTTCCACACTGTCTAATTCCTGTAATTAAAGCTGGTTTTTTATCCGTTTTAGCCTTCCATTTATCAAACCATAAATCAATTTTTCTTTTTAAGTACACAATAATTCCTCCGATAATTTGATTATATTAAAAATATGTTATACAATCAATATTATTCTAATTTCGGAGCGAGTTTTATATGCTTTTCTTCTAAATTCGGAGCGAGTTTTATATGCTTTTCTTCTAAATTCGGAGCGAGTTTTATAAAAATCATAAACTATATATTTTTTGTAAATCTGCATTTTGGATAATTTGAACAGCCATAAAAATTTCCATTTTTTCCTTTTCTTAAGACTAGTTTTCCTCCACACCGCGGACATATATTATAACTAATTTCTATTTGTGTTTGTCTAATATTTTGAATGTGTTCACTTTTTGATATATGGGCGTTTGCGTTTTCTAATTTTTGATATATTTCGTTAATCTCAGAAGCTGTTAAACGAACACCATTATCAAATGAACTTAAATATGATTTCAAATTTCTTAAATTAATTACATTACTACAGCTTATGTTATCAGCGTTGTTATTACTCATTACGATAATCGAATTTACTATATAATTATTTCCTATAATTTGTTTTATATGATAACAATGAGATTGATTTTGTTTTATCGGATTATAAATATAATGTCTTTCACCAGTATAAAGAGTTTGAGTCCAATATTTGCTTTTTTCATCACCAAATACAAACCCGATTAAACTTTTTGTTTCGATACAAAAGATACCATTTTCTCTAATTGAAACATGATCAATTTGATGAGTTTTCATATTATTATCAATAATGGTTAAATTGTTTATTGAACAAGCATTATCACTTCGTGCTAATGACATGTTAACTTTAATTTCACCAACTTTACCGTGCATTTTAGCGCGAACTGGGCGTGTAATAACGCGAAAGAATCTATTTAATAATCCCATATAACGATAATTTTATAATAGCCACACTGTGTTGTCTAACATAAACAAAGTGATGTTTGTCACAACACCACTTCTATGTATATTATTATTTACTTATAAAATTATTCTCTTGTTTTAAACAAAGATTCGAATGTAAATTTTCCAGTTGAAATTAAATAAGCTATGATTGAATTAAATACGCCTACCGCTGATGAAAGTATGAGTGCAGCCATATATACAAATGGTCCAACTTCATAAGTATTATACATATTATAAGGAATGATAATAACTGTTCCTATAATGCCTAAAATCATTCCTAATAACGCTAATGCGATTCTTAAAATAAGCATAACTAATGGTTTTTTAGGTTGCTTTTTAAAACCAAAATGCCCTAATGAAGCAGATATCACACATAATAACATTCCAAAAACAATTAAGAAAAATTCAAATAAAGGGGAATTGCCATCAATCCCATTTACAATTAAATCAAAAAAAAAATATGATTGTAATTCTAATTCAAATGCTCCTGTTGTTTTTAAACTATATGCTGGTATAAACATTGAAATAATAAATAATAAAAAAGAAAGTAAAAGCATTCCTCTTTGTAAATAATCAAAAATTTTAATATTTTTATCGATAGTTTTCTTTGGAGGAACAACAATATTTCCCGCGATTGGTTTAACGTTGTCGTTTTCCTCTTTACCTAATAAATAGTCGACAGTCACACCAAAATACGATGCGATGTTTTTCAAATTATTTAAATCTGGTGTTCCTGTGTCAGTTTCCCATTTAGAAATAGTTTGTCTAGTAACATATAAAGATGTTGCTAATTGTTCTTGACTTAGATTGTTTAATTTTCTAAGTTCTGTAATAATTTGTCCTGTAGTTTTTTTGTTAGTTTCCATAAACGATTGCTCCTTTGATGTTATTATAAAGACAAAAAGTTTGTCAAGAATAGCAACGTGTCGTTGCTGCAACAACAAAGAGCAATCTTAATTAATTTTTGGCTTTTTAGGTATTAAAAAAATTATTAGATTTTACTATATAGATAAACGAATTATTTAAATTTGTTAATTTTCATAAATTAAAACATAAGGAAAAATATGATTTTCGTTGTTTATAGAAAATATACGATAATTAAATTTAATCTGCTGCAAAAATTGATTATTTTATAAAATTTTTAAATAGCAAAATATTATATACAATTAATTAAACACTGTTTTTAGTTCATCAATTGAATGAACAATATGATTAGTTTTTGTATTTCTAGCAATAATAGTGCTAACTAAACCTACCCCTGTTTTACTTAACCCCCATAAATGATAAATTTTCTTTTCTTTAAATAGTTTGGAATATAGTATTGGGATGTTGTTGTTTAGACAAAAATCATAAAGTCTATTTCTGTCTTCTTTTGTAGAAATAATAACTACATATAAATCATCTTTTTGATTAATCTGTGGCATAATAGCCCTCCTATCTACCACAAAGAATTTAAAAAGCCATCGTCGCTGATGGCTAATATAATTAATCTATTTCCATCAGCCAAGCTTTAGCACCTTGCTTTTGCAGGTTGCTGACGGGTCATCGAGCTTGTCTCTCGCCGTACTCTTTATGGATATATATAACTTAACACATTTTTATTAATGTTACTATTGAATTGTAAAATTATTTATTATTCTTCATCAAATAAACTCATTTGGATGTATGCTTCTTCTATATCTGACAAATCTTTAACGACGAATTCAAACAAACTAATAATTGATTCGTAATCTTTAACAGCACTATTTGGAATTCGTATCAATTTTATACCATATCGCTTGCAAACTTCTTCTTTTTGTCTATCTAGAATTGAAGTCTGTTTACTACCAATATGTTCTCCACCATCAATTTCAAAAACAACAATTGTATGATATCTGCGATTTATAAAACCGCCTGTTACTTGCACTATAATATCAAACTCTTTTTTGCCTATTAATTTAATATCATCTGGATGAATATTTTTGATAGCTTCTTTTACAGGAACATTGCGTTCAATTTTAAATTTAGAACCTCGTCTATTAAAGTATGGTTGAATGGTATCAAAAAAATCTTTCTCATTTTTAGAATCATTAGAAAAGTCATATGAAATAACAACGTCGCTTTTTGGTACGACTATTTCACCATTTTTGTAAACATAATCAGAAAGAACTTTAATATCATTAGTTTCATCTCTACTTAACTTATCGATGGCCTCTTTGTCACCAATAAAAATAAATTTTTCTTTAGCTCTAGTAACTGCAACATTTATTAACTCGTGATTGTTTTTAATCCAATCCATCGTTTTTTTACTAGTTCTTGGTGACAAAGCCGAAGACATAATAATTATAGATTTTTCTGATCCTTGGAGTGTATGGATGGTGCCCGCTCTTACGTCGGTAATTTCCATGCGTGACAAATAATAATTAATAAGGGAGGCTTGATTAACAAAGGGCGTGATAATTCCAACGTCCTTATAATTATTATCTTTAATAATTTTTGCCACTTGAATTGCTTCCTCTTTATAAGAATTTCTTGCTTGTGAATTATATGTATTTTTAACATCATAATAAACTAAATCACCTGCATTATTATTCAATAATTTTAGTTGCTGTTCATAAAATCTTTGATTAACAAAATTGGCAATTTTTTTGCCACAGCGATAATGATATCTAAGCAAAATGTTTTTAGAATTATTGTCTTTTCTTAACATGGTAGAAAGAATGGAATTGTGAATATAATCATATTCTTCGCCAATGCCATATTTTTGCATTAATTCTTCATTAATAGACTGCTCTATTACTGTTACTGGTTGCAGCTGATTTATATCACCTACCAAGAGCAACTTCGCCCCTCTTACAATCGGTATGAGCGATGTTGCTATATTGCATTGACCAGATTCATCCATAATTGTTAAATCAAAATGAGGTTTTGCTGACCCAAGTTTATCGCATGATAAATTGGTGCAAATAATAATTGGAAAAACCGCAAGAAAAAGTTTTAAATTATCATCATTTTTTAAATATGTATTAAAAAGTCTAACAGCGGTTTCTAGATTATCTGTTGATACAATATTTATTAATGCCTTATATGGATCGGTTAATAATTTTTTAAATCTTAACAAAGATGAATAATAAACATAATTTTGAAAATTTATATCTTCTGAAGCTGAAATTGCATATTTTAAAACATCTTCATCTTTAATAGTTTGAGAATTTTTAATTTTTGTTTTATAAATTTCAATTTGATTATCTAATTTACTATTAATTTGATTTATATTAGTTAATTTTCTTATTTTTTCTAATATGTGGAGCCTTTCTTTTAAATCCACTAATTGCTCATATTCTATTATTAAATTTTTTAATTCATTAAAATTTGATAATGATTTATTTTTGCTTGATTCAGTTAGTCCTTCTTGTGCCCTAATGTTCTTATGTTTAGAAATAAAATCAATAATTATTCTCAATTTTAAGATGGCGTCTTGCATCTCCGTGTTATTTCCAAGACGTATCATTGGGAATATTATTTTTTCTATTTCTTTTTGACGTGGTTTTTTAATGCTCAAAGATTGATCTATTTTTTTAAAGATATCATCAACTGGGTGATTATTATTAGAACATATTAAAACTGTTTTATTGTTTGCATAAGCACTTAATACTACATTAAATATTGTCTCGGTTTTGCCAGTTCCTGGCGGACCTTTCACATATGTAATATGGTTCACCATTGAATTATAAACTACTCGCATCTGATCGATATTAATTTTGTTTCTATTAAAAACGACAATGTTTGATTCTTTTGATGTTCCAGAACGATTTTTGTTTCTACCAAAAAATGCTTTTAAGGGGATTGTTAATTTATTGCCGATATCCATTTGATGAATGCTTTCAAATGTTTGTTCCACACTTCGCTGACTATCTCTTGCTAAGAAAAATATAGTGGGCCGAGTATTAATTTTTTCTCCATTATGAAATGTTTCTTCAATAAGTCGTTTATATTCTTCTTCATGCTCATCATATGTCGAGCAAAAATAATCACGATCCATATCTAAATACATTCCAAGAGAAACTTTTTTACCATCAATCAAAAAAGATTTATTTATAAAAGACTTGTCTGAAATTTTTAATGTTTTATCTTTAAAATTTAAAGTCAAAATTCGATAAGCAACAACATATTGTTTGTCATTAATATCAATTGAGAATTTGTTAATAGCTAATGTTTGATATCTGTTAATAATTTCAGCTTCATATTTAGGCTTTTTAAAAACTTTATCAAGTAATTTGTTAAATTGTTCATCATCCAATTGATATTTTTCTGAAGTTAACAAAGTGTGAGTATCGATGCCATCCACCATTACAATTTCTTTAAGAAACGGATCGTTATCTAAGTGATAACAGTCTGAAAGATATCCCAAAATATTATTATCAAAATTCACCACATCTAAAAAATCTTCAATCTTTTTATCTGTGGTTACTTGTTTTAATAATTCTTTTGGGGTTTCATAATAACTTTGTTTAAGAATAGATGCAGACTTAATACTTTCAAAATAAATAAAAGTGTCTTTTTTATCTTGAATTATTTCACTGCTTTTAAATGGATTAAAAATATCACAATATATTCTTCCTTTTTCAATATCTAGACCTTTAATGCCTATATAATAATCAGTCGATTCTTTTGCTTTATTCACATATGAAATGTCTAACCATTTATTATGGATGATAGCTTGATAAATTAAATTTTTTACAGATAATTTCATTTTAATTTAATCCTTAATTCCGATAATACCTCGTTTGAGGACCTTTACCGAGTTTTATAATTTTTTTATTTTTTACCATCTGGGTTAAAACCATTTCGATTGTCGAAATTGAAACATCAGGTAAAATATCAGAAATTTCTTTTTTAGAAATAGGCACAATAGAATTAAGAACTGTAGCTTCTATTCTGCTGGTTTTATTTACCTTTTTAGAATTAATAGTAGCAAATCTTTTATCTAATTCTTGATAACAAATCAATAATGTGACTAAAAAATTTCCAATAAAATAAAAATAATTGTTTTTGTTTTCGTGCCAACCAATCGACGATTTCTTTAATGATTCATAATAATTAACTTTATTTTTATTAATTTGTTCTTCAAAAGAAATATATTTCCCTGCATCAAAGCCAATTTTATATAAAAGCAGCAGTGATAACAATCTAGACATTCTTCCGTTACCATCACTAAAAGGATGAATACATAAAAAATCCAAAATAACACATGGAATAAGAAGAAGCTGGTTGATTTCACTATCATCTCGAGCATCCATATATGCTAAAATTAGTTGTTCTATAACATTATCAGTTTCTTTGGCGGGCGTTGAAACAAATCTTATATGCCTAGACCCATCATTTCTTAATTCCATAATAACATTATCTTCGTGTTTAAAATTGCCTGCTGTATCTGGTCTAGCAATTTGAAACATAATCTTATGCAAATCTAGTAATGTTTGTTTATTAAAAGATAATTCATTGTAGTTTGTATGAACAATATTCAAAGCGTCGCGATAACCAGCAATTTCTTCTTCATCATGATTTAAAGGAGCGCTATTTTGATTAACAATAGCATTAATTCTTTCATCTGTAGTGATAATCCCCTCAATAGCGTTACTGCTCTTAATAGATTGGACCTTTGCTATTTTTTCCAATTCAGAATATACGTTTTTAAAACGAGATTTTCTAAATTTATCAGAAGTGTTGAAAGATGTAATGTTTATCAAAAGATTTGCTAAATCATGTGGAATATCACAATGTTTAAGAAACGAATAATCAAATACTCTCATTTGCTTTCCTTATTTGCTATCTGCATAAATTTTATATTTTTTTATGCATATAATCAATAAATATCTGCATAATTTTTTAATTTTTTTATGCATATATATTTTTAATTACATTGAAAATTTAGATTATGAATACTCTTTCTAAGATATTAAGTTATTGCACTTCTTTTTCAATTCTATCCTTAAAAATATTTTTTCTTCAATAAGCGATACAATCCAATGAACGATGTTACCACATCCAAACATAATAATAATTAAATCCATGCTCATGATTAATATTTGTGTTTGATAAAGGCAAAACCAAATTCCATAATATACAATATTACAAAACACCGAGTTAATTGCATTATATTTTGTTTTCCCCATTCCTACAAATATTGCATCTGGAATTTGGGAAAATGCGTATGCAACATAAAAACCGAGACTTTTTAATACTATTTCAACGATATCTTGAGGATTATCGAGTTTTTCAATTGAACCAAAGAAAAATTGATAAGTAGGAATTAAGATAAACCATAATATTAAAGCAAATGTTGTGATTGAATAATAATTGCTTTGTTTAAGATTATAGCCGTTTTCACCAGCATCTTTTCTAATTATTTCAGAAAGACATGTAATAGGAATTAATAGCCAACCCCAAATAAAGTTATTGCTAACCCAATAATTGCCCGACTCATTAACGGAATTAACCATCCTGACAATCATTAAGGCATAAATAATATTGTCTAGGAATTGTTGTCCTCCTGCAAACAAACCTATCCTTATCCAATCTTTAAGATATGTAACATCACTTTTGCCATATTTTTCAATTTTTAAATATTTTCCATAAACAAGTAAACAAACAATTAAAATCGCCATTATTGTGTTTGCAATAATGTTGCCAACAGCCACACCATCGACACCCATTAAAGGCACTAATGCAAAATCCGATAGTAATGCTAAAGCAATTTGAGCTACTAAAAAAGCATATATGTATCGTGATTTATCAATAATCACAAACACGACAGAACCATATTTAAATACTATGCCAATCATAAATGCTATCGTTTCTAAAGAAAGATAGCGATATGCTGCCTCTACGTTTATTTCGTTTGGATTCATAAAAGAAACCAAATTAATACCATAAAAAAATATTCCGATTGAAAATAATATATAAATTCCAATTACTATAATTCCTAATTTAAACACTATTTTGCTTAAATGTTCGGTTTTGTTTGCCCTACTAAGTATGGAGTACATTGGAATGATTAAAAATGCACATATTGTTTCATTAATAAGATCAAACCATTCCATTTGCCCAATAATGTCAAGACTACCAGGGCTTGCTTGTGTGTTAATTAATCCTGTAATCATTGTTTGATAAATTGCTGGTACTAATGCTAATAGACACAATGCTAAATACATATTCCAGTCAAATTTTTTAAAATTTGACAACCACTTTGTTATTTTTTTGTCCACAAAAAAATCTCCTTTCGCGTTTTAGAAATTAATAACACCAATTATGGCCAAACCAACCAAAATGAGGAGAACATTAAAGTTAAGTTCGTATGTTACAATTTCTAGACATGCTTATCGTATCACATTATATAACAAAAGTGAAAGAGTGCTTTGAATTACAAAACTACTCCGCACAATATAAATTCGATAATTTACTTTTTATTTTTAAATTGTTTTCTAATAACTTCATCAGGGATAAAATCTTGACCAATATGCGGATTCTTATCTTTACTTCTATTTATATTTTGTTTCATTAGCGCGTGCCCTTTTATTCCGTTTTTTGTCTTAACAGCGGCAATATCCAAATCATCTTTTTTATACGCTTTTGGATTTAATTCTTTATATCCTTTAATATAAGAATCTTCGTTTGCGGGTGATTTTCTATTAACAACTATTTTGTTTTGTAATTTTGACATAAATAAACAATCCTTTCTATTATTTGTTATACGATATCATCAATCATTTTTCGAATTTTACTAAAATATTTTTTATTCCCATCCTTTAACGCTAATAAAAGAGATAAAAGGTTGCTACCAGGAATATTGTTCTTTTTATAATTGGCACTTAATGCTTTAGCATTTTCAAGTAATGTGTTATAAGAATATTCCCCGTTTAATATAGAATATTTGATAATATCTAGTTGCCAATTACTTGCATCATAGTTTTGTTTAATTTTTCTTCCTAATTTATCAATTTTACCTGAAGCTATTTCCGGCCAATATTTATGAATTAATGAGGTGTTAATTTTTTTGGAGGTAGTCGATAATGTGACGTTTTGCAAAGTATCCGCTGCCAATAAAAATAATTGCATAATGTTAGGATTTGTACAAAAACTTACAGATTCCGTAATTTTTTCATTACCAAAAAGAAGATTAAGTTGATTTCTTACCATATTATATGGAGACTTTTTGTCATTAATCCTATTATCAACATCATAAACACATATAATACAGTCAAACAAATCATCTTCACGGAGTGCAACTAAAAACGCATCGGCAATTCCACCAAAGCCTCCAACATTTTCAATATCAATATGAAATTTTTCGTTTGTTCCAATTTCTTTAACAACGTCAAAGAAAGCTTCCTCTTCTTTTCCTTCAACAATAATTTTAATATAGAATTCCTTCATAATTTATTATTCTTTATTCGCTGCTGATAAATATTTAATAAAATTTGGTCTAGGAACATAGCCAAATTCTCCGCGATTATAGTGTTTCAACAAATCTTGAGCACTTCTTGGCCCTCCATCTTTTACTGGGGCATCTTTCAAACAAAATAATTTGCTTGTTAAATCATCATTTCTAAATGAAAAATAAATTTGATCTTTTCTCATCATTGATTTGCAAGAAATAAGATCAATGTCGTGAGCGGTAAACAAAAGTTGTCCTTTTGTATTAGCAAAACTATTAAAAGCTGAAAGAATTGCTCGCGACAATTTAAAATGAATCCCGTTATCTAATTCGTCAATTATTAGTGTTTTCCCGTTTATTATTGCTTCATAAACATATGATGCAATAGCTTCAATTTTCTTTGTTCCGGTTGAATCAAACAAAATGGATGGAACAATTTTGTCCCCATATTTGGTGCACAATTTCAATTGATCAATAATATCAATTTTTTTTAAAGCCTCTTCGTTTATTGGCTCATTATTACTACCTTTAATTATCGTTTTATCATTATAAAAAAAATCTTTGACAGATAAATCTGCATGTCTTACGAATTCTAAAATAAATTTTTTCTTGGTTTGGTCATTTCCTTTTAAAACCTCGATAGTTTTTTCTATCGGAATATTAAATAATTTGACAATTTCTAATGACTCTGCAAAATTTACAAATGAATCTAAATATGTTTTTAAAGAATCAAAGATGTCATTATCTAGTGACACGCAATATAGAAAAGGTTTTTTAGAAGGCAACAATTTTAATAATTCTGCTTGGTCATTTCCTAGCACAGACAATAATTCTTTTTCATTATCTCTTTCGTATATGTTTTTGACAGATGAATTTCCAGTCGCATAAAAGATTTTTTCATTTAAACTTTCCTTAACGATTGTGTGTTTAAAACTGTCATATGTAAAAGAATATTCCATCCAGTTTTTATCTATGTCTGTTTTAAAAGTAATCGAAATATCACTTTTAGATGTATCTCCAAAGACATCTCTATTAAAAGAAATATCTTCTACACCCAACATTACATTTCTTATAAGTTTAAAAAGATATAATACATTAGATTTTCCAATATTATTTTGTCCATATAAACTTACAGATTTTAAAATATTGCGATTAAGAACATTGAAATAATTAGATCCTAGTTGTTTAATTCTCGTGTCAGCAGAAAACGACAACACATTTTCGTTTTTAAACATCTTATAGTTATTAAATTTAAGTTCTAAAATCATAATCCTATCCTCTTCTTTGCAGATATAACAATATCATATTATTATATTTTGTGCAAGTTTTTTGCATAATAGATAATATTACTATTTGTTTTGTTTTTACATAATTTTGTCGTATCATATTGATTCATGATACACATTCTATCTACTTCGTTTTTATATTGCTTTTATCACCCATATCATTATGGTCCATTATGGTCCAACTTTTATCTAGAAGACATACTTATCAATCATAATGGCATTATACGGAAAAATAGGGTTTTCCTCAATTGACGTGGAGTAACTATTTTATTAGCTCGTAATGACGGATTCTTTTATTAACAATCAATGGTCTTAAATAGCCATTATGAACTAGCTCAGAGCACCAATTAATAATCGTTCTATTAGTGACTTCTAACTTATTAGCAAGATCAATAGGAGCAAACGATAAAACATTATTTTTTTCTAGATAATTTAAAAAGTCTTTTGCTTTTTTAGATAAGTGGGATAGCCTTTCTTGCTTACTGTCGTTAGATTCTTCTAGGGCAATCGAAAGTACTTTAGAAGCATAAAGAGAGAATATCCTCAAATAATATTTAATCCATATCTCCCCATGTGGAGGATTGTTTCTTCCATCGTAATATAAAATAGGCAATCCCATTTGAAGAGAGTCGTAATATTCATCGATGTTATAAGACATGTATTCTTCTAAAGAGCCAACGTTTTTAAAACCATATCCATTTAACGAAAGGTAATAACTAGAGATAATTCTCGCGGTTCTACCATTGCCATCTTCAAAAGGATGAATAGTCACTAGTTGATAATGGATAACCGCTGCTTTAATTAATGGGTGATCATCTGAATCGTTAATATACTTTAATAATTCATCTAACAAGGTAGGGACTTCAGAATATTCAGGAGGTATATAGGCTGGAGTGCCATCATCATTCCAAACCGCAAATAAAACTCCAGGAGGCATCGCTCCTCTTAAGCCAATCTTTTCTTTTAGTTCCCCTTCGCATATTTGTTTTTGAACTTCTAATAACAGCTTAAGCGACAAAGGCTCTTTATTCTCTAACTTCTTCTCAAGCGTTTCTAACGCTAGATAATAATTTCTTATTTCCTGTTCTGGTTTAAGGAAATGTCTATTCTTTGCCTCAATAGCAGCATCGGCCTGTTCATACGTTAAAGGATTACCTTCAATCTTATTGGAGGCGTATGAACTTCTTTTTTTCGTGTTTTTTCTAAATTTATTCGATAGATTGATTGGTATTTTGACCAAATCTAAAGAATTCTTGTTTTTTTCTACTTCAAGAATTGAATTTAATATACCGCTATCAAGTTTGACTTTAATCATAGATTATCCTCGCATAAAATAATATATCAAAATTTCATTATTTTTTCACTATTTTTTCACTATTTTTCATCTAATATTTTCAAAAAATGTCGCCACTGGTAGTCTATGCAAGATGCTTTTTATTTGTTAAATTATAAGCGTTCCACTAAACAATATCCTCGTCGAATCTCTGCGATTAAGCGGAGATTTTTTATGAAAGAATTCAATATAAATAATGAACATAAATACTGTCGTTATCTAAAGCCATTCATTCTGTTTTGCACAAGTTGCTTCATTAATATTATGTCGTGTTTTGAAGTATTTGCGAGCGGGCAAATTCAGCTTTTTTGATATTGCGAAACGGGGCGTGTGGGGAGCAGTTTTGAGAGCTGGCTGACGTTTGCTTAAGCTGGTCGATTCTGTGCGATATAGCGCTTGTTTGGCTTGTTTATGGGCGTGTGGCAACGTAGTCTGAAAGTAGCTGTGTGTGTGGTTGTTTCGGCGGGCGGTCAGCAAGGTGTGAGAAGAGAGTTTTTGAGGAAGTTATATATATAAATATATATAAAATGTTTGAGATAGAGCAAATGGAAGCGTGAGTAGTAGGTAGCTGTTAGTATGTATTGTAGTAGATAAGTATGAGTGGAAAGTCTATATATAGGTAGAGATAAAGTAAGTATTATTTATCTAATATTTTTTATATGGGGCGGGGGAAAGAAAATATAAAAAAGATCTAGTTTTTGAGAGGTACCCAATTTCCTAGACAATAATTATTTAGTTAATTGGATTATATCACAAAGCAGACATGGATGCTTCCCGATATTTAGAAGAAGGCGTCCATTTTGTTTTACTCTTTATTCTTACATTGTTGTAATAATCAATATATTCAGCTATTGCTAAACGTAATTGTTCAAACGTTCTAAATTCTGTTTCATGTCCATAAAACATCTCATTTTTAAGAGTTCCAAAGAATGATTCCATTATACAGTTATCAATACAATTACCTTTTCTAGACATAGATTGAATGATTCCTTTTTCCTTAAGTCTTTGTTGGTAATAGTTATGTTGATATTGCCAGCCCATATCACTGTGAAATATTAGCCCTTCTAGGTCAGGATATTTTATAAAAGCTTCATCTAACATTCGTTTAGTTTGTTCTAGATTTGGAGATAATGATAAATCCCATGAAACAATATCTCCCATCCCCATATCAATAATTGGAGATAGATAACATTTACCGAATGCACAGTTAAATTGAGAAACATCTGTTGTCCATTTTTCATTAGGTTTATTTGCTTTAAAGTTTCTATCTATTATGTTATCTGCAACAAAGCCTATTTCACCTAAATAAGAATGATATTGTTGTTTTCTATGAACCGCTCATAAAGACATCTTAGTCATTAATCTGAGAACCTTTTTATGATTGATGTTATAACCTCTATTATGAAGTTCTTCAGTTATTCTTTTAAAACCATATCTTTGTTTATTTTCATCGAAAATATCCTGGATTAGTTCCATTATTTCCTTATTTTTAATATCTTTATCAGGCTTATTGAGTTCGAAATAATATGTCGCTCTTGGAAGAGAATCCACTTTAAGTAACTTAGAAAGTTTCCATTTCTTATGTATGGATAATAACTCACTAATTATTTTTGATTTTTCGCCTTGGCTTCCGCGGCTTCCCTCTTCGAGACCAAGGCATCGAGTTTTTTTAAGTACTCATTCTCCATTTCTAAATATTCATTTCTTTCTCTAAGAAGCTTTAATTCTTCTTGTTCAGAAATGGATAACTTAGTTTTCTTAGTTTTCTTTTTCATAACGAGTTGTTTGGTTGGTCTACCTTTTTTACATTGTAAACCATTCATCCCAGATTCGTTATATTTTCTTACCCATTGATAAAGTTGACCTGGATTGATGTGTGAAAGTTTTGCTACAGATGTGATGGAGTTACCCGCTAGAACCTTAGCAACTAATTCAAATCTTTTTTCAGGTGTCCAAATGTTGTTGGTTGAGGAATGTTTTAAACCATCAATACCCAAGTCATCGTAACTTTTTACCCATTCACGAACATGAGTCATAAATGAGTTCCGACTTTTGCCAATCGGATGTTCTATGTGCCTACCATTTTTATACTTGATGACACATTCAAGTTTGTATTCCCATGAATATTTCATAGAAAAAGTACCCATTTCCTTGTCCAGGATTTGGGGTACCTTTCACATATCATGGTTCTCTACATTCTAACGTGGAGTAATAAATTTGTTATTCCCCGCTAAAATGTATAGTTTTGGAACTATTTATAA
>CALVSI010000013.1 GCA_944358985.1 uncultured Bacilli bacterium | reverse complement strand
AATGTAACAATTGGAAATCACCGAATGAGATGTTTCAAAATGAACTAAGTGTTGCACTTGCTCGGTAAATTCACCTACTATTTTCTATTATTTTTCTAAAATAATATGCTAAAATATATTGGCTTTCGGTTTAAAATAAAAAAACCTAGGTCTACCTAGGATGTCGTCATCTGGAGCAGGTGACGAGAATCGAACTCGCATAACTACCTTGGCAAGGTAGTGTTCTACCACTGAACTACACCTGCATTACAGCGTGTATTATTATAATCAAAGTAAATTTAACTTTCAATAATTATTTTAAGGAGTTTAAAAAAATGATTACATCAAAACAATTAGCGGATCTTATTTTTCCTGAAGTAACTAAAACAATTGATGACTTAGAAAAACTTTTTCCAAGTAGAAATCTTCCACAAGGTGCTGAAGTAACACGCTTTGCTCCCTCTCCTACCGGGTTTTTGCATACTGGAAGTTTATTTACTTCAATGATTTGTCAAAAATTAGCAAAACAAACTAACGGTGTTTTTTATATTCGTCTAGAAGATACAGATACTAAAAGGGAAATTCAAGGATCTGGAGAAAAATTGTTAGATGAAATGAAACAATTTAATCTTATTCCAAACGAAGGATATTTTGGTTCGTATCAAAAGGGAAATTATGGTCCGTATATTCAAAGCCAACGTTCTGAAATTTATAAAATCTGTATTAAATACCTTTTACAACAAGGATTAGCGTATCCATGTTTTTGTTCTAGCAAAGATATAGAAGAATTAAGAACTGTTCAAGAAGCAAATAAAATATTACCGGGATATTATGGACCATATGCAAAATGTCGAAGTCTTTCTCTTGATGAAGCTTATGAAAAAATTAAAAATAAGGAACCATTTGTAATTAGATTTAAGTCAAGTGGAAATCATAATAACAAAATTAAAGTTGATGATTTAATTCATGGAACTTTTTCAATCGCAGAAAATGATCAAGACATTGTCATTTATAAATCAGATGGCCTTCCAACATATCATTTTGCTCATGTTTGTGATGATCATTTTATGCATACAACAACAGTAATACGTGGGGAAGAATGGATTTCATCACTACCAATTCACTTGCAATTATTTAAAGCAATGAATTGGCAACCCCCAAAATACGCTCATGTCCCGGTAATAATGAAGGTTGATGAAAATGGCAACAAACGTAAATTATCAAAAAGAAAAGACGCTGAAGCAGCAGTTAGTTATTTTTTAGATGATGGTTATCCAAGCGAAGCACTTATCATGTATTTGATGACAATCGCTAATTCTAATTTTGAAGAATGGATTTTTGAACACGATTTTAAAAATATGGAAGAATTTGAATTTTCATTTAGTAAAATGTCATTAGATGGTGCCTTGTTTGATATAAATAAATTACAGTTCTTCGCTCGCGAAATTTTAGCTAGAAAAACAAAGCACGAAATGTTGTTAATGGCTTTAGATTTTGCTAATAAACACGATCAAAATCTTTTATATCATATTAATTTAAATCATGAATATTTTGAAGAAATAATGAATATAGAAAGAGAAGTAGAAAAACCAAGAAAAGATTATTATAAATTTGGTAACATGTTAGATTATATTGGATTTTTCTACCATGATTTATATGATGTTAATATTGATATTAATTTGTTTAATCAAAATATTGATAAAACGATTATTAAAAATGTTTTGTTGGATTTAAAAAAACTAGATTTTAGCAAACCTCAAAATGAATGGTTTGAACAAATGAAAGAAATTGCCTCAAAACATAATTTCGCTTCCTCAAATAAAGAATACAAGCAAAATAAAGATATGTATGTAGGGCAAGTAGGCGATGTTGCAGAAATGTTAAGAATAACATTGTGTAACCGAAAAAACGCTCCTAATTTATATTGCGTGATGGTAGTTTTGGGCAAAAACGAAGTTATGCGTCGTATTGATAAAATCGTGACTTTGTTGTAATATCATAAAGACAACAAGTCAATGGCCCCATGGTCAAGAGGTTAAGACGAGACCCTCTCAAGGTCTAATCCCGAGTTCGATTCTCGGTGGGGTCACCATATTAGAAGCATTGAGGTCAATCAGCCAAAACGTCATCATGGGAAAAAGATGTGGCGTGAAGGAAGGGAAGGTGTCCTTCGCCTACAAGAACTTCCTCGGATTGTTAACGGATTTGAATTAACTAACACATCTATCTCAAGCGGATTGCCAACAGTGTATACAGATTTTACTGTCATATTAATGAATGAACATGTTACTTTAAAATTCAGTGGTATAAGCGAAACTTATTATTTAGAAATGACCGATACCGGAGTTATAGCATCGCTTGAAAGTAGCATTCCTCTTCCACCTCCGCCTCCACCAGTAGGATAGTGCTTCAAATCTGAATGATAAAAATTTATAATTTGAAAAATCAAATTATTAATTTAAAATATTTATGATATGGTAAAACTAACTAATGTATTTTTGCTTTCGGTTGAATGGTTTAATACCTCACATCCATATTTTTATTTAGTTATCATTTTAGGTATTTTTATTATTGCATTATTGGTATACTTTATTATTTCTTTTTCATATGGAAAATCAGTAGTGCATCGTTATACTACAAAAATCAAAAACGAATCAAATACATTAAGAATATTTTCTATTGATGTTAAAAATGGTGTCGTAAAATATTTTGATCGTGTTGATATGAAAAATAAAAAAACTATTAATATGAGCGAGTTTTATAATTTTTTCAACGCCACTGATGTTGATAAAATTAAAAATTGGTTTGCTGATATCTCTTCACAAAAAGAAGATATTACTCCTTATTTAGAAGTTCAAAGTATTAGCGATACCGATACCGAATTAAATTTCTTTTCACTTTTAAAACTTATTTCTTTTCACAAAAAACAAAATGTTATTCATTTAGAAATGCAAACATTAAAGTATCTTTCAGTTAACACCAGTGAAAAAGCTAAAAAGAAACTAATATCAAATACCATTGTCAATATGTCCACTATAAAAACAATTATCGAAAATAACAAATCATTAAAAGGTTTTACTTTTTCTTTACGATTCACTTATGTTAATCAACTAGCGTTTGCAGAAAGCGAAGAAGAAAGATTAATGCTTTTAAAAATTAAAAACAGCGTTTACCCATATGCAAAAGATAAAAAACATCCTAGATATTTATGTGAGGTCAATGCTTCTGAAATATTGATATTTGATTTAAAACTAACTGATAAAAAGGATGCTTACCAATTAGCGTTATCATTATCAAATACCATTCACAAAGTTATGTTATTAAATGATTTTAGTCGTTATTTTAAATTGACTATTGGTATTGTCCAAAATAATAAGTTTTATCAAGATTTTAATAACATTGTTAAAAGTGCTCAAGAAGCATCATTTATAGCAATAAATGAAAATAGAGAAATATGTTTTTATGAGAAAAATGTTGTCAAAGAATTAAATGAAGAGAAAAACAAAGAATTAATTGATTCTTTAATTCGTGATGATAAAATTCGATATTTGTTCCGTCCAATAGTGGACGTTAAAGGTAAAAAAGTTTTGGGATATATTGAATCTATTAAAACGTATGGAGCGTCTTTTTCCTCTTATAATGAGATGATGAAATACGCTCACACGTGCCATAAAGATCGTGAATTATTCGCGGTCGTTGCTAAAAATGTTATACCAAGATACGCTGATGAAAATCCACGACCTAAATCATTATTATTTTTTCCTGTCTCTATTTTAGATTTTGAAAACATTCAAACAATTTTGCCACAAATAACAAGAATTGATAAAGTTCACTTGGTTTTAATTTTTGAAGAACAAGAAATTTCTCAAACATCATCTCATTTAAAAGAGTTGATGAATTCTTTATCTACTTTAAAATTACTTGGCTATGAATTAGCACTTTCTATGATGGATAAAAATTTACTATTAGATGTAAATTTCTATAAAATTTTTGATTATTTTATTGCCGGAACCTCAATGACTGGTGAATTAAAGAAAAATAATTTGACTCGATTATCTTTAAGAGCTTTGATTGAATCATTATTAAAATTTAAAAAACCAATTATCGCTACTGGTTTGGAAGGTTGGCAATCTGTTGAATTGATGGTTAAAAGTGGTGTAAACTTTGTTTCTAGTGAAGCTATATCACCTTCAAGTGAGATGATATTGCCAGTCGAAAAGAAAAAATTTGAAAAATTGATAGATTTTATTAAATAAAAGAGGTGTCATTATGAAAGAAAACAATGTAATTAAAAACGAATCGATAACTAGACAAGAAGATGATTTTGCTCAATGGTATACTGATGTTTGTTTAAAGGCAGAATTAATGGATTATAGCGATGTTAAAGGATTTATTATTTATCGTCCCTATGGATATGCTTTATGGGAAAATATTAAAAACTATTTAGATATGCGTTTTAAACAAACTGGACATGAAAATATTTATATGCCTTTGGTCATTCCAGAATCTTTATTTAACAAGGAAAAAGAACATGTTGAAGGTTTTGCACCAGAAACATTAATCGCTACAATTGGTGGTAAAAATAAATTAGAAGATCGTTTAATTATCCGTCCAACATCAGAAGTTTTATTTTGCCAACATTACGCAAAAGTTATTTCATCCTATCGTGATTTACCAAAAAAATATAATCAATGGTGTTCGGTTGTTCGTTGGGAAAAAACTACCCGTCCATTTTTAAGAGGTAGTGAATTTTTATGGCAAGAAGGGCATACAATGCATTTGACAGAGCAAGAAGCTAGACACGAAACGTTATCTATGTTGGAAATATACGATGAGTTAGGTAAAGATATTTTAGCCATACCTTTTGTTAAAGGCAAAAAGACCGATAAAGAAAAATTTGCTGGTGCATTAGAAACTTATTCTATTGAAGCTTTGATGCCAGACGGAAAAGCTTTACAAAGTGGGACAACCCATTATTTTGGTCAAGGATTTGCAAAAGCATTCAATGTTTCTTATCAATCAAAAGAAGGCAAATTAGAGACTCCATATCAAACATCATGGGGCGTCTCAACAAGATTAATTGGATCAATTATTATGGTTCATGGTGATGATAATGGTTTGGTGTTGCCACCTTATGTTGCGCCTATTCAAGTTGTTATTATACCAATCGCACAACAAAAACCAAATGTCTTACCAGAGGCAAGAAAAATATATGAATTGTTAACTAAACATAATATAAGAGTCAAAATTGATGAAACTGATAAAACACCAGGGTATAAGTTTGCGGATTGGGAAATGAAGGGCGTTCCATTACGTTTAGAAATTGGTCCAAGGGATATTGAAAATAATCGTTGCGTCTTAGTTAAACGAAACACACAAGAAAAAATAATAGTTAATCAAGATGATTTGTTAAATCAAGTCGATTTGTTATTGAAAATAATCCATCGAGAAATGTATCAAAAAGCATATCAATTCCTTTTAGACCATATTACAGAAGTTCATTCATTGGATGAATTAAAACAAGTAGTGGACAAAGGTGGATATGCAAAAATGATGTGGTGTGGTGACGAAGATTGTGAAAACAAAATCAAAGAATTAACAACAGCGACAGCAAGATGTATGCCATTTAATCAACAAGAATTTGATGATGTATGTCCAATATGTGGCAAAAAAGCCAAAAAAGTTGTTTTATTTGCTAAAGCATATTAAATATTATTGCTAAAAATTGTCTATTTATGGTAATATAAATAGGCTTTGTGGAGCAATACCCAAGTTGGTGAAGGGGCGTCCCTGCTAAGGACGTAGGTCGGGTAACTGGCGCGAGAGTTCGAGTCTCTCTTGCTCCGCCAAATAGCGAATTATCTAGGCTGTGCCTAGATTTTTATTATAAAAATTTTCTATAATTATTCCTATATATTGTCATTAACAGTAATTGTCGTTAATTAACACTACATTATTACCATATTTACAAAATACCGCTGAATTAATTTAAACTCTGTGGTTTTTTGGTATGGAAGATTAAAAGAATTGAGCTTTTAATATAGATTTACTTAGCAAATATAATTTGATTTTTAATCTTAATGGGTATTAATTAATAACATTTACTTAACAACCAAATATTTAAATAGATTTAAAGTTAAGTTAAAAAATAACTGGTTTAAATAATTTTTACACATATTTTTCTACGATAATAAAATATACAAAATCGGTGGATTTGTTTTGTATTTTGGCAATAAAAATAAAATATTTTGAATGTTTTATTTAATGTAATAAAATTAAAAACATGAGAGCAATCTTTGTTTATAATCCTAGTAGTGGTACACAAAAAATTAGTAACAAATTAGACTATATTGTTGATAAATTAATGACAGTTTTCGCAGTAGTTGATGTTTATCAATCAAAAGATAGAGAAGATTTTATAAACATTTGCAAAAAAGCTTGTGGTGTGTACGATTCTTTAATATTTGCAGGCGGGGATGGCACTTTTAATATGGTTGTAAACGCCTTGGCTGATGAAGATAACCCACCAACTCTTGGTATTATTCCGACTGGTACAATAAACGATGCAGCAAAAAATTTCTCGATAAGAAAAAATGTAAAAAAAGCAGTGAATATTATTTTAAAACAACATGTGAAAAATTTTGATATAGGAAAAATTAATGATAAATATTTTGTATTCGCCGCAGCAATAGGGACATACGCTGATATACCATTAATTACATCACCAAAATCAAAAAAGAAGCTAGGCCCACTTGCATATTATTTTAAAGCCCTCCCTAAATTATTTAAAATAAAAAAAATCGAGGGAGAAATATTGATAAATAACGAAAAATTAATTCACTACAAAACACCTTTTATATTAATTTTAAACTCCACTCATATGGGAGGATTTAAAATAAATCCAAAAAGCAATATTAATGATGGCAAATTTGATTTATTTATGACAAAACCCGAACCATTTAATGGAATATTAAGCTATTTATTTTTTAAAAAAAGATTGCAACATTATCTTGTCAATAATTTGAAAATCGATGTTAAAATAGATGATTATTGGGATATCGATGGTGAAAAAGGACCTAAAAACAGTGTTGAAATATCCCTAATACGTGATAAATTTCGCATATACGGAAAATAAATATTAGGATTTTGCAGGTTTTTTGAATATAATTTCTTAAAATACTTGCAAAATCAACTTATTTTTTAAAAATTATAGCAATTCTGCAGAAATTATATTAAAATTGTTTTAGATTATATAGTAGGAGGATTTCTTATGAAAAAAGCCCTAGGAGTTTTTACAATTTTAGAGGGAATTTCACTTGTGGTTTGGATTGTAATTCTTTTATGTACTTTTCAATTTGCGGGTACTGGTACGGATTATTTGACATCATTAGTTAATTTCTTTAGACCATTTGGCAATGTTTTTGCCAATTTAGGATCAATAGGTAATCCGAGTGTTTATGGTATTTATGGATATGTCACACTTGTCTTGTTTGTTATTTTCTTAGTTTTAGTTTTGTTATGGATTATCTTGCTTGGTGTTAAGAAAAAACCAATTTATTTATCATTCTTACCGATCGTTTTATTAGGTTTATTTCCATTATTGTGTACTGTAGCAAACTTTGATGCATTTTTATCAATGTTCACTAATGGCATGACCCCAGAAACTATTGTTGGATTAGTAATATACTCTCTTTTATTAGCATATGCTGTCTTAACAACTTTGTTGTTTGTGGTGTTTTATATTTTGGGGATTGCCAATATTTTAAAACGTGTGCCAACGAGTGAAACTAAAGAACTTCCTGTTGATGGAGATGCTGCTGTTGATGCTTCTTATCCTTATTCAACTGTTGAAGCACCTGTAATGTCTGTTGAAGAACCAACACCAGAACCAGCTCCTACATATGTTGAAGGAGTTGAACCAGAAGGCGAACCCGCTCAACACGTTGATGAAAACAATGAACCAACACCAGAACCTGCTCCAACTCCTGCTCCGGAATCTGTTGGTATTAATGGAAGAAATAATTTAGATGCGCAAACTCTTGCACAAGCTATCCGCGATGCGGTTCGCGATATAGTTAGAGATGAATTAGCACGTGCTGAACTAAATAAACCCCATGCTGTTCCGACCAATTCTAATTCCACCATCACTGGTGCGACATTTGGTGGTCCGCTTGTGGTTCAATATTTTAATGGCGGTATAAATTCTGTTCCTGCACCAGAACCAAAACCTGTTGAACAGCCTGTTCAAAAAGAAGAAAAAAAATGTGAAGAAGAAGTTAAGGAAGAAAAAGTAGAAGAGATTAAGGAAGAACCTGTTGTTGAAGAACCAACTCCGGAACCTGAACCTGTTGTTGAAGAACCAACACCAGAGCCAGAACCAGTAGTAGAAGAACCCGTTGTTGAAGATAAGGTAGAAGAAACTGTTGTTGAAGAAACTACCGTTGTTGAAGAACCAACTTCGGAACCTGAACCTGTGGTCGAAGAACCAACACCAGAGCCAGAACCAGTAGTAGAAGAACCCGTTGTTGAGCCTGTTGTTGAAGAACCAACTCCGGAACCTGAACCTGTAGTTGAAGAACCTGTTGTTGAACCTGTAATCGAACCAGAACCAGTCGTTGTAGAAGAAAAACCACAAAAAGTTTATGAAAGAATATCTTTCATTGATCGTATGATTGATGCTGATAAAGATATGCAGGATAATTACAATATTTTGAAAAATGAAATATTGTCATATGGTGTTAAATCTAGAGTTAGCAATTCCGGCGACACATTTAGATTACATAAGAAGACCTATGTTAAAATTACAATTGCTGGTAAATCATTAAAGTTATACTTTGCACTAGATCCAAAGGATTATGAAAATTCTACAATGCCAGTCCAAGATGCCGGCCATAAAGGAATTTATGCTGAAATCCCATTAGTGTTCAAAGTTAGATCTGAATTATCTATGCGAAGATGTAAAGATTTAATTCAAACAGTTATGGAAAAAGATCACTTAGAACAAGGTGAAATACTTGATGTAAATTGGATTGAAGATTTAAAATCTATCGCCTTAGAAAAAGATAAAGAAGACAACGATTAATTCTTCATTGAAAAGTAAATTAGTCAAGGGTGCATTGAAGTGCATCCTTTTCTTTAATAATTAGTCGCACTAGATTATACTATTTGTATGATAAACCGTAATTTTGATTTAGAACCGCGTGGTGAAAACGAGCCTAAATATAATCCAAATAACAAAACTGACAAAAAATTGGTAACAATTTTATCTATAGTTGCTGGTTTATTTGTGTTAATCGCTATCGGTTGTTTTTTAATTTACTATTTTTTATTTTATGTCAATTAACAAATATTTAAACAAACATCTTCCTTTAAATTTTGATTTATCTAATAAAATTTTTGTTATAACTGGCGCTAATTCAGGTATTGGTTATGAGTTAGCAAAATTATTTGCTAATTATAATGCCACTATCGTATTTGCGTGTCGCAATAAAGAAAAAGCAAGTAATGCTATCAATAATTTAAAAAAAATATATATGAATGCAAAATTTGCTTACTTGTATTTAGACCAAAACAGCTTGGAAAGTGTTGATGAATTTGTTAATCAATTGTTTTTATTATATCCAAATTTTGATTCATTAATTTTAAACGCAGGCATTTTATTTGCTGATCCGGATAGTAAAACTAAAGATGGTTTTTATTTAGTTAATGGAACGAATTTCATTGCTATATATTACTTGGTTAATAAATTAAATCAATTAATTGTTTCAAGTAGTGTATCTTACAAACATAAAATTATTTTTCAAGGTTCATTTATGACGATGTTTTCAAAATATAAAAAAGGAGCATTATCTAATAAAAATAGCCACAGTTTTAAAACATATAATATTTCTAAACTTGGTGCTGAATCTATTTTTTATAATTTTGTCAAAAACAATAGTAACACTAATGTGGTATATGCATTAGCTGAACCAGGTGCTTGCAAAAGCAACATTTATCATAACTTGAATAAAATTTTAATTCCTATTGCTGATTTATTTATGTCAGTATTTTTTCATAGCACAGAAAAAGGTGCTTTGCCTGCTTTTATGTTAGCGGCAAACCCAAATATTAAAAATGGAGATATACTTATTCCTCGTGGTATATTGTCATTAAGTGGCTTTCCTAAAAAAGGTAAAGTAAGAAAAAAAGTAAAAAGAAATTACTTAACTATACTTAATGAAGCAGAAGATCTTTTGAATTCTAAATATAATTTATAAACAATATCGCATACTTCTTCAATTGTGTGATTTTCCGTATTTACTATTCCATCAGCGTTAGTTAATTTACTCATTGAAAATTCTTGTTTATCTTTAAAAATTCTTTCTTTTGCATCTTCTATTTTGTCGCCTCTAGATATCATTCTTTCATATCTTGTTTTTTCGCTTGCCAATAATACAATTGCAAAAATATTTTTATTTTTAATTTTTTTATATGCATTTAAACCTTTTGGATCAACTACGACACACTTATCATCTTCAATTTGATCTTTTCTCGATCCGTAATAGTTCCCATTATATATGGTATATTCAACAAACAAATCTTCTTTTATCATCTTTTTAAACAAATCAGGAGAAATAAAAAAATAATCTTTTCCATCGACTTCGCCTTGTCTTTTTTTACGCGTAGTGGTGGTAATAATTTTTTTAATACCATATTTTTGCGCTAATAATTTAGCAACTTCTGTTTTTCCACTAGCACTAGCACCTACTAATACAATCATACAAATATTATCTAATATTAAGATATTTAATTAAAGGAAATAAATTATATTTTAGTCAAATTAGATATTTCCACCTATAAGTAATTAAGGAGGGAATATGTTAGACATCAAATATACATCTTTAAATAATAAAGAAAAAATAAAACTTATTGCCAAGCAATACGGAACAAGTTATCACCGATATGCTTGCAATACTTCCACTTATTCTGACATATATTTTATAAGTGTTTTAAATAAAGCATTCGATCAATTAGACGACAAAGGAAAAATGTATATTAATAACATTTATTTTTTGCAACAAAACACCAAATGGTGGAAAAATATTTATCCAAAATCTACTTATTATAGATTAAAAAACAAATATTTAGACCAATTTATTAAAAACGTGGAGGAAATATATGACACCTATTGTTAAAATCGCTTCTTTATTAGCAATCTCGTTTTCTAGTTTATTTTCGCCAATTCAAGAACAAACAATTTATGTAACAGTTGATAAATTTGGACCATTTTATCGTAATCAAGATGCTAGAGTGAATATCAAATTAGAAAGTAAAAGTCGTTATGAAGATTTGATAGTCGATTTATATTACAATATTGACGCAAACGACGACTATTTTTTAGTTGCCAGCAGCGGTTATATTGATATAGAACCAAATGTTGTAACTATCACCGACATTAAGGTTCCAACATATTTGTTCCAACATTTCAATCCGATTAATTTTGAAATTAGAGTAACAAGAGATGCAACATATCAATTTCTTACGACCATTCCTTTTAGATTATACGAAGGCAAAGACTATCAAATTGATATACAAACATTAAAAAACTCTGAATCGAATTATACTCCACCTAGAACAACTATTAGTATATTAAAAAATGAAGTTTTTTATAGAGATAGTGATCAATTAAGTTTTAAAAGATTTTCTGAAAGTTTTGTTGAAGAATACTATCATAGACTAACTTTTGGAAACAAATTTTTCTTTAATTACTATTCCAAAGCAAACATTATATATGATGATATATTTTTGATATTCAATGATAAAGAAAACTTATTTCCTTATCTTGCTGATGATACTAGAACAGTCAAAATAAGATTAAAAGCTATTCAAAGCGGCACAAATTATATTCACACATTGGCTTTAAATGAAGAAATACTTTTTGTAAATCCAACAACTTTACAAATGTCGAGGACAAAAAGAAATAATTATGTGAAAACAAATTATTTTTATTTGCCAGTTAATGGAAAATCTCTTTTTGAAACATATGATTTAATAATATATTTTAAAGGTTTGGGTCAAGGTGGTTTTGATTATTATTATTTGACAAATTATATGGCATCAAAGTCAATTATTGGAAATTGTTCATCCTCGCAATTTTGTATAGTAGGAGGTATATATGATTAACGCTTTCATAGCAATGATTGTTTGTGTCATGTCCTTTCAAATATTTACTACAACATATCAATTAAGCGGAATTAACAAGACCCTTATAAATATGCCTAAATCTATCATAGAAAATTCTATTCCATTAGAGGATGAAGAAAATAACTTTATTCCAACAATTGATAAAGCGCTATTACAAGAAAATGCAAACGAATATTTTGAGAAAAATTTATCTAGATATACAAACGAATATAAATTGCAGTACTTATTTTATGACAAAGATACAAATCGACCATGCATTATTAAAAATTGTAGTGGTGTAAGAATTACTTTAACATGCAAAATTTTACAAATTTTTAATTATAGTCAAACAATGTATTACGAAATTATAAAAGGAGATTTATGGACAGCTTAAAAGTATATGATTTTATTAAAAATTCTTTTTTAAAGCCTTTAATATTAGATGAGGATGTAACAGATATTTCTTATAATGGGAAAGATATATATTATCAAAATAATATTTTTGGTCGGAAAAAATATGATTTAGAAATAAGCTTAAATGATGTTTATGATTTTTTACGACAAATTGCAAATTTATGCGAACAATATTTTTCAATTGCACATCCCATTTTAGATATATCAATACGCAATATACGATTAAACGCGACATATTTTTCAATCGCACGAGTGGACTATGAAAAATCATTATCATTTTCAATAAGAATTGCTAGAGATAATTTAAATATCGATAACAAGACATTTATGTCTGATGTTTGTCGTCAATTCCTTATTGATTTAGTTCAATCAAAGTTATCCATCATTATATGCGGACAAACATCATCAGGAAAAACTCAATTACAAAAATATTTAATTCGACACTTATCGCCAAACACTAGGGCAATCATCATTGATAATGTTTTAGAATTAAATGATTTAACTCAATCTAATGAATTAGATATTACATGTTGGCAATATGATGATTTAAAAGAAAACATGACGCTTAAAACATTAATAAAAAATGCTTTAAGAAATAATCCAGATTATCTTGTATTAGCAGAATCGCGCGGAGAAGAAATGTTTGATATTATTAATGCTTCTTTATCTGGATGTCCAATAATTACAACAATACATAGCCACGATATTAAAACAATAGTAGATAGAATGGTATCTCTTTCTTTGCTTTGTGATAAAAAAATTACAGCAGAGTATGTTAAAAACAATATATACCAAAATATCCATTATTTTGTTTTTGTAAATGTTATAACAACAAAAAATGAAATGATTGAAAGATTTGTAGAAAAAATAGCGTATTTATCTAATGATGGATCTTTGCAAATTATTTATGAAAAAAATAAAAAAGAAAATGATTTGGCAAGACATAGAAAAATGTTAGGAGAATTAAGATGAAGAAAATTATACTAATAGACATAACAATTATTTTTGTTGTTGGATTATCTAGTTATTTAAGTACGGATAATTTGTATTTGATGTGTGGTGTCATATTAATATTTTCTTTGTATTTATTTATCGTTTTTAACAGAATGTATAAAAAACAATTATCAAATGTAAACCGCTACCACGAATGTTTTCATTTCATGAACGATTACATTGTTTCATTAAACACTAATCAATCTCTTTTGGGTGCGTTTGTAGCCATTCAAAATAACTTTTCAAAAGAATTAGATAAAGAAATTGAGGGCGTCAAAGATACTGATATTGTTCAAAAAATTGAATATTTGCAGGGTTATTTTCCATTTCACGTATATTTTTTGTTTTGTCAAATTATCAAAATATATGATAAACAAGGCGGAAATATTTTAAACATGTCTTCTTATTTAATTAAACAAGCTAGAAGTATCGAGGAATATATAGATACAACTGAAAAATATAGGTCGCAAAAAATAATTGAAATAATAATATTGTGGTCTTTTTGTCTTTTGATTTTAATTTTTATAAGATTTGGTCTAAATCAATTTTTCAACACTATAAAAACCAATCTTATTTATGTCATTTTCATCGGAGTTTTTTATCTTTTCCTTCTTATATTTATTCATATGAGCGGATTAGTATTATTCAAATTTGATGTACGGGGGTTTGCCAAAAATGAGAAAAATTAAAAATTATTTAGAATCATTAAACTTGTCTTTTAAGAAAGAAGTTTTGCTATTTGTTATTTGCAATACATTGTGTATTGCCGTTGTATTAACGATATCCTTTATTACTAAAAATTATTTATTTCTTATTGTTGGAATTTTAATAATTATTGGAATAAATCTTTCATTGATAATGAGATATTCATATATTAGAAGTAATATTATAAAAAACCACGAGAATGAATTTGTTTACTTTATCCAATATTTAGAAATCTTTTTATCAAATAAATATAATGTTTATTCATCTTTTTTAGCGGTCAAAGAATATATGAGTGATTGGATGCAAAATCGAATAGATGAATTGATTAATGATATAGATAAAGATAAAAGCATAAACCCATACATTAATTTTGCCAAAAATTTTAAAGCACCTGTAGTTACTAACGTTATGATGAATATTTATCAAATGGTAAACGAAGGAGAAGACGAGATGCGTTTACAGCAATTTGATTTATTATTTGTTAAATATTTTGAAAATTATCAAGAAATTAGAATTGACAAAAGAAAGAAAAATCTCGACAATTTATCAATTTATCCACTTATAGGTGCGGGAATTATAACAATTATTTTAATTTTAGGAGTTGTAATAATTATGGAGGATATGATCAATGTCCTATAAGATATCTTTAATTTTATCAATGATATTTGTCGCAATGTTTTTCTTGCTTGGTATTGATTTTATTGGTCTTCAATTTGCTTATACCGAATTAGATCAAAAAGCTATTACTATTAGTTATTTAATTGCACAAAACGGTAATCTTTTGCCAAGTTTTATTAACAGAATAGAAATTACATATGATGTTGAATTTATTTGTAACACAAATTGTACGCCTGCTTTTGGCGATGTTGTTGAGTTTACATTAATTGATGAGTTTAATCCGATAGTGATAAGCAATGACACTATCGATGTCTCCATTAAACGAACGTCAATTATTGGATATTATGATTAAAGAAGGAGGGATGCTATGTCAGAAATAAAAGGACAACTTTTGGGTATATTGCTTGTCCTTGCAATTTTTGGAACAGTAGCCGGAACATTAACCACTGTATTTTCATCTTTAGCGGAAGATGTTGAAAGTGAAGTTTCTGGTCTAAATAGTTCACTAAAAAATTCTAACGTCTTAGAAAAAGAATTATTACATTATTAAAACTTTAGGAGGATTAATCACCAAGTCCTCCTTTATTTTTTCTAGACTATTTTATTTTTTTTAATATAATTGAATTGATTTGAATAAAAAGAGGGAATTTATTTATGGAAAACGTAGCAGATAAAATTCGAAAAATAATTACAAAACATGTAGATATTACAAACGCCAAAGAGGACACACCTCTTTCAGAATTAGATATCGATTCACTTGATTTAGTGGAAGCGATGATGGAAATTGAAGAAGAATTTAATATTGAATTTGATAATGATGAAATATTGAATTTAAAATGCTTTAACGACATTGTCGATGTTGTTGAAAACAAATTAAAATAATTTATTCGGTTTTATTTATAAAAATGTTTGCTTTAAAAACATATATATGCTAATATTTTTGTTGCGTTAAAACGCACGCCTACTTAGCTCAGTCGGTAGAGCTATCGGCTGTTAACCGATCGGTCGTGGGTTCGAGTCCCTCAGTAGGCGCCAATTTTGGCCCGTTGGAGAAGTGGCTTAACTCATATGCCTTTCACGCATACACTCATGGGTTCGAATCCCGTACGGGTCACCATATTGAAAGCATAGGTTTGATACGCTAAAAACGGCTATTCAAACCTTTTTTTGTGCCAAAATTAGCGAAAATTAACATATTATTAACATAAATTGTGCATAATTCTATTAACATCCTATTCTCTAACAACGAAGTTTTAGCTCGTGATTTTGCACTAAAAACTTTTTATAGCACAATAAACTTTTTGTCGCACAAAAAACTTTTTATTTTTTTTGAGAAAAAATCTTGTAAAAGTTCTATGAAAATATCGAAATTTAATCTTGTTTATGTTAAAATAGTGCTAACGATTTTGAGGTGAACCTATGTTTGATTATGCAAAGAAGATTAGAGAATATCGAGAAAGAAAGTTCTTAACCCAACACGAGTTAGCTAAAATATTAAATGTTAGTTATGTTTCTATATGTAGATGGGAAACAGGAAGGTTCGAACCAAACATGGAAACCAAAAAGAAACTTGTCGCTCTCTTTAATGAGATTGGCATGAAATTAGATGATTAATAATGAGGTGAATATAATTCATGAACAACAATTCAAGAAACCTGAGTAAGAATTCGTCCAAACTTCAATCTTTTAATTTAAATAAAGATGTTATTAGTGGTTCTCATTTTGATGATTATAATTTAGCTGCTTACACAGAAGATATTGAAAAAAAAGGGTTAAAAGAAACATGGAATGATTTGTGCGAGTATATATTGACTAGCAAAAATATTGTCGATTTTTTGAGTATAAAAAATCTCGGAGAACTGTATGAGATAGGATTAGCAATACAAAACAAAACATCAAAAAAGAAAAGTGGTCAATATTATACCCCTGATGACGTTGCTTTAGTTATGAGCCAATGGCTTTATAGTGCAAAAGGTGAAAATGTATGTGACGTTGGCTGTGGAACAGGTAATTTAATTTTAACTTACCTTAATTTAATAGGTTTTGAGAACGCAAGAAAACTAATATCAAATGGCAATCTTTATTTATATGATTTAGATGAAATTGCACTGAAAATTTGCAAGACTTCTATTAGTTTTATTTATGGTTTAGATATTGCTGATAAAATTCATGATATACATTGCGATTTTTTGAATAAAAATATTCACCTACCTTTAAATTCTAAGACAATTAGTAACCCTCCTTATGCCAAAATAGAAGAAATTTCTGACTCTTGGATAAAAACGCAAACACTCGAAGATACTAAAGAATTTTATTCGTGTTTTATGGAAAAAATTTTTATTGAGTCAGATAGTGCTGTAATCATTACTCCATTTAGTTTTATTTCTAGCAAGAAGTTTTATCATTTGAGAAAATTAATGTGCGACCTAGGTACTGGGTTTATAGTTGCTTTTGATAATGTGCCAGGGAATATTTTTTGCGGTCGTAAACACGGAATCTTTAATACTAATACAGCGAATTCTGTAAGAGCAGCAATTTCTGTTTTTAACAAAAGTGATAAAGAAAAAGGTTATCGCGTCACTCCTTTAATTAGATTCAAAAATATTGAACGTAAGAATGTTCTTAATCACACTAGACTTGAAATGATGCTTAACCCTGAAATTCAAACTATAAATAATCAAAATAGTGCATTTAGAAAAATAGAACCTCATATGACTTCGCTTTATAATTCATGGGTAGAAAAATCAAATTTTCTATTGAAGGATTTAATCAAAAACGATGAGAACAATCTTCCTATAGACATGCCTAATACTTGTCGTTATTTTACTACAGCAAGTTCTAAGAAATTGTCTCGCGGTGGATCAATAACAATTCACGCAAAAAATTTAGAAACATATTATTTCATTTATTGTTTTATTAATTCTAGTTTTGCATATTGGTGGTGGAGAATATATGACGGAGGTATTACTTATCCTCTTTCTTTATTAAAAGCAATGCCTATGCCTTTTAATTTGTTAACAGTAGAGGATAAAGAATTTTTTAAAAATACTGCTCTTGAAATGATTAATAACGAGTCTAAATATATTATAAAAAAGGCAAACGCTGGAGTTATACAAGAAAACATTAAATTTCCTGATAGCTACAGAAAGAATATTAATGATAAAATTCTCGAAATTTTAGGGCTTGAACCTGATGAAGATATTTTTAATTTTGTCCACGCAAATCATTTTATTTTTTAATTTTTAAAAGGAGATTTAAACATTATGATATTAACAAGTATTCCTTTATCGAAACAGCAGCACAACATAATGAAAGAATTTTATGCTATTAAAAAAACTAAGGTTATTTATAACAAAAGAGAAAGAAAAGAAATTTGGAGTCTAGCAATCAAAAGGGAGCAAATTAATTTTTTTGACGAGCTTAAACTAAACTGTCCAGCATTAGCTCATCAGATTTTGAAGAGCTATCAAAGCACTCATAATATCCAATCTGCTGTTTTTAGCGAATGCGTTTATGCTCAAACTTTGGCTAACATGTTTGATTTAAAAATTTTTGTTAATTGCGAAGATGATTCTAATTTTATACCATATCAAATACTTTCTTTGATTAATTCATATCATCTAGTACCAAGATATGTTTATTCTAATAATGATAAAAGCAGAATGTTGATCCAAGCGGGCGGCTGTGGTGGAATTGATAGTGCTTTGATTACTGTTATTGATTTGGAAATATATACTATTGAATTTAAGGAACCAGGCGCTAAAACAAGTGAACCAGATTTACCTAAATATCACGAAGATGGTTTTTTAGTCGTGGATAAAAATTGGCTACAAAAATACCCTCAATTTACAGATATGATTAATGAACAAATAGAAAAGAAGCTCAATTTTTTTGAAAAAATGGGTTCGAACATAAACGATTTTTCGAATCAAAGCATTAAGACCGCCGTATCTAATAATTACACAACAATTAAAAAATTTGCTGATGTTATATGCACTGAAGATGCTGACGGATATTTAACAATGATACCTACAAATCAAGTTCATGTTTGGGCCAGACTAGAAGGTGAAATAAGACCTGCAGGGAGAAATCATTATGCTGTTTGGACTCCAAAAGCATTAAAAAAGTTTTTATGTAACGCCAAAATTGAAGGCGATATTATCTCAATTAATAAAAAGTTTTTAGAAGAAAGAAAAGAAAGAGGTGGTAATAAAAAGGTTTCAGGATACAAAATAAATCCAATATTTTTTGTTTATTTAAAGGATTGCTATTTAGACGGCAATATTGTCACTTTTAATATAAACAAAGTTCAACAGCTAAATCCTACAATAGCAGGAAAAATGTTTTTTAATCAATTGAGTCATTCTAAAGTTAAAGGATACTATGGGTTTTAAAATATGAAAATTGATTTAAAAAATACTGATAAAAAATATGACATAATTTATGCAGACCCTCCATGGGCATATTTATGGGGAAAAGGCAAAGACCCCGGCAGATTTTGTCCTGAACGACATTATAAAACTATGTCAACAAGTGAAATATGTGATTTAGGCAACCAAATCAAAAAGATACGTGCAAAAAACTGTGCTTTATTCATCTGGGTGACAATGCCTTGTTTGCCGGAAGTATTTAAAGTCATTGAAGCGTGGGGGTTTAAATATAAGACTTGCGCTTTTACATGGGTAAAAACTAAAAAGGATGGAGAGCCTTTAGCCGGGATGGGAAGTTTTACAAAAGCAAATGCTGAATTATGCTTGTTAGCAATGAGAGGGCATATTAAGAGCGTTGATAAAACTGTACCACAAATATTAATGCATCCTAGACAAGGCCACTCAGTTAAACCAGATGAAATCATGCGAAGAATTGAACGTTTGTTTGGTTCAAATACTTCTAAGATCGAGCTATTTGCTAGAAGAGAGGTTAAAGGATGGGATCGTTGGGGAGATGAAGCGTAATGGAAGATAAAAATAATGTAGATTCCGAATACAATATTTCGGACGATATTTTGGATAGTACTGCAAGATTTATGTTCAATGTTTTTAACTCTAAAAGCGGTAATTATTGCAAAGGTTTTGATGAACTTTTGATGAGTGGAGGCGGTGGAAATTCAATGTTTGTTAATTGCTGGACAAAGCCTTCTGGTTATTTTATTAAAGTAAGAATTTCTGGTGAAGCCGAAAAAAAGTTATTTGAATTTGGCTACGATGATATAAATTCTGCTCCTCATGAGTTTAAACATAATAATGCAAAAGGGGCCGAAAAAAGAATAAAAAATGGGAAGCATCTCCATTTAGACCACAATCCAGGCAATGTGAAAGTTTTACAACTTATACGAGAAAAATGCAGATCTTATGACACTAATTTAGAGTATGAGGAGATTATTAAAGACCTTAAAAATTATCTAAAAAACATTCAAACTCTTGACTGGATAACTGTTGAACAGGACGACAAAAGGACTTACGGCGATCCACAACATACAAAATCAGAAAAAAATATGATGCCACATGATGAGAGAGATGCTTTGTTAAATGATACTTGGAAAGATTTATAGAAATAAAAGGATAAGCGTTAAATGGAAACTAAATCTCAAGGCGTAATCTACATACTTACCAACCCATCATTCCATGATTATGTGCAAAGGAGAACATTATGAGCTGGGACAAACATTACAAAAAAGAAATATGCCCTTGTAGCAAAGGAGTATTAGTTCAAGAAGTGCGAGAAGACGATTGGAATCGCATTGAATTTGGAAGGCCATACATAGAGTGTGAGGAGTGCAAAACCAAATACAAAATTATCGAAAGGCACTTTTTTCAGCCTCCTTGGAAAGGCGATGGTATTTGCTACTATCTTGTCCCAATTGATTTAGTTGATGATGCTGTATATGAAAATAAATACACGAATATTGATGAGCAGAAACTAGCACAAGAGGACTTTTCTAAGTGCTTGAAATGCGTCTATTCTTTAAATGTTTTAAATGAAGCTCTTTCTCAATTAAAAAAGATATCAAATTGTGCTTCAGCAAAAGGCTTTGCTCGCGAGGTAATAAAGTTAAGAAAAAGATATTTACATTCATGTAGATTAAAGGAGTTAGTTCAAGAAATAACGAATGCTATAAATAGCTATGATGAAGGGACCAATTTCGAATTAATCTCCGCTGAAGAAGAAAGAAATTCTAAAAAACGAGCAGAGTTTTGGGAAAAAGTAAAGGCTGTTGGGCAAGAAATATTTTAGCGATTACTTAGGCATTAGATCTGTCTTAATGGCAGGTCTTTTTTAATCTACGAACAGCTCTGGAATATTGAATTGTAAGTCGTTTAGTTCTTCGCTTACCGATTCTTTAGGGCAACTAAGAATGCTTTTATTTAGTTTATGTTCGCCATTAACCATTTCTAAATACTCACGATGATTCCTAATATAATCTGATGTATCACGACTTAATCCGTTTCTTTGGAAGAAGATTGTTAATTCATTTGTAGAACCATATTCGACGAATTCATACCAATCGTTAGCAAATGGCTGACCATTGGTTTTTAGTTTTTTATATTCGGTTGAGAACCTTAAGAAGTAGTTAGCAATCTTGAATAAAATGATATTTTCGATAATTTGAAGCGTATCGCCGATTACTATGTTTTTATGCTCTTGCGAGCCATTATATGGGACCTTTTTCCTATCAACGATTATTTCACAATGATTCCTTTGGTTGTAAATGAGGGTATTATTGAGAAGCACACTCAAACCGTGGCCGTTCATCCAGTCTGCCAAAACGACCGAGTAATAATCAATTTTTCCACCATTGCCTAATGTTTCTCTTTCGTAAATATTCCATTTGAAAACCTTAGATAAAACATACAAAAAACTTCTTAAATCGTAATAATCTACACGATTATTTTGCTGTAATTCAGGGTATTTCAAACCACCGTTGATTGCATTTATCAAGCTTTCCGTTTGGTCTATCGAAACATTGATGTCGTCGTCCGGTTTTGCTTTTCTTTGAGTAGAATTAAAAGACTGTTTGATCGCAGAAACTTTGGCTTCGTCAAGCAAAGAAGCGAATGATTGCTTTATGACACTATTTCTATCATTCAATATATCCCTTAGCAAGATAAGTCCTGTTTTCCTCATCATATCGTATTCTTCTTCGTCTTGGCCTTCCTGTTTCATGAATTGGGTAGTGCCTTGAACCAGCTTATCGACAATATATCTTTTATATTGAATCGACATGCTATCTAATAGCGCGTTTTTTGGCTTGCCGACATCCTGAGATAGCAGTTTTTCTAATGTTTTTTCGGCCAAGAGCTTATCTCTTACGATGAATATGTTTCCATATAGGTTGTACTCGATTCTTCCCGCGCGTCCTAAGAGGTTCTTAAATTCTATTTGGTTCATATTGCCTTTGCTGCCCAACCTGCAACTAACGACGATAAGGTTGTCGGCAGGCAAGTTGACTCCTTCTATGAGGGTAGGAGTGCAGAAAATCGTTTTGATTATCCTTTTTCTATATAGGTCTTCGATTTTGAAGCGAATATGAAGCGGCAAGTATCCAACGTGATAAGCCACGCCCTTCGCGATCAAATCGGCAAGATAATAATCAGAATGTATGTCGTCCCTGATTTCTTTCGCGAGGCTTTTAAGTTCGCTATTAGTCGATAAAGTAAGAGTTTCAGCGAATTTCCTCGCTAAACTGACTGCTTTTGATCTTCCCGAGCAATAAACGATATTCGATTTGTTAGGGTCTTTGCTGGCAATCTTTTTGATTAAATCGATAGTGCTATCGTTTGAATCTAGATCGAAGATCTCTTCGTATGTGTTTTTGTTCGGGGTCCTTTCGTTTACAACCAAGAATTTGTTTTCAATGGTATTCAAGACATATTTCATTTGACTGACGGGAGTGAAAGAGGTTCTCAAATGATAGGCGTTTTTAAGTTTCTCGTCTGGCAGCACTCTTAAAAGATCATCCGGATTAGGAATGTTTGGCGAAGCAAGGATGATATGCGTGTTATTGTTTCGTTGCACCAGCATATCAGCAACTTTGAAGTAGAATGTGCTTCGCCCGTCATAGTCATTGATTTTGTGAGCCTCATCTATAAAAACGTAGTCTACAATTAGGCTCGGATAGGTTATCAGAGTATAGAGAAGCCTTTCAGGCGTCATGACCATTATGTAATTCAATCCATCTTGCTTTAAAAATAGCGAGTTGCCCGAAGTTACAACTTTGTAGCTATGTTCTTTCAGATCTTCTTTCAAATCCTCGTTTATGAGCTTTGTTGATATTTCACTAATTAAAGCCTTGGTTGGGACCAAAATGGCGAAATTCATTTTGTAATCGCTGCAAATCTTAGATTTTATGAACATTCTCATCATCAGCGATTTGCCTGCTGAAGTGGGCCCTGAATAACTGAATGCCGGGTCTTCCAAATGATCAAAAATCTCTTTTTGGGAATGGAAGAAGTATTTGTTTTTCTGATAAGGGATGGCTAGATAATCCATGTCGAAATTCGTATAAAGTTCATCGAGGAAAGAAGTGTTCTTATATCGCGTTTTGATGAGCTGCAAGCCCCTGTAGTTTCCGATGCTTGTCAAGATAGAAGAAGCATATGCCTTGATCTTTGCATCATCGGGATAAATAGAGTTTAGCAATGCGACAATCTCTTGTGCCCAGGCACGGTGCCTTTCCGAGTTCTTGTGGCCATAAGATTTAGATAAAATATCAGCAAAACGCAAAGCATGGTCTTTTCTTAGCGGTTTCTTTCTTTGCTCGTGGCCCAACAAGGTCATGGAGTAGTTGAAAAGTATCGTTCTATATAGTTCTTGAAGATATTCGTTTGTTTCTATTTTATTGAAAATAGATTCACCAAGAGTAGCGCGTCTAGGTTTCATAGTTACACCTCCAACGCCTCTTTGATGATTTCTTTCGAATCCATAAGAGCATCGTTAAAAGGCAAGACGTACACGTAGAAAGAGTGGTTTTGCAATCCCAACGAATTTATTTGGTTTGTGATATATGGCTCAATTTCGACGATATCTTTCTTTAACTTGTCTATTAAATTAGCCTTGAACTCCTCGTTTATAACATTCGAATCTACTTCGGGCGTATATCCCAAGAATATGCCGAATGCGTTTTCGGGTTTACTTAGACCGCTGTCTTTGCAAGGCAGAATGATTTCCTCAAGGGACTTGTTTGTCTCTTGGTCGAATTCCTCGTTCAGAATAGTATCGTCAATGAATTTCAACTCATCAGTAATAGATTCGTTTATATGTTCAATTTGGCCGAATGCCTTATCTACTGCGTCTTTTAAAGTATTAATAGTGTCAGTTGCCCCAAGAACAAGCTGATTGAAAGGAAGGTTGTTTTTCTTCATCGTAAGTATGTGGATTCCCGAAGTCTTACTTTCGTAAGTCCCGCTTTTATCTTGGAGCTCCATTTTAGAAAAGATCTTCGGAGCGCCTAAAACACACTCCAAGAAGGAGTAGAGCATTATTTCGTTAAAATGGTTTGTTGTCGGTTCATCTTTGACTCGTTTCTTGTAAGCTCTAAGAGCAGAAAGAGTAAGATCCCCCAAATCAGATCTTAACGTGTATTTATTTCTGTAGGCTCGCGAATAAATGTATCTGCCGATGTTTTTGCCTATAAAGCTTTTTAATTTTGAATAATCTATCCTAGATGAAGAAACGTTCAGACAATAAAATTTCAAATGGTTATTGTTGGGAATAGAGATAGGCTGTGTTTTTACTTCGGTAAATACCTCATCAAAATCCTTTGTTTCTAAAGTAGATTGAACTTTCGAATGAACGTGCACCGTCTTAGTTTCAAGCTGAATATCGTCGATTAAAGGTCTTAAGGTTTCAATATAATCGCGAGTGATTTCCTTGATTTCCTTTTGATATATGTTGTTTTGACGATTTACAACGCAGAAGTAATAAACATTTGCTATAAACGCAGGAAAGGGAAAGATTTGTGAATATAAGATATCTTGCTTTGTATATCCTTCATCTTCAAAGCCTATCTGATCCAACATTCCTATTGAATCATCCTCTTTTAATACTTCACGAATAGCAACAATTATGAGTTTTTGATTATCTACACTGAAGTACTCATCCACATTATTCTTAAAATAGACAATAAGTTTACTTTTATCACAAGAAATTATCTCATCATAGTTTGTTAAGTTAATTCTTCCTGAGATAAAAGCCCCTTGGTAATCATCCTTAATAAATTTCTCATCATATTTTACCGATTTAAGGATCATCGACATTAAAGTAACTTGCTTAGTATTTGGCTTTCGCAAATTCTTCAATATTGTTAAAAACGTACCTAAACAAAGTCGTTTCAAGATAACACCCCTTTACTTTTTTCATCAATAACCACTTCGACAATATCTCCGATATTACATTCTAGTAATTCGCATATCTTTCCCAATGTTTCTAGGCTGACGGGCTTTCCTTTCGACATAGCGGCTACAGTGGTAGGGCTAATGCTAGCTTTCTCAATCAGATCCTTTTTTAACATCTTCTTATCGATGAGCAGCTTCCATAATTTATTGTAGGAAAAGGTCATAGCTAGTCCTCCATTATCGAAATTTTTCTTTTTAATTCTTTCTATAGTTTGAATTATAACACCAAAAATAATCACATACAATATTTCGTAATTTAACTCCAGGTTTTTGGAGTTTTTTTATTATTTTGCCTCTGACAACTCTCTGACAAGTCCTGACAAGTGAAGTTTGATTACTTTAAAAAAGGGTCATGTTTTAATGGTCTCAGAGGGAATTGATTGACCCGATTGATCACCGGGTTTCGCTCATTCAATTACCTCCAAAATAACGTAGCTTTAGCGAAAAGTGAAATTATGAAAGGAGGAACCCATAT
>CALVSI010000012.1 GCA_944358985.1 uncultured Bacilli bacterium | reverse complement strand
GTGATGTAGGAAGTCGTTAGATACCTACATTTTCGACCGCTGAAAAACCGCAATTTCTAATTGACAATTACAAATTATATCCTCCTGCATATAAATATGACCATAAATGGCAGTTTAATGGGACTATTTTTTAATTTTTTAATAAAAGTCTCGTTAACTATAATATTTTCAGCTCAATAAGACTAAAAAACATGAACCTTAATTGATTCCTGTTTTTAGCCCTTTTTTATTTGAAGTGTCCGATTTGGGGTTCACTTCATTAAATGGATCTACTTTTCTAGTTGTTGAATCTTCTTTTGACGTCATCGCGATGCTGCCTTAGCTGTTCCGGGGTCGCAACATATTTGTTTAAGAGTTGAGATATCTGTTTTAGCTCGTCGTCCGAGATGTAGAAATCATCTAAAGACCTATACCATCTTTTAAACTCGTTAACCGTATATGCATAGTCAGATCTAATTCCCCAACCATCTTCTAGGTCAGCAAATATTACAGCACCATCTACATCAAACTTATTGTTAAGCAATCTTTCTAACACAGCGCAATGTCCTTCATTTTGCTTTACAGGGTTCTTATGTCTTCTATCAGACATACATGGGTCATCATATTCCTGAAGCCAATATTCATCATCATCGCTTCCGCTTATATGACCAACCCAGTTCTTGGTTTCAATGCAGAAGATTCCTTTTCTTGTAATTAAAACACAGTCGATTTCTGTCTTATGTCCATTCTTGAGAGGAAGTAGGAGGTTTGCTAATAAATATTCATCTTTTCTTAATAAAGGCCTTAGATGGTAGTTAACGACCTTTTCACCCCACATACCCGCTCTATCGTTGGCAGGAGTAAAAAATGGTATTCTTTCCGAACCGCCTATTTGAGTTCCGCCACCATCTTTATAGTCACCTTTATCATGATTAATAGATGATGCGATAGTGATAGTTATAATTACGATAATTACTGCGATAGGTATTGCAATCCATATCCATTCCATTATTTGCCCTCTTTTAGGTTGTTTTTCCAATGTCTAGGTTGTGACTGATTTTGCCAAAATTTCAGAGAACTTATGAATTTGTGATATTTTATTCACATATGTGAATGGTCTTCAAGCTATACTCTAGTTGTCGTTATCTAAAGCCATTCATTCTGTTTTGCACAAGTTGCTTCATTAATATTATGTCGTATTTTGAAGAATTTGTAAGCGGACTAATTCAGCGATTTTGAGCAGTTTGAAAACGTGGCCTGTGGGGAGCAGTGTTGAGAGTCGGCACACATTTGCTTAACGTGGTAGTTTTCGTCTGACAGCGGTCGTCTTAAGCTTGCTGCAGCAGCTTTCAACAGCGACGGCGAAAAGTTTTTGAAAAAAGTTATATACGCGGTATATAAAAGTTTTGGCATGTGAAAAATAGGTCTGAGCGTACTGTATAGTACAACAACTTTTATCTAAAGGAGGTCCACGCATGTGGTTTAAATTAGTAATTTATCTTCAATAAAAGTAATTTACATGATCGTATCTGAAGATGAATTAGATTCAATTTATAATCAATATTCAAATTCTAATATCTTCATCTTACACATCTATCAAAACTAAGAAATTAAATATATATCTATAAGATATATATTTTTTATTTTTTGTGTAGGTGTGTGGGCAATGAAAATATGGTGAAGGGCGAAAACTATATGCAGGGGCATAAAAAGAAAAGCTGTCGTCTAAGACAACGATTCTATTTTTTTATAAATTGATTTGTGCAATTCAAGATAAGTTGGTCTGAACAATTACAAAATGAATGGTTTTTACTTCTTGAGATACAATCCAACCACTGTTTCCACGTGCCTTGACACGCTCAGGTGCTCGTGTGTGCGCATATATGAGGGGCCGTAGAGGCTATCGCGGTACCATGGGTGTCTTGCTGGTTACCACTGGTTTGTTTAAAAAGGGTTGGGGTACAATAACATATTATTTTAATCTTTCGAAAATTTCTTTAATTAACTCTGCAGAATTGCGTTCTTTTTCTTTAACGTCTATATAAAACTCCTTAGTAGTGACGCACAATACTTTCCTTTTTGGTATAGATACAAAAACACATGAATCCTTGGTTTTTTTATTGACAAGTAATACATTTTGAATAAAAGAAGGATCATCTCTAGAAATGGTCCATGCAACAACTTTCCATTTCAAAAATGAAAAATCAAAATTATGTTTTCCTTGTGCAATTTTTTGGAGTTCTTTAGGAGAAAAGACTGTGTCCCCACCATATTTATAAGGAGATGATTCACTAACAGATAGCGATGCATTCACAGAAGCATCTCCACCGTCATTCACAAACAAATCATATTCGCCATCGTTTGTAAAAAATGAAATATCAATGTATTCACTCTCTTCAATTTTTGTTGAAACTTTTGGCTTAGAAACAGGTCCTTGCAATTGAGGATAAGAAATACTTCTATTGAACTTTAATTTGTATTTTGCTTTTTCATTGTCAAGGATATCTATCAGCTCATCAACAACTTCATCAAAAGATAATTGTGATAGATTAAGAGTTGAGGCGATGCTTTTCATGTTTGGTCGATATCTAATAAACAATTTAAGAGAATTTGGTTCTTTAGATTCGTCTGTAAGCCAAAACCAATTATATTCATTAAAGTGGATTGGGTTCTTATTTATAAAGCCATAATAATTCTCATGCTCTACCGCTTTTATCGAAGGGCAATATTCAGTAATAAAAGAAATAAAGTTTTGCAATAAATAGTTTTTATATTTACTTATTCTTTCGGAAAATGCTTTTGGCTGAGAATCTTGTTCTAATCTTTTTGATGTCTTGAAATACTTATAGTTGCTTCCTACTTTTATCTTTTTCAACAGTCCAGCTTCAACCAACTTGTTGCACGCCATCATGACACCTAAAAGATTTGATTTTGGAAACTTTCCGTAAACTTTTGATTTTTGTATTGCTGCCCAAGGTATCTCTTTATTTGCGGAACCATTCAAATAGCAAGTTAAAATCTTTGTATAAGTTAATTCACCATCAGGACTTATACTGGTCAGTTCATCAATAGCTATATAAACACTTTTTTCAAATTTTGATAGTTCTGGCATTTTTTACTCTTCTTCGTCATCCTGCAAATCAGAAAAAACAGACGAAGCGTAATTAGATAAACCGGTAAAATCACTAATATCGCCAAGCATTTTATCGAGCTCAACCAAACCACCATAGGCAAATTGTAAGAAATAATTAAACTCAAATTCTTCTTGGCTTTCTGGTATATCGGTACACGCCTTTTTAACTCTTTCATCTTTAGAAAGATTCAATTCTTTGTCAGTTAATATCATCAATCTATAAAGATACATGAAATCAACTTGTCTATTTTTCCATGCTGCTGCAAGGATGTTTGCTCTCATTTTTTTATCGTTTGATGAAGATGCATCTTTTATCTTGAGGCCTTTTGCTAGACCAATAGCTGCTCCAGCATAAAGGCAATCTACATATGTTGCAAAGATTTTAGCTGGTTTAGCAGCATCCTCACCATTGGACAATTTCCATTCATCAGCATCAGTATCACTACTTCTGGAGTATTTTTTAATTATGGCAGCATATCTACCATAAATGCTTTTATCGCCACTAAAGATATTCATTATTTTTCCTCCTTAAAATTAGAAGTTGTCGTACTTTCATTTGTTGATAAATGATAAGTCTTATCTAAATAAACGCTCAAAGGATCTTTTGCAATGTTATAGTCCTTATCGAGTAAAGTAATAACTAGTTGACTACAATATTCAGGCAAAATCTTAGCTGCGTTTCTGACGTTTTGTTCATCTAAGTCAGAGAATGGCGCATCAATAAATAGTGGATAATTATCAGGTAAATCATCATCACCATCACCACTTCCGATTAAATTTTTATTCTTAGCCAGATAAATTAATCCTGCTACGAAGCCTAAGTTTTTAGCAATTCCCTCAGCGGTAGAATTTGTTATTTTTTGACCGTTGTGTCTGATTTCAACATTGAATGTTGTTGGATCGAGATAAAGGTCTTTTTCCTTCTTATCTAAAATGCCGTGGAACACTTCGTTTGCCTGTTTTTCTAAAGCATCAACAATTCCGTTTTTCTTATCTTCCAGACGTTTTGAGGCCAATTCAAATACAGCATCAACATAAGCACAGTATTCGCGGATTTTTTTATTCTTGTCACTGGCATCAGCAAGTTTGTTTTGCTCGTTAATAAGCTTTTGGATTCTCGCTTTTCTATTCGGGATAATATTCTGCTCACTATAATTGACAGCAACTTCTTTTTCGTCGGCCTGTCTAAATAAATCTGATGCTTCTCTTCTCCAACTTCCAACATCTCCAGTGAAGCCACCTAATTTCTTTTCTAGCGATACGTTTTCTTCAATTTGTTGTTCTATATCTTGAATTGTCTTTTTTAAAGCTGAAGCAATTTTATGAATTTCTTTTCCTGCTGCATCAGCAGATTCGTATTTAACGTTATAGGTTTTTAAGAATGTTTTTAACAACGCACTATAATCACTTGGCCAGACAAACTCTTTCATCTCGATAAGATGTTTATAATGTTCATCGCCTTCTTTTATTGGCTGTCCACAGATACAAAGTCCTTTTTCGATAATTTCATCGATTGATGACTCCGATTGATGGCTATATGATCGTTTGGTAAGTTGAATATTGCTGAATTGATTTGCGAGATCACTATCTTTGAGAGTCATAGCAATGTATAATCCAGCAAGACCTGGATTCTCACCGCCATTGGAATCAAGATTTTTACATAATCTTGCGAAAAGGTTGTCCCTTGTTTCTCTAAGCTCCCTTAAGGTATTTCTTCCAGTTTTAAGTTTCCTTTGAAGCTCTTCAGCTTGGGAATTAGCTTCGATTCTAGCTTCCAATTCCTCAGCCTTACGCCTTAATTCATCAATATCTTTTTTGGCTTGTTCGTTGTTCTTTTCGTCGTTATCGACTTCGTTACTCAATCTATCAATTTCTTCTTGGAGTTCATCATTTCTTTCTCTGTCAGCACTTTGAATTTGGCTAGAAAATCTTGATTTTACTCCGCTAGAAGAGGTAGGAGAGAAAAGTTTGATTAATTCTTCCCTCACATTAAGATTCATGATGTTACGAACAGCATCACGCAAACTCAATTTATTAGCAACTGAGTCAATCTTGTTATTTTCACCATCATAGAAGAAATAGTTCCTTAAATTTGAAGGTAAAATTGATTCAATTTCTCTATCAACAAGATTATTTGGAATTGGGATGGGGTTTCCAACTTTGTCGATTTTGTATATTTGACGAGTTGGTTCTTTTAAAATAGGAACAAATTTGATGACACCATCAACACGAGTAGATTGGAATGTTTGATATGTGCGAATTGTATAACCAAAACCATTATGTTCCAAATCTACGGTTACACTTGATGTTACTTGTTGTCCAACTGTATAACATGAATCCTGCATTTCTTTATTTACGTGGATTGGGTCAGCTTTAAAAGAATCGTCATCTCGATACAAACACCAAAGAAGGGCTTTAATTAGTGTTGTTTTACCAATGTAGTTTCTGCCATATATAACAGATACTTTTTTATCTGAGTCACTATTAAACTCAATACGCTCATTAACAAACTGTCTAAAATTTTGGAGCTCAATAGAATTAATCTTCATTATCTACAATCTCCTTAATTTTCTTATAAATTTCGTTAGCGATTTCGCTTTTAGTTTGTCCTGACCGTAAACCCTTGCTAACAATTTTTCTAGATTCATCATAGATGGCTAGAACTTTGTCTTGATCCAATTCATTCATTATCATTGTCCTCCAAATCAAAATCATCTAGGTGATAAGCTGACTTAATGTCAGATATAATTTTATAACTTTCCGCAGAATTGTCTGATAATCTGCTAAATTCTTCTACTCTCGCAAGTTCGCGCTTGGCGAGTGAAGATTCAAACCTTGCATAGTCCTGATCTATTTTTCCTAATTCATCTAAAGGTCTTGTCAATGTAATAAAATCGAAAATCTCAGCATATGGTTTTTCAACTGGATTGAACAGTCTTAATACTCTACCTCTTCTTTGAACATACTCTTTAGGATTGGTACTGCTCGCTAAGATAAAGGCTCTTTGAATACAAGGAATATTAACTCCTTCATCAAGACATTTTATAGCAGCGATCCCATTAATAAGTTTTGTTTGAAAATGGTCCTTAATTGTATCTCTTGTTGTCATGTCTTCTAGAGCAGTAAAACGTTCAATTCTCATTTTTAAATCATTTCTCAACATAGACATAACGCTTTTAAGTTGAGAGTCTTCAGTTGGATCAGTGGCATCTACGTATGAAACAGCACCGCAATAGATCAAATTATAGTATGTGTTTTTAAACGGTTTTATCACATCACGGAGAACGTCTAGTTTCATTCTGCATCCTGCAACAAGCAACGCTCTTTTCAATAACAATCTCTTTAAATCTTCAGACTCATCTGGGTCCTCATAAACGCTTCTTTTCGCAATTTCTTTGCTAAGTTTGACGTATTGGTCTAATTCATCATCATCCAAATACACTAATACAGGATAGTATCTGTAATGTGACAAATATCCTTCTGCAATAGCTCTTCCTAAATCATAGTGAATACAACATTTATCAAAAAATTCATATAACTTATCTGTTCCGGATTCGTCATGATGTCTATCCATTGTTGCTGATAAACCCAATCTGTATTTGAAATCTATATTAAGAACAGTTTTAATTTTTCCTGCTCCCAGATTGTGGGCTTCATCAGCGATAAAAACTGTTCTTCTTGCTACTTTCGGATCTCTTAGAGTGTCTAAAACAAACTGATGCAATAAACTGGCCGTTGTTATAATAACGCACTCTAATTTTGATTGTGCTAATTTGACAGAAATAGCTTTTTCCTCAAATGAATTTCTCCATTTTCTAGATTGCCCAAATGCTAATAGAGGGCTTATTCCGAACTTTTTACAATCATCAGCCCACTGAGTTGCTAGATGCGTATACGGAACAACAATTAGAACAAAAAACGACTTTGTTTTAATGTCTGGATTATTTACTAGGTCAGTCAATCCACCCAAAGCAGTAAAAGTTTTTCCTGTTCCAGTTGCCATGTCAAAATATCCACGATAATTATTATTTCGCAATTCTGAAATAGCATCAGATTGGTATTTATGCAATTTTATTGTTCCAAGGCTTGGTAATTTTTGCGCATTACTGGTGGCCCGTTTTAATTTCACATTTTCAACATATTTGTTATCAAGTTGTTCAAGCTCTTCTTTAGATAAATAATTCTGGTATTGGAATATTTTTTCTTTTACAGCTTCAGGGAATGTCATTGTATGCGCATTAGGAAATTTACCATTCCAAAGTTTATTGAAATACGAAGCCTTATTGAAACACCTACCATAAGGATCCATTCCCTTCCAAGAACAATAGACATCAAAATCTTCAGAGTTATGAATCAAACCAGACGGGGTTTCATTTCCTGAACCAGAAAAAGCGACCATGTTACCAACTTCATCAAAGAAAATACCTAGTTTCTCATGTTCCATAGCTGTGGTAATTGCACTGCCAATTGAAACGACTCTAATATCGAGAATGCAGTGAGAAATCAAATATGTTAAAAGGGATAAATATCCTTTTTCAAACTCGTCAGTCGGATCTTTAAATCTTTCTAAAAAATTTTTCTCAACAACCTCTCGTTCGGTATAACCTTGTCTAATAGCTTCTTCATCTTGTTGAGATAGGCGAGTAGAAATAATCATCCTCATTTGGCCACCATTGGTAATCAACTTTGAAAGTCCTTTTGCAAGCATTTGAAACGTAATTCCTGCAAAAAATCCTGTAATACGATTGTAAGAAACAGAGTTAGCCAAACAAGGAATATAAAAATCCTCAATGACATTGTCCTCAACTGTATGATATTCAGGAAGTATATTGACATCAGTAAGTGCCATTTATTGCTCTCCGTTCCCTTAAACCGTATCTACTAAAACGTACTTAGCGCATCAATTAAGGAGTCTATGTCCTCTTTTGTGCTAAAACCACTAATACTAATTCTAGCAGTTCCTCCATTAATTGTCGAATTGATAAATTCGTGTATTAATGGGGCACAATGATATCCTGTTCTAATACATATATCGAATTCGTCAGCCAAAATGTGTCCAATTTCATCTGCAGAATATCCATCCACAGATATAGAGACGATGCCGAACATTTTGCTCTTATCAACCGGTGCATAAACGCCAACTTTTTCTAATGATTCTAATGAATCAATCAAATATTTAGTCAATTTAATTTCATGTTCTTTAACATTATTGTTTTTAAGCCATTTTATTCCTTCTAGAGTCCCATAAACGGCGGGAACATTAGGCGATCCAGATTCATATCTCTCATGTTTAAAATCGGGCATGTCATGATTTAATGTATCTGAACCAGTTCCACCACTCTTAGCAATTTTAAGTTTTGAATCGTTTAAATTAATAAAGCCACCGACTCCAAACGGACCATAAAGTGATTTGTGACCAGCAAAAACTATGAAGTCGACGTTTTTTGTACTTAATTCAACTATTCCATACCCTTGAGCGGCGTCAAGCACAGTAACGGAGTTGTGTTTCTTTGCTAACTCAAAAACAGCAGAATAATCAATAAGTAGACCAGTCACATTACTTATTTGAGATGAAAAGACAACATCTGGATTGTCCAAGGCAAACATGTTCTCAATTTTAGATAATTCTGGTTCCCATGTTTCCTTATCAAATGGCAATATGTGAATATTTAAATTCACGGTCTTTTTAATATTGTAGAGAGGTCTAATAATTGCATTATGTTCAAATGGGGTGACATAAACATTCATCCCATCCTTCCAATCAATACCGTTGATAATTATATTGAGTGCTTCTGTGGCCGAAGAAAGAAGTGCAACATCTCTATAATCAGCTCTGCAAATAGATGCAATTTCTTTTCTTAAGTCATCCAAAACTTGCAGGCACTCTTGAGATTTTTTATAAGTCCCTCTACCTGCATTGAATGATAAATTTCGCTGAGCAAAATCTAGTGCATCGTACACTTCTTTTGGCTTTGGATATGTTGTGGCTGCATTGTCTAAATAAATCATAAAAGCCACCTCTATAGATACTTTTTAAGAATCTTTGTAAGAATCTTAACTTTATCTGCATTTGAAACACTATCAGAAAATTCTTCAATTGCACTTTCAACATTATTACTTAACAGAACGGCAATACCATCAAGTTGCAAATCATCTTCCTTGAGCATCTTGTTAATGCCTTTTGCGCTCAAATCCAACTTATCTGCTCCAGCAACATTCTGTCTAAACTTAATGAGTCTATTTATAAATTGTTCACTGTTGTCTTTTTCCCAGTCTTCGATTTGACTTCCGATGCAAGCCTTAGCCAATTCATTGATTGTTTGACAATCATCATAATTAGCCCTGTTTTTAATAGCATCTTCCACCACCTTGTCCTCGTCGCTCAAAATAAGTTTTTCGCTTTCCTGAGCAAAGCTACCAATGAATCTAGTTAACCAAGTTTTTAGGCTAGATTGTTTTTCGATTCCAAAAGTTTCTTTTACAGCATTAATTAAATTAGCTTTGTACTGTTTAACTGCATTATCAATTGTCTCTGGGATGTCTTTGAAAAAACCAATAACTTTGTTGTAACTTTTAGTTTCTAATATTTTTAATGGTTTAGAGAAGATGGCCTCATGTGGATTAATGCTTATCTCTAAAAATAAGTTTTTAATTTCTACAATTGGTTTACCAAGCATAAGGAAGTCAATTGTTTTACATGCTCTGACTACACTCGGTTGTCCCATGAAGAACTTCCTAATGGAATTTGCTAAATTAACGGTATCAACTCTACTTGAATTAGTAGATGAAACTTTAAATAATTTGAGCATTCCATCGAGATAACTTTTTTGCTCTGTTGAGCCCTTAGAAGAGGACAGATAATAAGTATCCTTCCCAACAGCTTTTACCAAATTATCTGCACCCAACAATATTTCTTTTTTATCATAATAAATGAGAATGTTGTTTTTATCATTGCTTAATTCAGAAATAGACTTAGCTATTAATATAGGTAAAACACCCGCTCTTATACCATAAGGCGCTTGTTCCAAATAACCGAACATTTTTAAGAAGTTTTCTCTTCCGCCTTCCAAGCCTAAAATTCTGCCTTTAATGCTTTCGATGACTTCCCTATATTCTGGATTATCTTTGTTTTTTTCTAGGATAGATCTTTTAACCGAGGCTTCAGGACTCGTTGGATTAAAACTATCTTCCCCTCCGTTTAACGTGATATCAATGACATTATTGACAGCTTTTTGATATTGCTTCGATAGAACTCTTTTGTTAACCAATTCATTATTGAAAATAAGTTTTTTAGAGAAATAATTATCAAGAATTGTGGACAGAAGAGCTGATAGCGTTCCTTCAGTATATAACGCATTAAAGAACACAACTTCTTGTTCAAAGTATTTGTTGAACAAAACTCTAATATCTTCTGAAGTTTCCTCCATTAAGAGATTAATCTCTTCTCTAGAAATATCATCTAGAGCAGATTCAGATTTAATATCCCTCAAACAAACGTATCTTAACAATTCTTCTCTAAGAACTGGGTCTATTTTTGATTTGGGATAGCAGACCACTACTCTTTCATTTTTAACAGCGTTCGTCTTTTCCTGAATTTGATTTTCAGGCATACTGTGTCTTAAGAGATTTAAAACGACGCCGTCGCAATAATTCTTTTCAAAAAAGATGTCAAAGTTGGTGAGACTAGTAAATTCTTTTTCAGTAACGTAGATTGCCTTAAAGAATCTAGTTATCTTTCTTTCTTCGTTGTGTTTTCTTGGAATAAGATATTGCTTTTCATTTAGTTTGTTTGACACATCAGCCTCATCAAAAGATTTGAATTTTGTCTTAGACAAAACAGCAATTTTGTCATCGATATGTTTTGTATTTGATAAAGCGAACGAAAGCAAATTATTCAAAATATTCTTTCTGAGATGGTGTGCTTCAATTAACTTATTAATCACTTCCACCACTTTTCCCAATGATTCATTTAGACAAAGCGAAACAACCTCTTCTTTTGGAGGTAACTTGTCATAATCATTGATCATGAGAATGACTGCCAAAGCTTTAATCACTCTTTTTTCTAGCGAACCATCTAACTTAGATGAAATTGATTCTGCTCTATACCAGAGATTTCTAATGAAGTTAGCCTCTTCTTTTTGCATGAGTTCAGAGAAATAGTCGTAGATTTTATCAACATTAAATAGACCACTATCGCTATTGTGTATAAAGAAATTAAAAGAGTTAACATCTGTATCTGATAAGAACGTGTAAAGGGTTCTTTCATTTTGAGCTACAAGCTCAGAAAGTTGGATTAACGCATAAGACGTGAACGGATTAAGTGGAAACAATTCTTGATACAAAGTATCGCCGTTATCAAAAATCCCTAACTCATTTACTCTTTCATAAAATTCTCTATTGTTTAAAATCTGTTTTTTGGCTTCTTTTTCTGCACCGTTTTTCTTATTAATGGCAGCAGATATAATTTGATAATTTTCCTCTAGACTACGATTGAATCTTACTTCAACAAATCTTCCCTCAACAGCTTTAAAGGAATCCTTCTTATTGCCTTTGTACAATGAAAGATTTTTGTGTGTAACACAGCATAAATGTAACTGGTCAGTTTTACCTGTTCTAGTACACTTTTCCGCTAAGTCTTGAATGAGCTTTAACCCTCTATAAACATCAGAAGTTGAGCTCTCAATAAATTTTGAAAATTCATCGAAAATAACAAATACTCCTGAGTATCCAAACGAATGAGATTGATATGCGACATCCGAATAAATTTTAACGATATCCCCATTAATAAATGGATTAAATTTTACACCCTTATGGATACAATAATAAACTTCGCAAAATTTATCATAATATTCTTTAGAATATTGTTTGAGACCTCTTTCAATTTCGTCAAGAGTTCTGCCACTCTTATTTTCACAAGTTTGTTTCAAGTCTTTTGAAAGTTCAGAATCCTTTTTCCAATCTGATATTGTTTCTAGCGCAACACTAAAAGCGTTCTTTGGAACAATTGATTCCATTCCATCTTTCCTAAGCGAATCGCTTAAAGCAAGCATGAATGATTGATCTAAATTTTCATAGTTAGAATTAATGATGACAGTTAATAAAGAAATGTCCTTATTCTTTAATTCCATCATTAAGTCATATAATTCGTTATCAATCTTTTTGATTTTGTCAGCTAAATCATTCCAGCATTTAGTTTCTTTGCTTTTTGAAAGGATGTATGACAATACTAAGAGCAAGAAGGATTTGCCCTTTCCATATGGACCAACCAGAGTTGTTGCTCTGTCTTTTGATTTTCCCAATACGGATTTGATGTATTTTTTGAGAACATCGCAAATATCGTTGGTAGGAACATATTCGTAAATCTTAGATTCATTATCTAAATCTAATTCCAAATTCACAGATGATTGGAAGTTCTTGTTAATCTCATATAGCTTGCTATACATAATTATTTAAACCTCCTTTCAAATAGATTTTGGAGAGTCATCTTCTTATTTAAGTAAACTGTATTTAATCCAGCTGTTTTATTAATAGTGATTAAACCGTTCTTTCTCATTTCATCAAGGTATTGAAGGAACATGTTTTTGTCCAAATTAAATAAATAAACTGGAGAATTGTTTTCAATCAAAGCATCCTCAATATTAAATTGCTTTTTGTATTTTTGAGATAAAGCATAATAAACAACCAAATAAGAAAGTTCTGAATAATGAGGATGCTTCATTAAATAAACATCTTTTTGTTTTCTTTCTAAAAGGTTAAGTGAAGATAGAGGACAAATATAGTTGTCTTCTGGGTCTCCTTCATTATTTTCAACAGTATATGACTTTAAAAAGACATTAAAATCATCAAAAACATATGAATCTTTTATGTCTTCGCCGTTCTCTTTTAATTGTTCTATTAAAGCGTTATAAATATCATCTTTTTCAAATCTTGTTTTAATTTTTAAATTAAAAAACATATTAAAGATTGGAGCTTCATTATAATTGGTCACAAGATTATAGTGAATCAAGAACCATGAAAAACTTGATTCTAGATATGGATCATACTTTAGTAACAATTCACCGAGTTCTGTTAGTTCGGATTTGGTTGAACTTCTTTGCAGAACACCAGAAGCAGTAAGCCAATATTTGAGGCCTTTTACCATATTAGAACCAATGCCTAATTCATCTACACCTCTAGTGCCAGAGAATATGTTTTCTTGAGAATTATGGATACCATGAATGGCTTTTTGAAACCATCCGTCTCTTATGTAGAAACTTTCATTTCTTTTAAACTTTAAGTCTGACATTCTATTCTCCTTTCTTTGTTCGTAATACTTTTTTCATGTAGCAGCCGCCATCAAAGTGTTTTACACATTCTAAGCAGCCAACACATTTATTTAGGTCAATTGAATAAGAGATTGTTTCTCTACCGACATGACCTTTTTCTAAATTAAATACTTTTAGTGCATTAAATTTGCATACAGCCGAGCAATAAGAACACCCAATACATGTCTGATATTTAGTTACTTGATTTCTCACTAACTCTCCTACCACTTTCATGTTTTTGAATGTGTTAGTTAAGGTAATCATTGTTACTTTTAAAGTAGTAGCACCTATTTTTCCAGATAATTTCATTATTGGCATGTTTGTATGCCTATCCAGAACATAAACTTCGTTTAAACGTTTGTTTCCGAGAGTAAAGTCAATTTTCCCAAATGGTCTAAAGAATGTATATAAATCTTCAGTGATTGGACGTGAAAGTTCAAAGTTAAGACTACTTTCATCGAGGGCACATGGTTTAAATTCGACAATGGCGTTTTTGCTGTGCTCAAGGCCATTTCCACCTTGTCTTGCTTTCCAATTGCCAGAATCGATATATTCTTTCCAGTCTTCTTTACCAACATTTTTAGCAAAACGATAGAGCATTCCTCTAAAATTGTTGTATTGCTCATTCATATAAACGGACGATAAAAACTCTGACCATCCACTATTGTTTGGACAGCACCAACAACCAACACGACTAAAGCCTTGCCTATAAGCGTTATTGAACGGCACTTTATTAGCTAAAAGGTATAACCAGACATCAAAATCCAGCCAGTCAATAATCGGAGCGGACACCACTTGTTTAGATATTTTTGGACTATCTGTATCTCTATCGTATTTACTTCTCGCCAACGATTCTGCTCTCCTAATCCCTTGGAAAGACAACAATCTGGTTTTGTTTCTAAATGTTGCTTCAATTTTCTTTGTAATGGCACCAGTTTTGAAAACCGTACAGCACCATCTCATTACTCTACTTGGTGGGCCAACAACTTCGCATAAGTTTTGAAAGTCTTGGTCAATATTCTTTGCAACCAAAACTGGCGTGGTCGGATATGTTTTTCTGAATTCAGAAATAAGATCAGCAGAGGTTGGATATTCAAGAGTAGTATCACCATACATATGAATAATTCTTTGATTATTCAACGCTCGCATAACCAAATGACTTGTGCAAGATGAATCTTTTCCACCACTGAACGAAACAAACATTGAAGAGTCATCAAACTTAGCAGAAACGTTTTTGATATAATCAATGGCTTCAGTTGTGATTTGGTTTAATCTATATTTGTTACATTCTAAAAATTTCTTAATGAATGTGTTGTCGAAATCATGATCAACATATTTTTTGTTCTGATGCTCATATTCTTTAAGTGTTTTGATAACAACATCTGAAGGTTGCTTAGATAATTCGCTAAAAGAAACTCTAATTCTTTTTCCATCAACAATATAATTGTTGGCACCAGCGCACCAGACAGAGTGATCAGCGTATTCAAAAGGCTTTCCTAACAAAACTTCTAAGAGTAATCTTTCTTGAGCAAATACAGGACGAATATCACTACCTATTCTCTCGCATTTTGAATGACAACATTCACATTCACTATCGAAAACAGGAACATTACATTTTTTGCAATAAAAAATAGTTGATTCAACTAAATCAGTTCTGCCTTTACATACAGGACACGTACTAGTTTCACATTCTAAGTTGTCGCATTTTTTGCAAATGTATTTTAACAAAGCTAATACCTCACAATAATCGTTGGGTAGAATTTTTGTTTTAAATTTTTCGACCCAACGGATGTTAATTAGATTTTAGCATAAGACCTTCTTTTATCAAAAGATATTTATATATTTTGTAAAAGCTTCCTATTACCCTTTTGATTTCGCAATCTTTTCGTGTGAAATCCCAGTCCGATGTCCGTGTATGTTGTTGCAGAGATATTGACCGCCCCTCCCTTTTTACACTCGAGGAAATCCTATTTTTTGAAAAATACTGCCCCGCATATTTCTGAGGTGGGGCCGACGGTACTATCAAAGATAGTCGATTTTCAAGACCGGGGGGATAGACATCAAGTTAGAGAGGTCGGAAAAGTCATTACATAACTTTTTCTGAAATCAAAAATAAGTAAAAGGTTAGGTGTGTTAGTTCATCTACCACTACTTCCTTTATGAATAGACCTTATTAAAATCTTCCTTATGCGAGTAGTAGTTATAAACCTAAAACCGGCCTAACCTTAGTTAACTTAGAAAGTCGTCTTCAACACCTAATTCTTTATCTGTGAGCAAACGAATTCCGTGATAAATAACTTTGTTATGAGGATGAGTTGTTTTAAATCCAGCAAGCTCCATCGCTGCTTTGAAATCATTGCTTGGACGGACATATTCATTTCTATGCCAAGCATAATCTCTATACTTTAGATAAAGCTCTTCGGAGCTAACTTTTTCATCTTCACCGAGCTTACAGCAAGCCATTATTGTCGTGAATAGACATGAGCTCGTGTTCGTCCTTCCTAATAATGAAAAAGCCAACTACCACTACATCAAAGAGAAGAGAGCAAGTTTAGTTGAACACACACCACTTTTAGAAGGAGATGTGACGTTAGAAAGAAGGTTTAGAGATGAGCATTTACATTATAAAGTTGTCTTGGTTTAAGACATAAAAAGACCTGTTTTGCTACCAAATAAGGCAGTTCTGCAGGTCTTTTACTTTATTTTCAATTACCAATCATCATCGTCGTCATCGTCATCGAATGCGCTACGATCATAATTGTAGACATACTCGCCTTGGTCCCAACTATAACCACTTTCATCAATCCATTCGTAATCACCGGAATCAGAATTCATGCACCGTTTTGGTCCCGCCATAACTAATCCTCCACAATACGATATGCGACCCTCGACCCTTTTACCCTTATTGCTTTAAAAGCATAGCCATTAGCTTTCCAATGAGGGAAGTCATCTGCTTTTTCTTCATTGGTATCACGATGGCAAATTATAAGATTATCAATGACGTCGCTCCCGCCTTTTGAAAGCGGTCTGATATGATCAATCGTTGGATAGTAAGAGTTGTTTGGGTTTCCACAAGCAGACTTTTTTATAACTCTTCCAGCATAATCAGTAACTGTTTCTTTGTTGCCAAATAGCTCATTCCACACTTCAATAGTTCTATACTTTGACATTTTGAGTACCTCCTTTGATTCAATGTTATTTTCTTTGAAAAGAGCACTCAATGAGCCACATGGTTCCAAAAAAGAAAATACCCCTTAGAAAGGGATATCCTGAATGTTAACTTTAGCAACTTTTACAAGTTTAAGTAACGTTCTTTGGCTAGGCTTCCTCTCACCACTGAAATAGTAATTAAGAGTCCTTGGTTCGACATTAATCGCCCAAGCTAATTCCTCAATAGTTTTGCCTGAATTAACATAGCAATTATGAAGGAATATACCTAGTTCTTTGTCGATTCTTCTTTTATTAGAATCCACTGTTGCAACCTCCGGTCATCTGACCTTTGCCACACGACGGAGTGTTGTGCTAACAATATAATCTAATCTTTCTTGTTTTTCAATTGCTGTGCGATGTGTATCTCGGTGTAATTAATACTCACTCGCAACATTTCGCAATATAACTGAACGTGATCAGAAATCATTCTCATATTCATGAAGAGCAATAATAGCTTAACAACGTCCTTTTCATTAATATCTAATTTATCCGAATAATAATCGCCATGAATGATGGAGTTTCTGTCAATAAACGACTCAGCCTTGCTATTCAATATATCTCTATATAGAGGATTAACAATATTCCATACTTCTGAGAAATAAGTTTGTTCTTTGAGGCCATCAAGAAGCTGTTGAATCTTCTCTGCTCTTTGCACTCCTTTTCTCATTCGCTTATCTAAGGTAAAGTAATTATCCATTGCTGTTGAGCAATTCTTATGTTCGCTTTCTAGTAGAGCAAACACCGTTCTTGCTGCAGAGCGATATTCTCTGTTTTCCAAGCAATTAACTGCACTAACGATATCTTCAGTTTTTCTTCTCATAGATGGCGAAGGATTGTCTTCGGCTACAAATCTATAGAAAAGCGTTTTAAGCGATATACATTCACCAAAAGTAAACGACTCTAGAACGTCATCAATTGTAAATTCTTTCGAAAGGATAGGAGCATCTGGCGTTTCCAAAAAGTAAAGAAGTACACCATTATCCGCATATTCCTTCATTTTTTCTTTGTATTCTTTAGAGAAAAGATTCTGCCTAGATTCATTAATAGCAGTATCTAATTTAATGAGGGCCAAGAAATATTCAAAAATAGCGTCTTGTAGTTTTCTCTCAAGTTCTCCGATTTCTTTGTCTTTCCCGCTTTTCACCATGGTTTCTTTAATGATGTTGAGCTTAGGGTTGTTCTTCATCCACATTTCCATTATTTGAACCATTCGCTCGTGTTCAGGCAAATCTTGTCCACCAAACAAAGCATCATCTATTCCATCGGCAGGAATTGAATGATAAAGCTCATATAACTTATCTTCTATCTCATATCTAATCTTTGCCTTTTTCTGTGCTTCTTCAGATAATTCCGTTTGTTTCTTAATAGCAGCAAAAACATCAGGGTTTTCCTTAATCTTTAAAGCTTCTTGGTAATAGGCTTGGTACTTTTCGTAAGTCATAATTATTAACCGTTATTATTTTATCTTATAAGATATGGCTCTTAAATGATAATAAAACACATGTTATCACTTACAACCCTAGATATAGGCTATCTCTTGGTATAATTACTTAATACAATAATGTATTAAGTAAAAGTGCTATTCATGGGTCATGTCTTTATTCAAAAATATGGTTTTTTATTAAAAATAAACAAGTTTTAGTTCTTTAAAATCAAGCCAACGATTGTTTCCACGTGTGATGTCATCGGAAACATATCAACGGGTGTTATTGATAATATATCATAATATGTTTTTAAATAGTTAACATCTCTTGCTAGCGTTTCTGGATTGCATGAAATATATACTATTTTTTTGATTTTTTTATCTATTATTGCTTGTAAGAATTTTTCATTACTACCTTTTCTAGGAGGATCCATAATCAATGCATCTATTTGATTAGAATCTTTGTATAAATATTCACTTGCATCATTATTAACAAAATAAACATTATTTATATTATTTTCTTTTGCGTTTTTGATTCCATCTATATGTGCGGATTTATTAAGTTCAACAGATATTACATTTTTGCAATATTTACTCGCTATTAAGCCAATCGTCCCTACTCCAGAATACGCATCAAGCAGCGTTTCTTCTTTATTTAAATTTAATTTATTTATTGCAATATTATATAGTTTTTCTGTTTGCAAAGGATTGACTTGGAAAAAACTAGAAGCAGATATTTTAAATTTTAAATCGCATATTTCATCTTTAATATATCCTTTTCCGTATAATATTTTTTCTTTTTCACCAAGTATAACATTTGTATCTCTTGAATTAATATTTTCCACAATAGTGGTAATTTCAGGGCATTGTTTTAATAACTCATTAATGAAGTTTCTTTGACTTTTAAAATTTTCAACATTAACTACAAATACCACCATTATTTCATCATAACAATTGGATGTTTTGATAAGAACATGGCGTATTATACCGCTTCTTTTGTCTTCATCATAAGGAAGAATATGAAATGAATCCATTAAAATGGCAATGGTTTTAAATATTTTTTCAGTTTTATTATTTGCAATATTGCAATTATCGACTTGTATTAGTTTATGGGTTTTGTTTCTATACATCCCATAAATGACTTTGTTATTTTTATCTAATCCAAGGGGCATTTGAACTTTATTGCGATAATAATATGGGCTATCCATTCCAACTGTGTTATCAACGATAATATTATCAAGATGTGCTATTTTTTTAAAAGCTTGATATACCCTATTTCTTTTAAATTCTAGTTGAGCAGGATACGCTAATTGTTGAAACTGACAGCCACCACAAGCTGTACATATCTTACATAAAGGTTGTATTCTATCTTTTGATAATTTATATAACTTTTTTATTTTCCCATAATAGACTTTGCTTCTAATATATTCTATTTCTATATCAGCTTCTTCACCAATAAATAAACCATCACAAAATATCACGTCGTTATTTATTTTTACAATACCTTTACCTTCGCTTGATAAATCTAGACATGTGCCATGAACTATTGATTTAATTGATAACATACAATTAGATTATATCAATTACTTACATAGAAATAATATTTTTCTTTAACAAAAGAAAAAAATTGATAAAATATCTATTGAAGAAAGAAGAGGTAAATATAAATGCCATTAGTTAACACAAAAGAAATGTTTAAAAAAGCCTATGAAGGCGGTTATGCAATCGGTGCTTTTAATTGCAACAATATGGAAATTGTTCAAGCAATCACAGAAGCTGCTAAAAAATGCAACTCACCAGTTATTCTTCAAGTCAGTGCAGGTGCAAGAAAATATGCAAAACCTGTCTACTTAAAAAAATTAGTAGAAGCTGCTGTTGAAGATACAAATTTACCAATCGTTTTACATTTAGACCATGGTGCAGATTTTGAAATTTGTAAAGACTGTATCGATAGTGGTTTTACATCAGTTATGATTGATGCTTCTAGCAAATCATTTGAAGAAAACATCGCTATTACTAAAAAGGTTGTTGAATACGCTCACGCTCATCAACCATATGTCACTGTCGAAGCAGAATTAGGAACTTTATCTGGTGTTGAAGATGATGTCAGTGTTGATCATGATAAAGCAATGTATACAGATCCAAATCAAGTTGAAGAATTTGTTAGAAGAACAGGTGTTGATTCATTAGCAATCGCTATTGGCACAAGTCATGGTGCTTATAAATTCAAACCTGGAACAAAACCACAACTTAGATTTGATATTTTAGAAGAAGTTAGCAAACGTCTTCCTGGTTTCCCAATTGTTTTGCATGGTGCCAGTTCAGTTAATCAAGAATATGTTAAAATTATTAACGAAAATGGCGGTAAGCTTGATGACGCTATTGGGGTTCCAGAAGAAATGTTAAGAAAAGCTGCTTCGATGGCGGTTTGTAAAATCAATATCGACTCAGATTTACGTTTGGCTATGACAGCAGGCATCCGTAAACACTTTATTGAACATCCGGAACATTTTGACCCACGTCAATATGTTGGAGATGGAAGAGACAACGTCAGAAATTTAGTCGAACACAAAATTAGAGACGTATTAGGAAGTGCTGACAAATTATAATAACAAATAATCAAAATAAAAGCGGAATAATCCGCTTTTTTTATTGCAATAAATTATTATTAAAAATAGAATGTAAACATGTTTAATAAAATTGCTAAAAAAGCTCATGATAGTTTCTTTAATCGCCGTTTTGAAATACCATTTGGTATAAAATATTTTTCTTATAAAGACTTTGATAATTTAAAAGCAAAACCTTTTGAATTTAAAAATAAAAATAACTATATCTTAAGAGGATATTTTTATTCTCCTGCCAAAACGAAAACATATGATGATAAATTAATTATATTTTGTCATGGAATGGGCGGAGGTCATCAAGCCTATATGATGGAAATTAATTGTCTTTGTCAAAATGGATTTGAAGTTGTTTCTTTTGATTATCAAGGCACTATTTTATCTGAGGGAAATTCAATTAATTGTTTTTTGCAAAATGTTTCAGATATAGATGATTGCATAAATTATTTAAATTCATTAGAAAAATATGAAAAAACAACAAAATATATTGTTGGACATTCTTGGGGTGGTTTTGGTGCCTCTAGTGTATTAAGTAATCATAATGACATAAAGAAATTAGTCATGATATCAGGATTAATATCAGTTCAAAGTGCATTTAATCAATATGTACCATTTTTTGTATCATTTTTAAAAAAACCAATGTTAAAAATAGAATACGATAAATATCCGCAATATTTTTTAGTTAACGCTATAACAAATTTAAATAATAGATTAGATGTAAAAGCATTAATTATTCAATCAAAAGATGACAAAATTGTTTCGTATAAAAATAATTTTTTAAAAATGGAAAAAGAAATTAAAAATAATAATGTTTTATTCTTATCGGTCAATAACAAAAACCATAACCCGCAATATACAATTGAAAGCGTTAACTTATTAACAAGCTATTTAAAAAAATTAAATAAAATTAAATCTATTGAAACTAAAAATGAAATGGCAAATTCAATTGATTTCCATAAATTATGTGAATTAGATGATAACACAATGAAACAAATTGTTGATTTTTTAAATTCTTAATTTGTTTATTTTCAAAAATATTAGATAATTTATATATAGGGGGGGCAAATTATGGCGGATAAAAAGGTTAAAACGGTTAACGAACCAGTTAAAGAGGAAAAAACTAAAAAGTCACAAAACCTTTATGTCCTTGAAAAAAGAAGTTCCGACAACATGTGGCAAGTCAAACGTCGAGGTGCTGATAAAGCCATAAAATTATTTAAGACAAAAGATGAAGCCAGCGAATACGTTAAGAAGATGGCGGAAAATCAAGGAATTAATGTTGTGACTAGACCTAGCAAAGGTAAAAACAAAGGTAAAATTCAAAAATTTTAAATAAAATAGGTGATGCGAATCACCTTTTTATTTTATTCAATAAGTTTGCAAAAATATAAAATATCAAGCAAAACGAAAGTTTTTTACTTAATATTCATCATTTGTTTAATTTTTTCTACTTCTATTGTCTCGTCCAATCTTGGAAATAGTGGTAAGCCTTTGTTAATCTTGACATTATCTAAAATATGTTGGTTTAATATAGTTTCATAATTTATATTTCCATCTAAACCTAATTGCAATAATATTTCTTTACTTTTTCTTGTTAACACTATTGATAATAATACTGCACTTACATATAAACTATACGCTAAATGTGTCATTACTGATTGCAATGGCGTTTTATCTTCTTGTTTTGCTAAAACCCATGGTGTTGTTTCATCAATATATTTGTTAGCGCGTGCACCAATTTTAGTCGCAGCAATTAAAGCATCGGTTACCCTTAAATCATTTAAACATTCTTCATATTCTTTAACACTATTTATAATTGTTTGATCTAAATCTGAATCGTAAGGATTATTGATATTACTAATAAATTGTGGGATGACACCATCATAATATTTATTAATCATCGACAAAGTTCTATTTAACAAGTTTCCAATATTATTTGCTAAATCCATATTAATTCTTTCAACGAATTGTTCTGGCGTAAATTGGCCATCACTACCAAAATTAACTTCACGTGCTAAATAATATCTAACCGCATCCACACCATATTCTTCAATAAGTGGATATGGATCGATTGTGTTACCTTTGGATTTAGACATCTTGCCATCTTTTGTCATCAATAAGCCATGAACAAATTCTCTGTTTGGCAATGGCAAATTCAGGGCTTTTAAAAACATTGGCCAATAAATCGCGTGGAATCTCGTTATATCCGCACCCAAAACATGAACTTTTTCACAATTATCATTTAGCCAGAATTTTTTAAACAAAGTATCGTCTTTCTGCAAATATCCTAATGCAGAAATATAATTAACTAAAGCATCTAGCCATACATATATAACATGTTTAGGATTTTCTTTTACTGGTATACCCCAACTAAAAGATGTTCTTGAAACACATAAATCTTCTAATCCAGGTTTAATAAAAGTATTAATCATTTCGTTTTTACGAGATTCTGGTGTTATAAATTTTTCATTCGAATCATAAATTTTTAATAAATCATCTAGATATTTAGATGTTTTAAAAAAATATGCTTCTTCTTTTGCTTTACTAACTGGACGATGACAATCTGGACATAAATGTTCTTCACCAACTTGAATATCAGTCCAAAATGCTTCGCACTCCTTGCAATACCATCCTTCATATTCACCTAAATATATGTCGTTGTTTTTTAAAAAATATGAAAAAATCTTTTGCACTGTTTCAACATGTCTTTTTTCAGTCGTGCGTATGTAATCATCGTTTGAAATATCCAACGCTTTCCATAATTTTTTAAAACCTACAACAATTTCATCAACAAATTCTTGTGGCGACTTGTTATTTAAAGCTGCGTTTTTTTCAATTTTCATTCCATGTTCGTCACTACCAGTTAAAAAATATGTGTCATCACCTTTTAATCGGTGGTAACGTGCTAAAACATCACATAGAGTTGTACAATAAGCATGTCCGATATGCAATTTTGCACTTGGATAATATATTGGTGTGGTGATGTAGAATGATTTTTTCATATAGTTGCTCCTTACTACTAGTTTTTATTATAAAATAAAAAACTAAATTTAAAATAAAAAGCAGAATTTAATCTGCTTATTTGTCTTCGTTAGTTTTAAGACCGTATTTTTTATTGAACTTATCAACTTTACCTTCGGCTTGAACAAAACGTTTTTTGCCAGTATAGAATGGGTGACAATTTGAGCATGTATCAACTCTAATTTCTTTTAAAACAGAGCCTGTTTCAAAAGTAGAACCGCATGATACACATGTCACTGTGCAATGTTGATAGTTAGGATGAATACCTTTTTTCATAATCTTTTTTTAACTCCTTCCGCCTTGGATTTGATTTACCAAAGTAAGTCGTGCTTATAGATAATATCACAAATCATTTTATTAAATCAACGATTTAATCTTTTTTTGAATAATTTTTATAAACAAATTCGTAAGCTTTTTTTAATTCCTCACCTATATTTTTAAGATTTTTATCTTTTGCAATTTGATAACCCGCTGATGTGATTGAAGAATTATCGCTCTTTAATATTTTATCTATTTTAGAAATAAATCCTTCATTATCGCTTGCTTTATAACAATTGACACCATCTGTTAACCAATCACTATATACACCAATATCTCTAATCAAAACAGGGCAATTAGATGCAAGAGCTTCTAAAACAACAATGCCTTCGGTTTCTTCATAAGAAGGAAAAAATAAACATTTCGCAAAATGATACGCTCCCTTGATTATGCTGTTATCAATATAGCCAGGCATAATAACATTATCAGGTTTATTTTTGATAGCTTTTTTAACAATATGTGAAGTTAAGATTCTTTGCAAATACCCAAACCAAATAAATTTAATATCAGGACGTTTTCTTGCTACTTCAAAAAAATCAATTATTCCTTTTCTTTGAAATGGAAAGCCAACCCCAATAACCACTTTATCATCGTCATTTAAGTTAAAATATTTTTTAAATGATTCAACTTTTCCTCTATCATAGACATACTCATCAATATCAATACCATTAGAAACATGTATAACTTGTGTACCAGTATTATACGAATCGATTAATTTTTTAGAATAGTTTGTTGGGGTAATAATAAAATCAGCATTCCTATAAAACCACATTAAATTAGGATTAAACCAAACCGCCATCAATTTCCAAAAAGCAAAAGAGTATTTAAAATCTTCAATTGTTGAATGGCCGTGAACTATGATGGGGACATGTCTCTTTTTTAATTTTTTCAATAATCGTTTTGAAGCCGGCCAATAAGTATTGATATGAGCTAAATCAAAATTGTCTTTTTGTGAAAGTGTATATTCAATACCAGCACTTTCAAGTGCAATGATTTGGTGTTTAAGTGCTCTACCAATACCAGATCTTTTAATTTTATCTTCTTTTTCAAAATATAATAAAACTTTCATAACATAAATAAGTTTATTATTTTATAAAGAAAAAATCATCAAAATAATATAACTCTACTGATTGTTACCTGTAAGGTAACATAATAAAAATAAAAGGTATCTCCACTAAAAGTAGAGATGTATTTTTCTATCTACCAAATTAAAATCAACAGTTCGAAAAAATAATTAAAAAGTAGGTAAGTTTTTTGTGTACATTATTTTAAAATTGCTTCGAAAAGAGGTAATCGAATATGTCTATCAATCAATTAAAAGCTAAATTAATCTCTCAACCAATTCCAAAGTATAGTAAAGGTGAAGAAACATTTAATTGGATAACTCATTTAATAGGTGCAATTCTAGGATTTGGATTAATGATAATATTTATTTCTTTAAGTATTATTAATGATTATAGCCCTTTAAAAGCTTGTTCTTTAATTATATATAGTTTTTCAATTATGTTTTTATATGGCATATCAACCATTTATCACATGATTAATGAATCTTCTCCATGGAAAAGATTGTTTAGAATCTTAGATCATAATACTATCTATGTCTTAATAGCGGGTACATACGCTCCTGTATGTGCGATAGGTTTTCCAAATAATCCAGAAATAGGATTATCTATGATTATTGTTGAAGCAGTGTGTTTGATTATTGGTTCAGTTTTGAATCTAATAAATATTAACAATAAATTTATTAAAGTTTTTACTGTCGTTTTATATGTAATAATGGGATGGCTAGTAGCTTTCGCCTATCCTGCTATAACTTTGCTTGATACATCAGCGATGTTATACATTTTATTAGGTGGTATCGCTTACACTATTGGCGTTATATTTTATGCAGCAGGAAAAAAGAAAAAGTGGATGCATAGCATATTCCACTTATTCGTTTTGGTAGGCACTATTATACAATTAGTGGGCATTATTATTTTACTTTAATTTTCTTTTTCAATAATAAAATTGAACACAATATTAAAAATAAAGATAATCCAGTGTCTGCAATGACAGCAACCCACATTGGTACAAGAGACAATAGTGATAATACCATGATTGTGATTTTAACTACTAATGCAAATACAATATTAAATATTGCTTGCATTCTAGTCGCTTTTGCAATACTTATAGCTTCTGCAATTTTTAAAGGGTCGTCATTCATTAAAACCACATCAGCGTTAGTCACACTTGCATCGCTTCCTAAACCACCCATTGCAATGCCAACATCACTTAATATAATACTGGGGGCGTCATTTATCCCATCACCAACATACGCGACTGCATAGTGTGATGAGGATTGTTTAAGTTCTTCTTTTAAATGATTAATTTTATCTTCAGGTAGCAGATTAGAATAATAGTTATTGATTCCTAATTTTTTAGATATCGCATCAGCACTTTTATTGTTACCGCCAGTAAGCATTAATGTTTTAATTTTATGTATATTTAAATAATTTATAAGTGCTTTTGAATTTTCTTTAATTGTGTCATCTACAATGATGTAACCAACACAAGTTTTATCGACCACTAGATATAAAATATTACGATAATCTTCAATTTTTGCAAAGTTTATAGAATGTTTTGCAAGCAATTTATAATTTCCAAATAACAATTCGTGTCCTTTATAAATACCGCTAACACCATAACCAGATAAGTCATGATAATTATCTAATGTTTCATAATTATCTTTGTAATTTAACCCACTTACAATTGCTTTTGCGATAGGATGTGTGGAATGTGATTCTAAGACACTTACATATTCATCAAAAGTTTTTTCATCAATATCAAATTTTTTTTCTTGAATAGAAAATTTGCCAGTCGTCAAAGTTCCGGTTTTATCAGTTACTAATTCTTTAACATCATTTAGTCGATCTAAATAATTACTTCCTTTAATCATAATGCCCCGCTTGCTAGCAAGTGCGACACCAATAAAATATGCAAGTGGCACTGAAATAACAATTGCGCAAGGACATGATATAACCAAAAATGTTAATCCGATGTAAATATAATGGTACCAGGTATTATCCCACGACCAATTTCCATTAACTAACGAAACAATTAAAGGTACAAAAACGCCAATAATTAACGCTAATGCAAAAACAATTGGTGTATAAATTTTTGCAAATTTTGATATAAAGTTTTCGGCTCTTGACTTATGCTCTCCACTATCAATTACCATTTTTAAAATTTGAGCAGTTGTAGAATCTTTAAATTCTTTTTTTACACTAATATTTATAGTGCCATCAACAATTGTAGTACCAGACATAACATTATTATTTTTTGTGACCAAAACAGGTTCAAATTCTCCAGTAACAGATGAAGTATCAATCAATGCGTTTCCGCTTACAACCACCCCATCAACAGGTAATACTTCTCCTACTTTTAAAACAATTTCATCATTGATATTTAAAGTTTCAACACCCACCACTTCAATTTTTCCGTTATTTATTTTTGAAACAACTTTTGGTCTCATATCAATAGTGTTAACAATTATATTTCTAGATTTATTAACAGAAATATGTTCAAAAACTTCCCCTACTTGAGCCAAAACCATAACAAGAACAGCTTCTGGAAATTCTTGAATGGCAAAGGCACCTATACTTGCTATTGTCATTAAAGTTATTTCGTTAATCATAGTTTTTGGATGAGTGAATGATTTAATAAATTTAAATAAATAATCATAAGAAATAATCAAATATGAAATGATATAAAAACTAAGCATGCACCACCAAAACACGTCAAATGTTTCTTTAGAAAGCAAATTAAAAACGGCAAAACCAATAATTAACATCAAAGCGGAAATAAGTATTCGAATAATCAATGTTATTACTTCTTTATCGAACACTTTAACATGATAATCCATATTATCTTTTTTGTAAGTTAAATTAACAGGGTCGTCTGTTCCTTTTTTTATTATTTTTAGCAATTCATCAATTGATAATTCTTTATTTTGATAATTAACTTTTAATGTTTTGGTTAAAAAGTTTAAATTAACTGAATCAATTCCTTCTTTTTGACATTTATTTAAATAACTTTCTAACGATTTGGCACAATTAGCGCAATCTAGACCATCAATTTCATAATTAATCGTTTTCATTTTCTCTTTCCTCGTTTACGTGATCATAAGCAACTTTGATTAGTTCATGGATGTGATTATCATCTAAGGAATAAAAAATTTTATTTCCTGTTCTTTTAAAAGCAACAAGTTTATTTTTCTTTAACACTTGAAGTTGATGAGATACAAGCGATTGAGATGCATTAATTTCATTTTGCAAATCCCCTACACACATATTTTTATTCGCTAAAAGAGCGAGCAAAATTTTTAATCTAGTTTCATCTGCGGCAATAAACAACAATTGTGACATATTTGTTATAATTTCATCAGTCAAGCGTAATTTTTTCATAAATATATGAACCTCCATTCATATTCTTCACATAAATTATATGAATAGTTGTTCATATTGTCAAATATTTTTATAATTGTTTTTTTAACTTGAACTAATGTTCAAGTAAACGTATAATATTCACTGCAAAAAACATTTAGAAAGGGAAAAATTATGTTAAATAAGAAATTGGCTATTGAAATATTAAACTTAGCGTTGTCAACTGGTGCTGATTTTACAGAAATTTTTTATGAAAATAGTTCCAATTATTCTTTAATGATAGAAAATGATGTAGTTGAACAATCTCATGATTCATTAAATGAAGGGGTTGGAATTAGATTATTAAAAAAATTGCAATGCGTATATGGATATACTTGTGATTTATCAAAAAAAGGACTTTTAAAATTAGCAAAAGATTTATCAAGTTCTTTTAAAGATAATCAAACTGTATTTGTTAAAGATTTAAAAGTCAAAAAATATAAAACTATTAACCCAATTAAAATTGACTATGATAGTGTTTCTCGTGAAGAAAAAATTGCTCTAATACGTTTGGGATTAGACGCAACAAAAGATTATGATCCAAGAATAATTCGTCGACAAGGTAGCTTTGCTAACAATCATAGAAATGTTGTAATTTATAATTCAAAAGGTGAAATAATTAAAACATCCACACAATATGGTCGATTGCTATTTATGATTTTAGCCAGCGATGGAAAATCATTAGAATATGGTTTTGAAGGTCCTGGTTGTCAAGATGATATAAATTATTTCAAAGAAAAAATCGATGTTAAAAAAATAGCATTGAATGCAGCGAGAGTGGCTATTCAAAATTTAGAAGCCAAAGAATGCCCATCTGGTGTTATGCCAGTTGTTTTAGGAAATGGTTGGGGTGGCGTATTATTCCACGAATCATGTGGACACCCTCTTGAAGCTTCTTCTGTCAGTAAAGGTTTGTCTTGCTTTTCTAATAAATTAGGAACAAAAATTGCTTCTGATGTTGTAAGTGCTGTTGATGACTCAACAATTCCTAATGCTTGGGGTTCAATAGATTATGATGACGAAGGAATTAAAGGCGAAAAACGCCAGTTAATAAAAAATGGCATTTTAACCGAATATATGATTGATGAATTCAACGGAAGAAGAATGAATAGCAAAGCAAATGGTGCGTGCCGCCGTCAATCATTTAGGTACACCCCTACATCTCGTATGTCAAACACCTATATAGAAAATGGAAAATCAACACCTCAAGAAATAATACAAGCAACAAAATTAGGTTTGTACGCTGTTGGTTTTACTGGTGGAAGCGTTAATCCAATCACCGGTGAATTTAATTTTTCTTGTTCGGAAGCTTATATCATAAGAGATGGAAAAATTTGTGAACCGGTTAAAGGTGCAACATTAATTGGAAAAGGAAACGAGATATTACAAAAAATAGATATGGTCGGTAACGATTTGGCGTTGGGACAAGGAATGTGTGGAGCATCAAGTGGAAGCATTCGGGTCAATGTAGGTCAACCGACTTTAAGAATATCTTCAATTACCGTTGGTGGAAGAGGAGGCGAATTAAAATAATATGAATATTTATCAAAAATTTATTAAACTAGCGTTAGAAGCTGGTCTTAGTGAAGTTGAAATTTCAGTAAATAAATCTTCAAGTTTTAATGTTGATATCTATCACCACGAAATAGAAAATTATGGTGTGAACACCGATATAACAACAACAATTAGAGGCGTTTATAACGATAAATTTGGAACCGCAACATGCACAGCATTAAATAAAGATAACACATTAAAATTAATAAGAGATTTAATCGCTAATGCTAAATCAATTGAAAAAGTCGAAGTGGCGTCATTATTTGAGGGCAGCAAAAAATATCATAAGATTTCCACCTATAATAAAACATATGAATCGGTCTCTTCACAGAAAAAAATTGATGATATGTTTTTGTTAGAAAAAACTATTGAATCTCAAAGTCAATTAATTAAAGATGTTGTTGGAGTTTCGTTTTCTGATACCACTAATGAATATCTTATAATTAACTCGCACGGATTAAATTTAAAGCAAAAGTCCAATTATTTTTACATTTCTGGTGGTGTAGTGGTTAAAAAAGATGAAGATGAACAAACTAATTTTGAAGTTATAATTGATAACAACTATAACAATTTTAATATAGAAAATTTTGCTAAAAAAATTGTTGATAATGCTATTAGAAAGTTAAATGCATCTCCTTGTGATAGCAAAAAAATGAAAACCGTTTTAGACAAAAATTGTGTCAGCACATTATTATCAACATATCTTGATTGGGCAAATGCAGAAAGCGTTCAAAAACACACTTCTTTATTTGAAGGTAAGTTAAATACAAAAATAGCTAGTAGTAAATTAAACATTGCCGACATGCCACAAAAAAGGACTGTATATGCTCGCTGGTTTGATGATGAAGGTGTTGCAACATATAACAAAGACATTATTAAAAATGGCGTTTTAAAAACTTATTTGTATAATCGAGAAACCGCTAAAAAAGACAATGTTGAATCTACTGGCAATGGTATAAATTTAAACTCTAAAATTGCTGCTGGTAGTTTCTTTACCTATGTTAAACCGGGTAAAAAATCGCTAGATGAATTATTTCAAGCAATTAAAGATGGCATTTATATTACAAATCTAGAAGGCGCCCATGCAGGGATTAATTCTGTCAGCGGAGATTTTTCTTTACAAGCTGAAGGCTTTTTAATTGAGAATGGAAAACTTTCAAGGCCTGTTTCTTTAATTACATTAAGCGGTAACATTTTAAAATTGTTCGCGGATGTTAAAATGTTGGCTAACGATTCGGAAATATTGCCTGGAGGAATATCAACTCCATCAATATATATTAAGTCTTTGTCAATAAGTGGGAGATAGAAATGGAAAAAGAAAAGACAAAAAAGATGAAAAGATCTTTTAAAGAAGTTTGGACAGAGTTCAAACAATTCATCAATCGTGGCAATGCCTTAAATTTAGCTGTTGGTGTTGTCATAGGCGGTGCGTTTACTGCAATCGTCACTGCTTTAACAAATGTTTTAATGGCTATATGTACATGGGGTGTTCCTGGTGGCTTAAATGGTTTGATTACTGTTTTGCCTGCTGCAAACGGTTTACAAAAAGGCATGGATGGAATTGGTCAAACATTTGCAAGTAGTAATTTGCAAAGCCTTGCACAATCTTATGCAGAAAGTTTGTATGGTGCCGATGTTTCAGATACACTCGTGCAATCATTAAAAACAGAAATTTTATCAAAATACACTCTTTATGGATCGGTTTATGTGTCCAACAGTGCTGCTGTTATTAACTGGGGTGCAATTATTAATGCAGTTATTTCATTCTTAATTATTGCTGTTGTTTTATTCATTATTGTTAAAGTTGTTACATCAATCATGAACAAACAAAAAGAATATAAAGCAAAATTAAAAGAAGAATATTATCAAAAGCATCCAGAAGAAAGACCTGTGGTTGTTCCTGCTGAAGTTAAACCAACTGAATTAGAAGTATTATTACAAATTAAAGAATTGTTGGCTAAACAGCAAAAACCGACTGATACTAAATAACGAAAATTAGATGTTAAAAAGGGGCTGTTAAGAAATTAAAAACTTAATAGCCTTTTTATTTTTTCTAATTTTATGACTAACAACTACGTTGT
>CALVSI010000011.1 GCA_944358985.1 uncultured Bacilli bacterium | reverse complement strand
TTTCTTACGATTTCATCTCTTTTACATAATAAAAAGAGCTGTCATTCACCTTTTAGGTTTTCGAACAGCCCCTTTTTTAAAGAATTTAAATATTATCACTAATTTGGATATTTTTCTCGTTTATCATTATAAAATGTGTGTAACAATTCTTCCGCCTTTTCACTTCCTGGTTTATCTAAATAATCAGAATATAAACGAATAATGTCAGGATTATTATGAGATTGACGAATAGTTTGTCTTTCATCTTCGCTATATAAAACACTTGCTCTTTTGCTTACATATGTTGACAAAATATCGTCATCTTCATTAGGCAAAAACATCGGTTTAACATATGGTTGACCGCCACCATTAATACATCCACCTGGACAACCCATAATCTCAATAAATGCATATGGTGATTTTCCTTGCTTAATTTCTTCTAACAAGATTTTAGCGTTTTTCATACCAGAAGCAATCGCTACTTTGATAATTTTACCATCAATATTTATAGAAGCATCACGAACACCTTGTAATCCACGTACTTCTTTAAACTCGATTAATGGATGCTCTTTTCCTGTCAATGTTTTATAAGCTGTTCTTAAAGCTGCTTCCATAACACCTCCAGTAACACCAAAAATGACACCAGCTCCGCTGTATTGACCGAGCAAATCATCATCTGGTTTATCATTATCAGGCAATCTTTTCCAATTAATACCACTTCTTTTAATCATTTTAGCTAATTCGCGAGTAGTTAAAACAGCATCAACATCTTTTAAACCATCTTTAGATTCTTGACCTGGACGAGTTTTTTCATATTTTTTAGCGGTACATGGCATTATTGAAACAACAAATATGTCTTTGGGATCGATACCATTTTTTTCTGCATAATATGATTTAATTATCGCTCCTTGCATTTGATGAGGAGATTTACAAGTTGAAAGATATTTAATTAGTTCAGGATAATAATACTCTAAATAATTAACCCAACCTGGTGAACATGATGTAAGTTGAGGCAAAACTCCATTGTGTTTAATTCTTTCAATTAATTCGTTAGCCTCTTCCATAATTGTTAAATCTGCACCAAAATTAACATCGAAAACACGATAAAATCCTAAACGATGAAGAGCCGCAAACATTTTATCTGTTACAGGAGTGCCAATTTTTTCATCAAATTCTTCTCCAATTGCCGCTCTAACCGCAGGAGCAACTTGACAAATAACATATTTGCCTTGTTTAATAGCTAAATCAACTCGATCAATTTCACTATGTTCCATTAATGCGCCAGTTGGACAAACTAAGACACATTGTCCGCATTGAATACATGGAGATTTTGCAAAAGAACGATTTTGAGTTGGAGAAACAATGGTTTTAAAACCTCTATTTTCGAAACCTAATATTCCAATTCCTTGTAAAGCTTTGCATGTTTCAATACAACGGCCGCACAAAATACATTTGGAAGTATCACGAATTAGACCTGGAGCTAATTCATCATAAGTAGCAGGCGTCATATCACCAATATATTTTCCTTCACGAGCACCAACCATTTTTGATACTTCTAGAAGTTCACATTTACCATTTTTTTCACATTGTAAACAGTTTTTATGATGATTAGATAATAACAACTCCACACTGCTTCTTCTTGCTTCGACAGCTTTTTGACTAGATATTGATATTTCCATTCCTTCATTAACTGGATAAACACAACTAGCAACTAAACCACGTGCACCTTTAACTTCAACTAAACATACACGACATGATGCAAGCGAACATCTTCCGTCCATAAAAGAACAAAGACTTGGAATATTATAACCACAAGCTTTCGCGGCTTGTAAAATAGTCATTCCTGATTCAACTTGATATGGATGACCTTCAATTTTAATATTTACTTTTGCCATTTACCTATCTCCTATCTTTTGCTAATTGCACCGAAACGACAGCTCGACATACAAGCTCCACATTTAATACATTTACTTTGATCAATAACATAGGGAGTTTTTCCAACTTCACCGCTTATCGCACTAACTGGACAATTTCTAGAGCAAAGTGAACATTTTTTACATTTATTTGGATCAATAACATATGATGTCATTGCCTTACAAACATGGGCTTTACATACTTTATCAGTGACGTGAGCAACATATTCGTCTTTAAAATTGGCCATTGTTGAAAATACTGGGTTAGCAGCGGTTTGACCAAGACCACACAACGAATTATTTTTAGTTGTAGTAGCTAAATCATATAAATCATCTAAATCTTGTAAAGTTCCTTTTCCTTTAGTTATTTTTGTTAAAATTTCTAACATTCTTTTAGTGCCAATACGGCATGGTGAACATTTACCACACGATTCATCACAAATAAATTCTAAATAAAATTTTGCAACATCCACCATACAATTGTCTTCATCCATAACAATCGCACCACCTGATCCCATCATAGAACCACGGGCAATTAAAGAATCATAATCAATTGGGACATCCAAATCTTTTTCAGTTAAACATCCACCAGAAGGACCACCTGTTTGAATAGCTTTGAAATGTTTATTATTTGGAATGCCTCCGCCAATATCAAAAATTAATTCTCTTAATGTTGTGCCCATTGGAACTTCAACAAGACCTACATTATTAACTTTTCCACCAAGAGCAAAAACCTTTGTACCTTTGGATTTTTCGGTACCTATTTTTGCAAATTCTTTTCCACCAATACGGATAATATATGGAACATCCGCTAAGGTTTCAACATTATTAATAATTGATGGTTTGCCCCATAAACCTTTCACAGCGGGAAAAGGTGGACGTGGACGTGGCATACCTCTTTTACCTTCTATTGAATTTAAAAGTGCAGTTTCCTCACCACAAACAAAAGCACCAGCTCCTAAACGAATGTGACAATCAAAAGAAAAATCACTTCCTAAAATGTTTTTGCCTAATAATCCACAAGCACGCATTTCATCGATAGCAATTTGTAAACGTTTAACAGCAATTGGATATTCAGCACGAACATAAAAATAACCATTTTTTGCTCCGATTGCATAACCTGCAATCATCATGCCTTCAATAACGCTAACGGGATTGCCTTCTAAAATGGAACGATCCATAAACGCACCTGGGTCACCTTCATCCCCATTACAAACAACATATTTTTCATCGCTTTGTTGGTCGTAGGCAAATTGCCATTTTCTTCCAGTTGGGAATCCTCCACCACCGCGACCTCTTAATCCACTAGCTAAAATTTCATCGATAACAGCTTGGCGATCCATAGTTAAAACTTTAATTAACGCTTTAAAAGCATCATATCCCATCGCTTCATCTAAAACTTCTGGATTGATTAATGAACACCCATGCAAAGCAATACGCATTTGCTTTTTATAAAAGTTTATATCATCTTGCTTTTCGACTTTTTTATGAGTTTGAGGATCTTCATATAATAATTCTTCAATACAATTACCATTTAAAATATCTTCTTGAATAATTTTTTCACAATCACTCACTTTAACTGCATGATATAAACGATCTTCTGGATAGATTTTCACAAATGGCCCTTGACTACAAAATCCAAAGCAACCAACCATATTAACTGTCACTTTATCATTTAAATTATTTTCATCTATTAATTTTTGTAAAGTTTCAACAATTTCTTTTGAATCACTTGACAAACATCCTGTACCACCACAAACAACGATATGGCGTTTACCATCTTTACCATTAATTTTATTGTTTAAGCATTCTGTACAATGTTTTATTTTATCTTGTAATTGTTCAACATTTTTAATAATATCCGCCATAACTATGCTCCTTTGGTTTCTAAATCGCGATATTCTTGAATAATAGAAGCGACTTTTGATTCTTCTACTTTAGGATATACTTTACCATTTATAGAAATTGCCGGTGCAATTCCACAAGCTCCAATACATCTTAAAGCATCGAGAGTAAATAAACCATCTTTTGTTGTTTGACCCGGTTTAATATTTAAAAGTTCACTAAATTTATCCATCACTCTTTGTGAACCTTTAACATAACAGGCAGTGCCTAAACAAACACCGATAACATATTTACCTTTTGGAGTTAAAGAGAAAAATGAATAAAATGTAACGACACCATAAATCTCTGAAACAGGTATATTTAATAATTCACTTAATAATTCTTGCACTTCCAAAGGAATATAACCATATTCGTTTTGAATTGCTTCCAATATCATCATTAAAGGCGTTGGTTCGTCTTTATAACGATTAACAATTTCTTTAATTAATTCTTGGGCATGTCCTTGTAATTTGGCCATTTTAAAACCTCCAAATAATAACTAGTTATTATTATATGCAAAAAATCATATAATAACAATTTTAAATTATTAAAAAAGAGGTTTTGCAACCTCTTTCATAAATTTAATTTAAAAATCTTATTTGCTAAAAGCAATTAAGACACAATTCGCGTTATCACCACGTCTATTTTCGACCTTGTAGGTAACAACACTTCCTCCATTAACATCTTTAAAGCGAGGACCAATATCATCGAACAATTTATCTAACACTGTAACTTTTTTATCAGCGTCAACATAAATGTTTCTTAATGTTTGCATAGCCAAACGTTTAGCATGAACTTGATCTTCTTTTTTTGTTAAGGAGACCATTTTCTCAGTGAGAGAAATTAAATCTTTTGCAACACCACTGGTGACAGTGATATGTTCATGAGCAATTAGTTCAGAAACATTATTGCGGAGCATGTTTTTGTATTTACTTTTGGTATAAGCAGCTTTAAATCTAACACCAGCTTTACCATGAACATTTCTTCTTCCTTGTGCAGGCATGGTTTTTCCTCCTTAATTATTATTCAAAACTCTTGAAAGACAAGCCCAATTGAGCGAGTTTTTCTTTGATTTCTTTTAATGATTTTTTGCCAAGATTTTTAAATTTCATCATTTCTTCTTCGGTCTTATCTGTTAATTCTAAGACAGTTTGGATTCCGCCTCTTTTTAAACAGTTATAAGAACGGACAGAAAGATCTAATTCTTCAATCATAACATTTTCATATTTGTTTTCTTCTTGATGGACTTCTTCTTTTTCAATATTAATGTCTCTAGTTGTATTTTCTAAATCAAGATATTTACTAAAATGATCCACTAAGATTTTTGCTGCTAGTGCTAAAGCAGATTGAGGTGTACAAGAACCATTAGTTTGAACTTCCAAAATAAGACGATCAAATCTAGAATCATGACCAACACGAGCAGGTTCAACATTATATGATACTTTGACGATTGGTGAATAATTACTATCAGTAGCAATTACACCAACTGGCATATTGTGATGAAGTGTTTTATTCATTTCATCAGTAACAAAGCCTCGTCCATTACGAACATATAAAGTAATTTTTAAATTGCCACCATCGCAAACATTAGCAATAACTACTTCTGGATTTACAATTGTGACACCAGTCGGACAAACAATATCAGCACCAGTAACTTGTTTTGGACCGGCGACATCAATTGTTAAACGTTTAGAATCTTCAATTGAACTATCAATTTTTAAAATCAAATCTTTTAAATTTAAGATGATAGTTGCAGCATCTTCTTCGACACCTGGCAAAGCAGAAAATTCATGTCTAGCTCCTTCAATTTCAACAGCGTAAATACTAGCTCCTGGTAAAGAAGAAAGCAAAACACGTCTTAAAGCATTACCAACTGTTAAACCAAATCCACGACCTAATGGTTCGATAACAAAACGACCATAGTTTTCGTTTCCGTCATAATCGGCGTGAGTAATTTCAAATTTTTCAAATGGATCAGGTAATTTAACCATATTTTTTCCTCCCTATTAACGACGTGGTCTTTTTGGTGGACGGCAACCATTATGTGGAATTGGGGTTGAATCTGTAATTGATAAGATTTTTAAACCCGCGACTTCTAGTGAACGGATAGCACCATCACGACCTGGACCTGGACCTTTAACATCAACATCTATTTGTCTAATGCCTTGATCAAAAGCGACTTTACCACAAGCTTCTGCTGCTTGTTGTGCAGCAAATGGAGTAGATTTTTTACTACCTTTATAACCTAGTGCACCCGCACTTGACCAAGAAATAACATTGCCCTTTTCATCAGAAATTGTCACAATCGTATTATTGAAAGTGGAATGGATGTGAGCAACGCCATGCGTAAACGAGCGTTTAATTTTCTTTTTTCTTATTTTGCTTGAAGTTTTTTTACTACCAGCCATTTTATTTTCCTCCTTTCAACTATTGAGTGGCCTTTTTCTTATTAGCAATTGTCTTTGCTGGACCTTTTCTTGTACGTGCGTTAGTTTTTGTTCTTTGACCGCGTACAGGAAGTCCACGACGATGACGAATGCCACGATAACAGCCAATTTCTTGTAATGTTTTAATGTTCAAAGCGACTTCTCTTCTAAGATCACCTTCAACTTTATATTTTGCTAATTCATTACGAATTGCGTTAAATTGTTCATCACTTAAATTTTTTACAACAATAGTTTCTTCAACACCTGCATCTTTTAAGATTTTTTTTGCAGTTGTTTTACCAATGCCGTAAATATAAGTTAAAGCGATAACAATGTGTTTATCATTTGGAATATCTACACCAACAATACGTGCCATAAAATATTCTTACCTCCTAATTAACCCTGTCTTTGCTTATGTTTAGGATTAGAACAAATAACCATGACTTTACCATGTCTTCTAATCACACGACATTTTGGACAGATTGGTTTGACTGAGGGTCTTACTTTCATAAATAATTCCTCGACTTTCTTTTATTTGAATCTAAATGTTATTCGGCCCCGTGTTAAATCATAAGGCGATATTTCAACGGTAACTCTATCACCTGGTAGGATGCGAATGTAATTCATTCGGATTTTACCAGAAACGGTGGCCAATATTACCATTTTATTATCCACTAATTCGACTTTAAACATCGCATTAGGGAGTGTTTCTTTTACAATCGCCTGAACTTCGATGACATCTGCTTTAGACATTATTAATTTCTTCTCCTTCGTAAGTTGTTAGTACTTTAATTCCATCTTTTGTTAATGCGATGGTATTTTCATAATGAGAACTTAACTTGCCATCTCTCATTTTAACTGTCCACTCATCAGGCAACACTCTCGTGTATGGTTTACCTTGAGCAACCATCGGTTCAATAGCTAAACACATTCCTTCTTCTAAAATAGGACCATGTCCTGCTCTTCCATAATTTGGAATAGATGGATCTTCATGTAAATGACTACCAATTCCATGACCAGTATATTCTCTAGGTAACGAATAACCATGCTTTTCATTATATTCTTGAATCGCATGAGAAATGTCACCAAGATGATTACCAATCTTTGCAAATTTTAAGCCATACCAGAATGATTGTTCGGTTACCAACATTAAATCGCTGGCTTGTTTTGAAACTTTACCACAAGGGTAAGTTCGACATGCGTCAGCGCAGTATCCTTGATAAGTTGCACCAACATCCAAGGAGACAATATCACCTTCTTTTAAGATGATATCATCACTTGGAATGCCATGAATCAAAGTGTCATTAATTGATATGCATATCGCACCAGGGAAACCTCCATAACCTTTAAAAGTTGGATAAGCACCTTGATCGCGAATAATTTTCTCTGCTAATTTGCTTAAATAAGCAGTAGTTACACCAGGTTTTAATTCGTCTTTTAAGTTTTTAAACACGCTGGCAACTATTTTTCCAGCTTTCGCCATTAATTCAATTTCACGTTCACTTTTGATTATAATCATATACTTTACTTACCTAAGATTAGTTTAGATAATTCATCGAATAATATATCTGAACCAATACTACCATCGAAATTTCTTAATAGACCAAGATGTTTATAATAATCTAACAATGGTTTAGTTTGATTCATATAGTGTCCTAAACGAACTTCTAAGGCTTCTTTGTTATCGTCTTTTCTTTGATATAATGGTCCGCCACATATATCACAAACACCTTCTACTTTTGGTTTCATAGTGTCAATGTGATAAGGAGCACCACAATTTTTGCAAACACGACGACCAGATATACGTCTAACTAATTCGTTTTTATCGCAATCGATATTGATAACAACATCGATAGGACGTGCGATTTCTTCTCCAATTTTTTTCAAGGCTTCAGCTTGAGCAATTGTGCGCGGAAAGCCATCTAATAAGAAGCCATTTTCACAGTCTTTTTTAGCTAATCTTTCCTTAACAATTCCAATAGTTACTTCATCAGGAACTAAATCTCCCCTATTGATGTAACTAGCAGCCATTTGACCTAATGATGTATTTTCTTTAATTGCTTCTCTAAACATATCTCCAGTAGAAATATGAATGAGATTAAATTGAGAAACTAAACGTTTGGCTTGAGTACCTTTTCCTGCTCCAGGAGGACCCATCAAAATAATATTTTTAAGCATTTAACAATGCACCTCCAGCGACAACTTCATCAAATGATTTTCCTGCTAATAAACCATCAATTTGGTTATTAACTTCTAAGCACACACCGACAACAATAATTAATCCTGTACCACCTAAGGCTAAGGATGTGTCAGTGCCAAATACGCCACTTAAAGTTAAAGCAGGAGGTAAAACAGCAATAAATGTTAACGCTAACGCGCCGATAACTGTCACACGGTTTAAAACTTTACGAACATATCGTTCGGTTTCATTTCCGGGACGAATACCAGGAATATAGCTGCCGTTTTTCCTAAAGTTTTCAGCGAGCTGTTGAGGATTGATAGTGATATTGGCATAAAAGAATGTAAAGAACAAAATTAAGACAATATAAATCAATAAACCCCAAGGCATATACCAATTGCCTGGCATTAAATACATTTGTGATATAGAGAAAATGTTAAGCCAGGAGCCAGTAGCAAGATCGCTATCAATAAAAGCAACGATAACACTAGGTGCCATTAAGATAGAACTTGCAAAAATTACAGGGATAACACCAGCAGGATTAAGCTTGATTGGCAAGAAACTAGCTTTTGCCATAGACTGGGTTTGTCCACCGCTTTTACCAGCATGTTGAACAGGTATTTTACGTTTAGCCAATTCAATAAAGACAACAAAGGCAATGATGAGTAAGTAGACGAATACATAAAGCAAGAATTGGAAAATTCCTCCTAATTCGTTGCCAGTACCCCAAGCGCCAGTGACCCAACGATCGAAAGCAGTAACTAATTGAGTTGGTAAACTTGAAACAATTCCTGCAAAAATGATAATAGAAATACCATTACCAATACCTTTGACAGAAATTTGGTCACCTAACCACATCACTAACATTGATCCGGCCATCATGACTACTACAATATAGACATATCCAATCCACTCTAATGAACCTAAATTATCCAATAAAGTAAATTGAATATAATCACCAAAAACACCGCTTTGCATGGTGCGAATAATACCATAGGCTTGAACAGCACCGAGCAATAAGGTCAAATATCTAGTTGCCATATCAATTTTTTTGCGACCGTATTGACCTTGTCTTTTTAATTCCACTAATGCGGGTAAAACATCAGTGGATAGTAATTGAATAATAATTTGTGCGGTAATATATGGGGACACACCTAATGCAAATATTGAAAATGTTTGAAGTGTGCCACCACCTAATAAATTCATAAGTGCCAGCGCATTATTATCAGAAAGATAATTTGATAAATCTCCAGTAATAGTAACGCCAGGAACAGTAATTTGTGCACCGATTCTAAAAACAAATAGAATCATAATCGTGAAGAAAATCCTGTTCATGATCTCCTTGTTTTTTAAGATGGAGAGAATTTTCCTCATATTAGATTACCTCTGCTTTTCCACCTGCTTTTGCAATAGCGTCCAAAGCTGATTTAGAAAATTTATGAGCCTGAACAGTTAATTTTTTGCTCAATTCGCCATTTCCTAAAACTTTGATACCATTATATTCTTTACGGACTAATCCGTTTTCCACTAGCAAAGCGGGTGTCACAACACTACCATCTTCAAATTTATTTAATAAAGCAATGTTAACGACTGCATATTCGTGATGATTAACATTATTAAATCCACGTTTAGGTAAACGACGATAAATTGGCATTTGTCCACCTTCGAATCCTAATCTGGTTCCACCGCTAGTACGAGAATTTTGACCTTTTTGACCGCGTCCAGATGTTTTTCCATTACCAGAACCAACACCACGTCCAACACGGAAATGTTTATCTCTAGAACCTTGGCTCGCTTGAAGTTCGTGTAGTTTCATTTTTACACCTCCTAAACTAAAATTTTAACAAATTATTTTATTCTTTTCCACGTAAAGTGACAACATCACTATATGTGTGAAGAGATTGTAAACCTTGGTGAGTTGCACGAATGATATTAATAGGTGCACGTGAACCATAAACTTTACTGCACACGTTTCTAACACCTGCTAATTCTAATATCGCACGAACAGGGCCACCAGCAATAATACCAGTACCTTCAGGTGCACTCTTTAAGAAGACACTGCAAGCACCATATTTACCGACGATTTCATGTGTTAAAGTACCATTTTTGGTAATATGGATAGTAAACATATTCTTTTTAGCAGCTTCTAAAGCTTTTTTGATTGCATCTGGGACTTCGCCTGCTTTTCCTGTTCCAAAACCATAACGGCCTTTGCCATCTCCAACAACTACTAATGCGGAGAATTTCATACGGCGACCACCTTTTACAGTTTTGCAAACACGATTAATGCTTACAACACGCTCTTCATATTCTTTTTTATCGCGTTCCAAACGTCCCCCACGTCGATCATTACGATTTTGACGACGTACACGACGTTGTCCTTGTTCAGGTTTTTGTTCTGGCTTTGCTTCTGCTGCTGGAGCTTCTTGAGCAACAGTTTCTTCAGTTTGGTTTAATTTTTCTTCTGCCATAATGACCTCCTAGAAAACTAGTCCCGCTTCACGGGCACCTTCAGCAAGAGCTTTGACACGACCATGATAAATATAACCAGAACGATCAAATACTACTTTACTAATATTTTTTTCTAATGCTTTTTTTGCAATATCTTCACCAACTAATTTTCCGGCTTCGATATTTGAACCATTCTTCAATTTTAATGTTAAAGAAGATGAACTAACTAATGTTACTCCTTTAGTATCATCAATTATTTGAGCATGAATATGTTTGTTTGAACGATAAACACATAAACGAGGAGTAGTTGATGTGCCAGAAATTTTATTTCTTACACGTTTATGACGACGCATACGAGCGACATTTTTTGAAACTTGTTTAATCATATCTTCTAACCTCCTTTACTATTTCTTACCTGCACCAGCAGCACGTTTACCTTCTTTTAGAATAATTCGTTCACCCTTATAGCGAATACCTTTTCCAAGATATGGCTCTGGTGGACGTACTTCTCTAATTCTTGCTGCGGTTTGTCCAACGGCTTGTTTATCGATACCAGAAACAGTAATTTCTGGTTTGTTATTCACTGTCGCAACAGAAATTTTAACACCTACATTAGGTTTGATAGTTACTTGATGGGAATATCCAGCATTTAAGATGATATCTTCCCCTTGCATAACTGCTTTATAACCAATACCTTCCATTTGTAAAACTTTGGTATATCCTTCGCTTACACCAACAATAGTGTTATGTAAGTTTGCGCGGCTTGTACCGTGATTTTGTTTTACTTGTTTGGTATCATTTTCTCTTACAACATGGATTTTGTTTTCTTCTAATTTTGCACTAATACCATGATTTAATACACAGGTGGCTTCACCTTTTGGACCTTTACATGTTACAACAGATCCATTGATTTCTACACTGACACCGGCTGGGACATCAATCACTTTATTACCAATACGTGACATATTTATTCCTCCTTACCAGATATAGGCGAGAACTTCGCCACCAACACCTAAACTACGTGCTTGAACACCAGTCATAATGCCCTTTGATGTGGAAATAATTGCAATTCCTAAACCTTTTAAAACGGTTGGAATTTCATTGCAACCAACATTTACACGTAAACCAGGTTTACTAATCTTTTTTAAACCAGATATAACACGTGTACCATCACTTGCATATTTTAAGTTAATGGTTAACACTTTTTTTGTTTCACCTTTAATAGAATAGTCGTTAATGAATCCTTCATCTTTTAAGATTTTAGCAATTTCAGCTTTCATCTTACTAGAAGGCATTTTAACTACTTCATGGTGTAATTGATTTGCGTTACGAATACGAGTTAGCATATCCGCGATTGGATCAGTCATCATAATTAAGCATTCCTCCTTCTTACCAAGATGATTTTTTCATGCCAGGAATTTCGCCTTTATACGCTAATTCTCTTAGGCAAATACGACATAAATGGAATTTTGAATAGACAGCGTGAGGACGTCCGCAACGCTCACAACGTGTATATTCTCTAACCTTAAATTTTTTAGGTCTAGCACAACTTATTTTTTTACTTGTCTTCGCCATTTTGGACTCCTTTCTATCTCATAAATGGCATACCGAGCATTGTTAATAAGGCTAAGGCTTCTTCGTCAGTTTTAGCACTTGTAACAATTACGATATCCATCCCACGAATTTTATTTACTTTATCATAATCAATTTCTGGGAAAATTAATTGTTCTTTAACACCTAATGTGTAATTTCCTCTTCCATCAAAGGCATTGGAAGAAATACCTCTAAAGTCACGAACACGTGGTAGAGCGATTGACACTAACTTATCGAAGAATTCATACATTCTTGTTCCTCTTAAAGTTACTTTACAACCGATTTCTTGTCCAGCACGCAATTTGTAATTAGCGATGGACTTTTTAGCCTTTGTAATAACTGGGTGTTGTCCAGCAATAAGAGTTAATTCATTAACAGCTTCTTCTAATCTTTTTGCATCAGTTAAAGCGTCTCCAACACCGATATTAATAACTATTTTTTTAAGTGCAGGAACTTGCATAACACTGGTGTAATTAAATTTTTCCATCAAAGCTTTTTTGATTTCACTATCATATTTAGCTTTTACACGATTGACATAATTAACTTTTTCAGTTGCTTGAGGTTCGGCTTTGACTGTTTTTTTGCTTGCAGTTTTCTTGGTGCTTGCTTGTTTTTTAACTTGTTCTGCCATATTAACCTCCTTAGTTTAATTCAGAGCCACTTAATTTTGTGACTCGAACTTTTTTATTATCTTTTGTCATTTTATGACCAACACGTGTTGGCTTTTTGCTTTTTGGATCCACTAGCATGACATTACTAGCGTTAATTGGTGCAAATATTTCAACAATTGATCCTTCAGGATTTTTTTGTGTTGGTTTACGATGTTTTTTTCTAATGTTGATGTTTTCAACAACGAGACGATTTAATTTTGGATATACGACTTGTACAATCCCTTCTTTACCCTTGTCACGGCCAGCGATGACAATAACTTTATCGCCTTTTTTGATATTCATATCGCTTTCCTCCTTATAATACTTCAAGGGCGAGAGAGACAATTTTCATAAATCCTTCTTCGCCTTTTTCTCTTAATTCACGAGCGACAGGTCCAAACACACGTGTTCCAACAGGTGTTTTGTCTTCGTTAATGATAACAACAGCGTTGTCATCAAATTTAATCGTGGAACCATCACTTCTTTGAATTGGATATTTTGTTCTAACGATAACGCATTTGACGATATCACCTTTTTTGACTTTTCCATTTGGAATGGCATCTTTAACAGAACATAAGATGACATCACCAACGGAACTAGTCTTACGATGGCTACCGCCGTATAAACGGAAGGCACGAACTTTACGAGCACCTGAATTATCCGCTACGACGAGATTAGTTTCGGTTTGAATCATAATTATTCGCCCTCCTTGTTTTCGATTGCTTCTTCAGCATTTAAAATTTCTTCTTTTAATTCTGCTTCAGCTTCTTTGACTGACATTTGTGCATGTTTGTCGATAGAAACTAAACGGAATCTTTTCAAAGCACTTAATTTACGTGTGCCCATAATTGTTACAAAATCGCCAACTTTAGCTTCATTGTTTTCATCATGGACATAGTATTTTTTACGGTATTTAACACTTTTACCATACTTTGGATGTTTTTTATGTGTTTCAACAAGGACGACGATGGTCTTGTCATTTTTGTTTGAAACGACTGTACCTTGTATGGTCATACGTTGATTTCTTTCTTCCATATCATTCATCCTCCTTATTTAACATTAATATTTAATTCTCTTTCACGAAGAACCATTAGACAACGTGCAATATCTTTTCTAACGCGTGTAACTTGTTCTCCGTGTTCTAATGCACCAACGGCTTTTTTACGACGAAGTTCGAAGAGCTGTTGTTTGAGCTCATAAACTTTGTTGTTTAATTCGCTAGTTGTCATCTCACGTATTTCATTGAGTTTCATACTTACTTGCTCTCCTTTTTAATAACTTTACATTTGATAGGAAGCTTATATGACGCTAAACGTAATGCTTCACGTGCATCAGCTTCATTAACACCGCCGATTTCAAACATTACACGGCCTTGTTTGACGACTGCGACCCATAATTCTGGATTACCTTTACCAGAACCCATACGAGTACCAGCCGCTTTCACTGTTTTACCGATGTGGGGGAAAATTCTAATCCAAACTTGTCCGCTTCTATTTGTATATCTTGATAGGACAATACGAGCAGCTTCTATTTGATTAGCGGTAATCCAGGCACCTTCCATAGCTTGAAGACCGAATTCACCAAAGCTAACCTCATTTCCAGCTTTTGATTTTCCTTCATAATATACACGATGAGGACGACGATATTTTACTCTTTTTGGTTGTAACATATTTATTCTCCTCCATTCTCTTTATTTTTTGGTTGTGGACGTATTTCACCACGGCAGATCCAAACTTTAACACCAATAATACCATATGTTGTTAAGGCTTCTGCTACTGCAAAGTCGATATCGCTACGGAGTGTATGAAGAGGGATAATTCCTTCTTTATAACCTTCACTTCTAGCAATTTCAGCACCGCCTAAACGACCGCTGACAAGAGTACGGCATCCTTTTGCTCCAGCTTTTCTAACTCTTTGAATAGCTTTCTTTTGTGCGACTCTAAAGCTTACTCTTTCTTCTAATTGTTTAGCGATAGATTGAGCAACTAATGTAGCATCTAAATCTGGTTGTTTAACTTCAACAACATCGACTCTTAAGGTTCCATTGTTAATCATTTTTGCTAATTCGGTTTTAATGCGATTAATGTTAGCACCATCTTGTCCGATAACAGCACCTGGACGAGCTACAAAAACACTAATTACAACATTATTTCCACGATCAGTTTTTTGTCTTTCGATGTCAACATGAGATAACATTGCATCTTTTAATTCTTTTCTTAAATAATTACGAATTTTAATATCTTCATTTAAAAATACATTATATTGTTTATCATCAGCATACCAACGTGAATTCCAATCACGATTGATACCGATTCTCATACCGACAGGATTTACTTTTTGACCCATGTTTTATTATTTCCTCCTTAGCGCATTTTCACTTTAACAGTGATGTTGCTACATCTTTTTACCATACCAGAAGCGGAACCTTTAGCTCTTGGCAAGTATCTTTTCATTTTTAAGCCATCTGTAGCATATATTTCTGAAATATATAATCTTGATTCATCCATTTGGAAGTTGTTAGTTGCATTAGCAGCAGCAGATTTAATTACTTTAATTACATCGCTTGTCGCGGCCTTATTAACGTTTGCTAATATACCTAAGGCAACTTTTACATCTTTTCCTCTAACTAAATCGATGACTAGGCGAACTTTTCTTGGAGTCGTACGAATATTTCTTGCTATTGCATACGCTTCAGTAACAGGAGGTTTTTCCTTGACTACTTCTTTTTCTTTTTTATTTTCTTTCTTAGTTTTTGCTTTAGTGGGTTCATCAACTTTTTTAGTTTTCTTAGTAGTTTTTTTGGTTTCTTTAACTACTTCTTTTTCTTCCACTTCTGCAACACTGACTTCTGAATTTTTCTTTCTTGGTGCCATATTGCCTCCTTACTTAGATGCAGCTTTATCAGCAGCGTTATTGCCGTGATGTCCGCTGAAAGTTCTTGTTGGGGCGAATTCCCCTAATTTATGTCCGACCATGTCTTCTGTGACATAAACACTGATGTGTTCTTTACCGTTATATACCGCAAAGGTATGACCGACAAAGATTGGGAATATAGTGCTGCGTCTCGACCAAGTTTTAATGATTTCTTTTTTGTTAGCGGCATCTAATGCTTCAACTTTTTTCATTAAATGATCGTCAACAAATGCACCTTTTTTCAAACTTCTTGCCATTTCATTTTCCTCCTTTGCGATTATTTAGATCCGCTACGACGACGAATAATTAATTGTGTCGAAGCTTTCTTTTGTTTTCTAGTTTTCACACCCATTGCACGTTTTCCCCAAGGTGTACGAGGAGCATCACGACCAACTGGCGATTTACCTTCACCACCACCATGAGGGTGATCAACTGGGTTCATAACACTACCACGAACTGTTGGTCTAACACCTAACCAGCGTGTTTTACCAGCTTTTCCTTTGTTAACTAAGCTGTAATCTTCGTTACCAACTTGACCAATAGTTGCACGGCAAGTTGATAATACTTTTCGCATTTCACCACTTGCTAATCGCAAGATTGTGTATTTTCCTTCACTACCTAGGACTTGTGCACTTGTACCAGCTGCACGACATAGTTGTCCACCTTTACCAGGAGTAAGTTCAACGTTATGAATGAAACTACCTTCTGGAATATGGGCTAATACCATGGTGTTACCTACCTTAGTATCAACAGATTCGCCTGAGATAATGCGATCGCCAACTTTTAATCCTTGTGGATAGAGAATGTAACGTTTTTCACCATCAAGGTAAGCCACTAGTGAAATATAAGCATTACGATTTGGATCGTATTCAACGGTTTTAACTATTGCAGGAATACCATCCTTTGTTCTTTTAAAATCAATTACACGATATTTTTGTTTGTGACCTCCGCCAATATGACGGGTGGTAATTACGCCTTGGTTATTTCTTCCACCAGTTTTATTCTTTTTTACTAATAAACTTTTCTCAGGAGTGGATGTCGTAATTTCTTCAAATGTCGTGTTTGTCATGTTACGGCGACTTGGTGTCGTCGGTTTATAAGTTCTAATAGACATTTTTTTCCTCCTATAATTTAGTTATGCGCGTACGCATTATTCTTTAAATAAATCGATTGCTTCACCATCTTTGACAGTGACGATTGCTTTTTTGTATCCGCTGACATGTCCTGGATATCTTGTTCCACGACTCTTGGATTTGCTATTGACATTACTAATTGCAACATCACTGACATCAACCTGATAAATTCTTTCGAAAGCTAATTTAACTTCGGTTTTGTTTGTATCGGGACTAACTTTCAATGTTATTTTGTTTTGTTCTTGCATTAGTGTCATCGTTTTTTCGGTGATGATAGGATGCAAGATGACTTCATAATCTTTGAAAGTTGGTTTTGCAAATTTTAATTCAACTTTTTCTTCTTTTTTGGCTTTTGTAGTCTTTTTTGTCTTACTAACTTTTTTTGTTTCTTCTGCCATATTAGTTCAAAGCCTCCTGTAATGATTTAACTGCATCTTTTGTGATTAGCAAGTTGTCGACATTTAGCAAATCATAAACGCTGACATTACTTACTGAAACGATTTTGACCCAGTTAATGTTTTGTGCACTTAGCAATAAATTATCATTTAAATCATTACTGACTACTAAAACTTTATTTTCGATTTTTAAAGCTTTTAACATTGCTAAGAAATCTTTTGTTTTAGCTTGTTCGAATTTCATATCATCAACGACAACTAATCCATTTTTAGTTAATGTTGACAATGCACTTCTTAAAGCCAAGTTATGTTCTTTCTTGTTTTGTGATAATTTGAAATTTTGATTACCAGTAGGACCAAATACGGTTCCACCACCTACCCAAATAGGTGAACGAGATGATCCGGCTCTTGCACGTCCTGTGCCTTTTTGACGCCATGGTTTTTTACCACCACCGCTTACTTCGTGACGAACTTTGGTTTTAGCGGTAGCTTGACGTAAATTTGCTTGATAAACTTGGACGGCATCAAACATTGCTTGTTTGTTAGGCTCAACATTGAAGACATGAGCATCTAAATTCATCTTGGATACTTCTTCACCTGTTTGGTTGAAGACTTTAACACTAACTGTTTTTCTTTCTGCCATATTTTTTCTCCTTTCCGTCCAAATTATTCATTTGTACTTTCGCTAGTAGCGCTAACTTCAGCTGCTTTCTCGCTTCTGTCAATTATTGGTTTGACAGCGGTTGCTTTTTTGATTGTTTTGACTGGAGTACGTACTAACACTAATGATTTTTTAGGTCCTGGTAAGGCACCTTTTATTAACATATAACCTTTTTCAGCATTGCTTTCTACGATAACAAGATTTAATACTGTCACGGATTGATTACCCATGTGACCAGACATCTTTTTGCCAGGAATAACACGGTTATTGCAACGGCCATTATTAGCAAATGATCCTTGACCTCTATGATAACCTGAACCGTGTCCTTTTGGACCAATGTGATGGTGCCATCTTTTCACAGTACCAGCATAACCATGACCTTTACTTGTTCCAACAACATCAACCATTTCACCGGTTTTGAATATTTCACAAGTAATCGCATCGCCAACTTTGTAATTCATCATTTCATCGCCTTTTAATTCAGCGTGATGATATTTGCAAGTTGTACCAGCTTTTAAATCAATACCTTTTTCACATTTGTTTGCTCGACTTTCTTTTTTATCTTCGTAGCCGATTTGAAGAGCGTCATAACCATCTTTTTCTTTTGTCTTAACTTGTGTTACAACATTTGGTAAGACTTCAACGACTGTAACGGCATACATTGTTCCATCTTCAGCGAAGACTTGAGTCATACCCATTTTACGACCTAATATAGATTTCATCGTCTTACCTCCTCTTATAATTTGATATCGATATCAACACCGCTTGGTAAGTCAAGATTTCTTAAGGCATCAATAGTTTCCTTTTTAGGATTTGTGATATCGATGATTCTTTTGTGTGTACGAATTTCGAATTGTTCACGAGCGTCCTTGTACCTGTGCACCGCTCTTAAAATTGTGAACACTTGCTTCTCGGTTGGAAGCGGAACAGGTCCAACAACTTTAGCACCTGTGTTTTTTGCGGCTTCGACTATTCTCATTGCGCTTGCATCTAAATTAGCGTAATCATAAGACTTTAGACGAACCCGAATTTTTGTCGTTTTTGCCATGATGTTTCCTCCTTTAATAATTTTCCAGGCTAGACTATTGCTCCATGCAAATTCCCCGATAGCCCCTTCATGACAACGCCTGTAGGCGTATCGGCAACCTCGCATATCTACGCGCAGTCAACGTTTTAAATATACCTATATTTATGTAAAGTGTCAACACTTATTTTATAATTTATAAAATGTATAAAAATAACAGGTGCAAATTGCTTGCTATAAATTGCATCATTATTTATGAAAAATATATTAAATTTTTGTTCAAAATCAGTTACTTTTGTTGTTTTTTTAGGTAATTTTGATAAGAAATTTGACATCCGCAGTAATGTTGAAAATACATTTGATGTTCTTTAATAATTGCGATAGATTTTTCATATCCATTATCTTTTTTAAAATCCGAACATAACCATTTAACATCTTTATATTTCTTTTCTAATTCAAAGCCTATTTCATTAATCTTATTTGAGTTTTTATAACGAGAAATAGACATGACGCTTGTTACGTATTCATATCCATGTTTATAGGCATATTCAAAAGCATCTTCTAATCTTTTTTTGTAACACAAAAAACATCGATTGCTTCCTTCTTTTTCTTCTTTTAAAGGCATTAACTCTTTCATGTAATTTTCATTATCATAATCTTTAATTATTATTTCAGCATCCGCGTTAATTTCTTTTGTATAACGTTTAAGTTCTTCTAATCTTCTTTTGTATTCATCATAGGGATATATATTTGAGTTGTTAAAATATATGTCCACTTTAAAATTGTTTTTAAGATATTCATAAGGAATAGTAAAACATGGTCCACAGCAAGCATGCAAAAGTAACTTATGATCTTTTCTATCTAAATTATCAATGATATCTAGCATTTGAGTATGATAATTATTCTTTTTTTGTATCATAAATAAACATTGCATCTCCAAATGAGAAAAAACGATATTTGTTTTCGATTGCATGCTTATAACATTGCAAGGTAAATTCTCTCCCCGCTAAAGCACTAACCAACATAATAAGTGTTGATTTTGGCAAGTGAAAATTAGTTATAAGACAATCTATCGCTTTGAATTTATATCCGGGTTGAATAAAAATATCGGTTGATTCATATGTTGATTTGAATTGACCATATTTGGTGTAATTTGCTTCCAATGTTCTTAAAGAAGTTGTCCCCACTGCAATAATACGTCGATTATCCTTTTTAGCTAAATTTAATTGATTAGCAACTTCTTCATCAATTTGATAAAATTCAGCATGCATATGATGATCATTTGTGTCTTTAACTTTTACGGGACGGAATGTTCCAAGGCCAATATGTAATGTAATATCTAAAATAATAACGCCTTTTTGCTTGAGTTTTTTAAAAATTTGCTCATTAAAATGAAATCCTGCGGTAGGTGCCGCTGCACTTCCTAACACTTTTGCGTAAACTGTTTGATAGCGGTTATTATCACCAAGCTGTTTTTTGATGTAAGGTGGTAATGGCATTTTTCCTAGTTTATCTAGTATTTCTAAAAATATTCCTTCATAAATAAATTGCATTAAACGAATGCCTTCATCTTTTACTTCTATACATTTAGCTTTTAATAAGCCATCTCCAAATTCACAAATTGTATCTTTTTTTATTACCTTAGCATTCCCGCACAAACACTCCCAAATATCATTATTTAGTTGTCTTAAAAGCAAAACTTCAACATGAGCATGAGTATCTAATTTGTTTCCGATTAATCGCGCTGGAATAACTTTTGTATTATTTCTAACTAACACATCTCCTTTATTTAAATAATCAACAATATCAAAAAAGTGTTTATCAGAATAGCTTTGATTTTTAACATCTACCGCTAATAATTTAGAATGATCTCTTTCATCTATTGGAGATTGTGCAATAAGTTTTTCAGGTAAATCAAAATCAAAAAGAGAAATATCCATTAAAATCCCCTTTCATCATTAAATTTTTTAAATACTTCTTCTTTAAATTGCAAAAATCTATCTTCTTTAATAGCGGTTCTAGCTTCTTCCATTAAACGAATCAAAAAACGGATGTTATGAATGGATAATAATCTTTTTCCAAACGTTTCATCACATACGTATAAATGTCTTAAATATGCTTTTGTATAATTTTTACAACAATAACAATCGCATTCATCATCTAGACTTGAAAAATCTTCTCTATATTTTGCATCTTTTATATTAACCCGACCATGACTTGTCATTAAAGCACCATGACGAGCAAGACGCGTTGGCAAAACGCAGTCAAACATATCGACACCTAGTTCAATGCCATTTAATAAATAATCAATGGAACCAACACCCATTAAATATCTTGGTTTATCTTTAGGAAGATATTTTGTTGCATAACCAATCATTTTAAAACAAACATCTTTTGGTTCACCAATGGAAGTACCTCCGATTGAATATCCATCAAAATCAAGCTTTGCTAAAGATGTAGCGGATAATTTTCTTAAATCTTCAAATTCACCACCTTGCACAATGCCAAACAAGGCTTGGTCTTCTCTTTGATGCACATCTAAACCTCTTTTTGCCCATCTTAGAGTTCTTAATGTCGATTCTTTAGCGTATTCATAGCTTACAGGATAAGGAATACATTCATCAAAACTCATTATGATATCCGCTCCTAAATCTTCTTCAATTTTTATAACTTTTTCAGGAGTAAATTTAATTTTCGTTCCATCTAAATGACTAGAAAAAGTTACACCATCTTCATCGATATCTCGTTTTTTTGCTAAAGAAAAAACTTGAAAACCTCCAGAATCGGTTAAAATAGGTCCATCATAATTCATAAATTTATGAAGACCTCCGGCCTTTTTTACTATATCCGAACCTGGTCGTAAAAATAAGTGATATGTATTTGCTAAAATAACACCAGCACCTAAGGACTTTATTTCCTCAGGCGATAATGTTTTGACTGTTGCTAAAGTTCCTACCGGCATAAACATTGGTACTTCGACATCACCATGTGGTGTATGCAATATGCCATATCGAGCACCACAATTTTTATCAACATGCAAAATTTCTAAATAAAAATTCTTATTCATCCGTTTTATTATATAAAAAAATATTAAAATTTAAAATCTAAGTTTTGATTGCCATTAATAATGCGTCCAAAATCTTTTCGTTTCCTAAGCAGGATAAATAATATGTATCCCACGACCATTACACCTAACTCTCCAAGAGCAACCCATCCACATGGAATGAGAAAATTTAATATGCCACCCATTCCTGAAAATAAATATATTTCAAATCCAACAATTAGTGCATTAAAAATAATTGGATAAATCAAGGCAACTAATAAATGTTTAGAAAACATTATGCAAACGCATGCTAAAATTGTAGCTATTGTCCCAAATAGGACATCCCACAAACTTAAAGTTGAACCAAAATTGCTTATCAAAGTTCCTAAACATATTCCATAAGCATAATTTTTCTTAAAAAATACTAGTAAAACTAAAATCTCGCTTATTCGAAATTGAATTTGCCCGTAACTAATTGGAATAGATAAAAGTGTAATAGCAATATATAACGCTGCGATAATAGCATTATATGTAATATCTCTAGTAGTCAGTTTAATAATAATCATCTCCTTGTTTTATTTTTTAAGTGGTTAGGCAAGGTAACACTTAATGCCTGCTAAATATGATTAGCCAAAATATTTTCCACTAGAAGCGGAGCAATGTCAAGAATATGTATCCATTTTGGATAATGTTTATTAATAGTGTTTAAAATTACAACATCATCAATATATTTTTGGTGCAAATATTTATATGCCTTAGCGGAAAACACACCATGACAAGCACCTACACATACGCTTTTTGCACCTTTTTCTAATAGCATTTTTGCCGCGTTTGATATTGTTTTGCCAGTATCAATAATGTCATCTATAATTATACAATTTTTATCTTTGACATCTCCATCTATTGCTAGCACTTCACTTTGGTTTGCACGTGGACGATGTTTTGTTAAGATAACAACTTCATTTGTTAGACCTAAACTTTCACTTAGCTCGTGAGCACGTCTATTGGCACCATGATCTGGAGCAACAACACAAACAGTATTTAAGGAAATGTTTTGCTTCTTAAAATATTCAACATAATAATTTTTAAACAATTTATATGGTCTTATGTCAGTAAGTCTAATATTTTCAAAAAAAGAGTAAATAATAGGATGATGCAAATCTATGCAAGAAATAGTTGCCGCTCCTGAATTGGACAAAATATTAGCGACAACTTTACAACTATTAGGTTCGTTTTTACAAGATATTCTTTCTTGTCTAGCAAATCCAAAATAAGGAACAATTAAATGTACGTTTTTTGCATGAGCGTTTTTACAAGAATCCGCCAATAAAATAATTTTAAATAAGTGTTCAACAGCGGGTTTATCAGTAGATTGCAAAATATAAACATCTTTATCTTTAACATCAGATAGACTTTTAACCATCAATTCACCATCACTAAAATAAGTTGTTTTAACTTGACCAACTTCCATGCCTAATTCACTAGCAATTGATTTTGCTAATTTTTTATGACCATCGATATTAAATATAATTTTGTTCATTTTTATAATTAAATTATATGATGTTTGATACTAACAAGAACCATTTCTTTATTCAATTCATATTCTTGTTTCAATCTTGATGTATCAACATCAATTCCTTTTTCTTTTGCATATTTAATAAAATCTTTTGTAAAAAACCAAAAACGAATATAATACTTTTCAAAAGTTTTTTCTTCATCGACTCCATCATAATAAATAAAAGGTAAATAGTATAATTTTTTGTTTACCAACATCCAGTTATCAGGATAAAGATTTAATGTTATTTTTTCATATCTGGCTAACCATTCTTGCTCAAAAATTTCGCCAAAATATAAATCATCTAAATCATGTTTTAATAATGTATCGAAAACAATTTCACCATCTAAAAATTCAAAAATTACAATTTTTTGTTTTTTATCGATTGCAAATACTTTCCCCATTCTTACAGACGCTATTTTTAATCTTTTATAATTTTCCAAAAAATTTGAAAAAGCATCCGATTTGCTATCAAATTTTTTTAAAATGCCAATTTTTTTCTTCCTTTGCACTTTATAAACATCATCGCTTAGCTTATCTAAAATATCCCATTTTTGACCTTTAACTTTTACAATTTCCATAATTTAACCTTTCGTAATTTTCACTGTTGCAACATTGCCGACTATATCATTTATTGTTATCGAATAATTAAAATTTTCACAATTGTTCATAAATGGATAATTTGAAAAATATTGACTATATTTAGAAAGTGTAAAATTATCTCCTTTATACCACATGTCCTCGTTTGAAAAATATTCACCATGTTTAAAATCAAATCGATTATCTGCTTCAAGCAAATGAAGAAGACGATAATCTTTGCACTCATCAAAACTAGTTCCATAAGTTGAATCAGTTGAGTTGCTATTAGCGAATAAATAACTACTTCCAGTTTTTATTTCAGTAGCAAAATTATAATCAAAACGAGACATTTCCATTAATCGAGAATCGACATGCCAAATTCGTATGCCTGATTGGTTTGGACCTTTTGGATAACCCATTGAAAGTAAATGTTTACTATCAAATTCATTTAAATTAGTAGGTGTATAAAGTTCAATTACCAAATATTCATCAAAAGGAGAATTCATATAATCGTTAGTTTTTAAAACAATACATTCACCAGTTTCAGCAAAAGAATGTAATCTAATAGTACTATCCCCAGTAACTAAAAGAGGATTTACCCAGCCAAGAGCCATTTTTGAATATGGATCATGGTCACCAACATTATGGCTTTGCATAATAAAACCGCCAGCGACATTTTCCGTAGAATAATCGTCATAATTATAATAATCATCTAAACCAAAAGCATGCCCCATTTCATGAATATATGTATGTGCATCAATTTTACAATTAACCGACTCATCCATAAAAGAAACTGAGGCCCAAAAAAAAGTTGAAACATTTGGACTATCTAAATTCGGCTGATTATTTGCCCAATACGTGTACGCCCATAAATTGTCGTTGTTACGATAAGATGATGGAACATTATAAATTAAACAAATACAATCTATAAATCCATTAGAATCACTATCGAATTCTTTCGCATCAGTTTGAAAGTTTTCCTTATACCATTTCAAGGCATCATCAGCAAGTTTCATGACTTGTGTCTCACTATTAATATAATAAGTGTAAGATGAATGATACCATGGTGTCACAACACCAGATAATTTTAAAGTGCCATATGATGATTTATAAAAATAACTAGAAACCGATTCAAATCCTGTTGAAGTTGAATCGCCAAAATAAGCATTATATATTTTTTCTCTAGTAGCCTCATTAACATTGTAATCATAATTAGCTAAATGAACGGGAACAACAAGCAAATTTACTTCTCCGGTTGAAGGAGCTGAATCGATATTATAGTAATATGAATTATTTGTGTAATCTTTATAATCATAAGCTAGATTAGCAACCTCACTATTGCTAAATTCACTACTAACATAACCACCTTTATTTCTTGATAAAGGCTTGCCATCTTTATATACAAGCAAATCATTAGGATTTATCTCGCTTGAAGTAATGGATGTTTGAAATATATTACTTGTCAGGGTTGAACTAGACGAACTATCATCACCGACAATAAATTTAAATAAATAACCACAACTGGTTAATGGTAAACAAATACATAGCAATCCAATAGCGGCAATTTTATTCTTTTTCATTTTAAGTTTCTACCTAATAATTCTACACAATAGCAATATTTATTTTAATTCAAAATTAAATAAATATGTTAATATATTTTTTAATGAATGATATGAAATATTTAATAAGTGTTGTTGTTATAACTCATAATCAGTCGAACTTATTATCGAAAGCCATTGATTCTGTTATAAATCAAAGCATTAACAAAAAATATGAAATTATTGTGATTAGCGATGATAATAGTTTGAATAGCACAGAAAAAATATTAGTAGAATATAAAAATAAATATCCAAACTTTTTTTATAAAAATGTTAATAATAAAAGTGCTCTTTTATCAAGGATAGATGGTATTAATATAGCAAAGGGCGATTATATATGTTTTCTTGATGGCGATGACTATTATCACAAAGATATGCTTAAAATTATGTCTGATACTATGCAAAAATATAATGCTGATTTAGTGAATTGTTATCCATACATGGTTAAAAAAGATAAAATTAAAAAATATTTCTTTAGAAAGAAAATGATTTTAAATAATTATCAAGCACAAAGGGAAAATTTTTTTGATATATTTTTCCGTTGTTTTATGGTTACAAAAATGTTTGATAGAAAATTATTAAAAGAGGTTAGCGATAATTTGTACATAAATAGGGATTTGCCAAATTTTGCATATGAGGATGTTTTATTAATGTATTTATATTTAAAAAAATGCAAAAAAGTTATAAATATTAAAAATTTGTTATATTACTACAATAAAAACAACACCACCTCTGCGACTAACAAAATCAAAATATATCAAGATTATATTAACGTTAATGCTTTTATTATGAACGATATTTTAAAAAGTAATGATTTAAAACTTCTTAAGTTATTCAATAAATTTTATTTTAGAAGAAAGTTGTTATTAAAATATGACTTACATAGATATAATTTGCTTGATAGAAAAATTGTCAAAAAAGTAGCATATAAAGAATTCAAAGAAATATTTAAGAAGAAAGAGTTTAATAAAAACAATTCCTATGCTGAATTTTTAAAAAATGTTTATACAAAAAATTAGGATTTTCTCATTTGACCAGTTAAAGAGTGAACGCGTATTGAACCACCTTGTGTCTTAACAAGTGCTTTTGCATAATTAATAGCTTCTAATTGTGTATCAAAATATTTAATTGTTTTTTTGCTATTTGCTAATTTTACTTGCCATTTCCCAACAACTTTTTGTCGAGAAATATGATATACGCGAGCGGAATATTTTTTTTGATAAGAACTGATTGGTTTTTTGTTTTCAACAGAATCGTTATTTTCATCATTATTTTCAGATTTTAAATCATCAACATTTTGATTTTCTTCATCGCTGTTTTTGTCATCATTAACTTCTTTTTTGGCATCTTCTTCTGCTTCTAATGCAATTTTATTGATAATAGTGGTATAACCGGTCTCGACATATTCTTCCCCGATAAATAATCTTCTAAAACAATGATTTAAAAGATTAATTAAATAACCTAGCAATATTGTTCCTAAAATTATAATCAAACCATAAATAAGGTTAATATACCAACTGTTCGCTACAACATTTAAAAATGTATATGGTGGTTGAACGACATTAAAAATTATTAATAAAGAAATAATAAAACCATAGGTTACAACAGGGATAAGAGCATAAAACATTTGTTTAAAGGATAATTTTTGATCAAAGTCAAAAAATATAAAATTAAAAAGCATCAAAGGTGCAACAACAACTCGAATAATATAAAAATATGAATCTATCAATTTAGCAAATGCGAGCGGAACAAAAAATGAAACCATTAGTGTTGTCACACACATAAGTTTAAACGATGCATATTCTGGAGGTATTTTATATCTTGGGTAACGAAACTTTAATCCATTATAAACAATGCTAACAATCGAATAAACAATAGCAATTAAACCAGCATAGAAAGTGAAGTATGTTAAACTTGCCATACCTAAATCTAAATAAATAAATGTAACACCAAATACACTTAAAATTAGCGTTGCTATGTTTATAACCAATCCACATGAGTTAAATACTTTTGAATACTTCATAATTTCATCTCCATTTTATTTTAATAGATAAAATGAATATCTGCTATATTTAAAAATTAAAAGAATAAAATTTGTCACTATTTAAATCTAAATTTTTATCAAACAAATCAAATTTTTTATAACCGACACTATGATATGTTCTAACATAGTAACACAAATCATTTAAATCTACCGAACAACTATAGGAAGTAAATTCACTATGACCATCTTTGCTTGTCGCAATACCTTTGACCATTTTTAGGTTATCTAGAATATGCATGTGAGTATATAAAGCACTTTCATCATCATATTCAGCAGTATTTATTAGGTATGCCCCTTTTATAAATCTTGAATTGCTTGAATAATCACCTGGTATACCAATCATATTTAGTCCTACACAATATGGTTGTAAATTTTCGTTTTTAAAATTATTTGTTGGATACTTATTAGAAATATTTAAATATTGTGCAATATTTTGCAAATGATATGCAAAAGTCGGACTATTTGCTAAAATATGATATGGATTATCATAAATAGTAACGCCATCTTTTGTTTGTTCAATAACAATTGATTTTGTTTTATCACAAACAAAATAATGTAATGAAACAGATTTAAGACCGAAAATAAAATCTATATTAGTTATATTGAGTTTTTTTAAATTATCTTTAACTTCATCTACTGATTTAAATTTTGATAAAATATATGGAATAATCTCATAACTAGCTAAATTTAATCTTGATTTCAAAGGATTATTGAGCGCACCAAAAACAGGAAAATTTAAACTTGCTACTGATAATGAAAATTCATTAGTGCCATCAAAATAAAGCGGATAATTATTCACTAAAATTCCTATTCCCATAAATGCATAATGCGAATTTATATATTCTCCGTTTTTAAATATCAGTTTGGAATTTCTTGAAGATATAATGATATTTTTGTTGTCGATTTCTAAATCAATATCAAGATTTCTACCAAATATGCTCTTATTCATAGAATGCAAAAGTAATGATGTACACATTTTATATCCCTTCTTTCTTTCTATTTATATTATTATATTTTTTAAGAGCAAATACAAAAAAAGATTGCCGATGTGACAATCTTTTTCGTGGGAAGAATTTTAGATTTTCATTACTTAATTTCGATGTATGTTTTATCTGGAACTCTTTCGGTTTCTTTTTTAACTACCAAGGTTAAAATACCATTTTCAAGAGAAGCAGAAACATCTTCTTGTTTTACATTTTCACCAACGTAGAATGAACGTGATGCTTCACCATAATGTCTCTCTCTTCTTAAAAATTTTCCATGATGTTTTTCATCATTACTTTCTTTAAAAGAAACATTAACGGTTAAATATCCTTCGCTCAAACTTAATTTAATATTTTCCTTTTTAATATCCGGAACTTCGATTTTTAATAAATAATCATTTTCTTCCTCAATAATGTCGGTTCTCATGATTTCATTTGATACATGGTAATCACCTAGGAAATCATCGAAAAACGGATCTAATAGACCAAATGAATTGTGACGATATTTTGAAATGTTTGACATACTTCGTGTCCTCCTTTTAGCACTCATCATCTTTAAGTGCTAATTATATTATAGTATCTTTTAGCACTCTGTCAATACATTTGCTAATTTTTTTTATATTTTTTTATAAAATTAATTAAAAATTAATTTTAATTTTAAAAATCCACCATTATTTTTATTAAAATTTCATTTAACCTAATATATTTTATATAATAAATAAAACGAAGGAGAAAAATATGGGCTATAAAGTAAGTGATGCGTGTTTAAAAACTTTAAAAGAATTGAGCGATTCTTTTAATAGCAATTCAAAAAAAGAATTACTAAAAAGCAAAAATGATGTTTTAGAATTAATTATGTCTTTGGGCTTTATTTCTATGGCGGCCTCTACAAAAAAAGATGAACAAACAAAAGCGATGGTGGCTCGAATAAATGAGGCCGGAAAAGAATTAAAAGATCATATTGATGAATTAGATTTAGATTATATTAATAATAATGTTTATTGATTTTCATTGCTGCTTTTAGTAGTGGATTGTAATTGTTTATTTTCTTGCAACTTCTTTTCTTTTATCCATGTAATAAGACTATAAGTGTTTATAGTTACATAAATGCAACTTAAAACGATATATAACAATCCTTCGTTACTATTGGCGAAATTTAATGACCACAATACCGCATTTGTTGAACTATAAAATGTCCAAAATAACCACTGCCAAGTAACACCCATACTAGTTAGAAATACCGCGACCAAGGCAAAAGAAGTCGCTAAGGCATTAACATAAGGATAATTAGAATTTATAAGCGATAATATATAACCATATAATCCAGTGACTAGTGGTATGATGATAGCAATTATTATTATCATTTTTTTAGTTAGTGTTCCGATTTTAAAGTTGGAACTTTTTTCTTTTACTTCACCGCTATTTTCTTTTTTCTTTTTGATGTGATCTTTAATGTAATATTTATAAATTGTAAAAAGGTATATTGGTAAGTTAATGCAGGTATTTAAAATTCCTTCGCCGTATTGTGCTTGAGTAAATGCAAATGCACCATATAAAATGACATATATTGCATAAATAAAAAAAGCATATTTTTTTCTTTTACAATTTAAAACTGCCGATAAAAGACCAAATATAACCGATATAATTTCTAAAATAGGAGATTTATAAATAATCGATAATGTAACTAATGTAATTAAGCTTCCTATAACAAATATCCATTCAAACCATTTAAATATATCAATTATAGATTTTAAAACTTTTTTCATCGCCATGTATTTTACAATACTATGAAAGTTATTTAAATTTAAAATTGTTTTTTAATAATAAATAAAATTTATTAATGATATCTCTAGCAATTGAAACATCAATTTTATTTATCATTGATTACTTCCTCTATTGATTTATATTCTTTATGCATTTTAAAAAGATTATCTAAATCATCGTATAGTTGTAAAGCTAATGCAAGTTTAACTAAAGAAGATAAAGATATGTTTCCTGTTTTTTCAAATCTTCTAATGGAAGCATAGCTGACACCAGATATTTCAGATAATCTTTGTTGTGATATTTTTCTATTTTTTCTAATCAAAACAAAACGTTTAGCAATTTCTAACTGCTTTTCATAATATGTAACAAATTGTAGCGCTTTCTCTTCCATATGTTAATATGTCAGCATTTTTTTCTTAATTTTACTATAAATTAATAATATATTAGCGATTTTAATGTAAACATATTATTATGAGAAAAAATATTGTCACGTAATAGTTAAATTTTATGTATTAACTTTGTCTATTTACTTTGCGATATATCTATTACAAAGACCTAGTACTTAGCATTTTAATTATGCTAATTTAAAATAAAAAATCTGACAATTTTGTCAGACCTAGTCTGCGTTTTGGTGGACCTGAAGGGGATCGAACCCTCTACCTCATCGTTGCGAACGATGCGCTCTCCCAAATGAGCTACAGGCCCAATGCATTAACTATTTTAGTTAATTATTATTAAATTGACAATAAGTTTATACAATGACAAATAGAAAAATACTAATTTTCAACTATATCAGCAAATGAATTAATAAATGACTTTGTCAAGACTTATAAATAAATATTATTGATATATGATTTAATCATGAATAATTCAGTATACACAGTTATTGATCTAAAATCTTTTTATTCATATGTAGAATGTGTAGATCGAAATCTTAATCCATATGAAACACCGCTAGTGGTCGCAGATAAATCGCGAAGCAAAAATACTATTATTCTTTCTGTTACACCATATTTAAAAAATAAAGGTATTCCTTCTAGATTAAGAATAAAAGATTTGCCTCCTGGGGAAAATTATATTTATGCTACGCCAAGAATGGAAAGATATTTAGAAATGTCAAATAATGTATTTTCAATTATCTTAAACTTTATTAGTGAAGAAGACCTACACATATATTCAATCGATGAATGTTTCATTAATTTAACGCCTTATTTAAATTACTATAAACTTAATCCATATGATTTAGTTAAAAAAATAAAATGTGAAATAAAAACTTTAACAGGTTTAGAGACAACAATTGGAATGGGCGAGAATATGTTTTTAGCAAAATTGTCATTAGATAATTTTGCAAAGCATAGAGAAGATGGAATATTTTTTCTAAAAAAAGAAGATGTTTTCAAAAACGATTTTAATATATTTCCTTTAAATAAAATTTGGGGAATTGGAGATAAAATCATGGCAAAACTCAATTATTTTGGCATTTATTCATATAAAGATATGTTAAAAGCAAATAAAAATTTTTTGATGAATCAATTTGGAATTATAGGAGAAGAATTATACCAACATATTAATGGTATTGATGACACTAATATTAGAGAAAAATATATTCCAGTATCCACTTCTCTTACTAATGGCCAAACATTATTTTTTGATTATGATTATATGCAAACTAAATTAATTATAAGAGAATTATGTGATGATTTGACACAAAGAATGCGTTTGATGAATAAAACTTGTGGGTGTGTATCTTTATATATCGGATATAGCAAAAACGGAAGTTTTTTTAGACAACTTTCCTTGTTAAGACAATTTGATTCTTCTTTTGAATTATATTCTGCATTATTACAAATATATGAAAAATTTATTGATAAGGAAAAAAAGATAAGAAAAGTATCAATCACGTTTTCAAAATTAAAGCAATATAACTCATATTTCCAAATTGATTTATTTGAAGATTACAAAAAACAAGAAAAGTTAAAACTATTAGAAAATACTATTGATAATATACAATCGCGTTTTGGAAATAATTCTATTATGCGTGCTACTGCTCTGCTTGAACATTCTACAATAATAGAAAGACATGGCTTTATAGGAGGTCACAAACGATAAATATGAAAAGAGGAATGAAAAAGTATTTGGCTTATAAATCGCTTGTTGAACAAGAACAATTTATTTCCAATTTAATGTATGAAAAAAATAAGATTGATAAGCCAATAATTTCTAATGATATAAAAGAAAACATTAATTATATTTTATATTCATATGATTATAAATCAGCATTAAATATTACATATTTTAAAGATGGATATATTTATATGATACAAAGCAAAATAGAAAAAATTGATGTAGAAAATAAAATAATTTATTTGCAAAATTCTCTAAATTTAAGATTTAACGATATATTAAATATTGATGGTGAAGAATTTTATTTATAATAAAAAATAGGAATATATAATATACTAATAATAAAGCAGAGGGAAAAATTATGAAAACTTTATTATCGAGATGGTCTTGGGTAAAAATTGTTGAAGGGATTTTATTAATATTATTAGGATTATTAGTAGGAATTTTGGGCGGAATTGATCGTGATAATATGACCCAAGCACTTTCAATTGTAATTGCGGTATTCTTATTTATCGATGGTGGTATAACTTTATTTGCTATAATCGTTGATCCAAAGAAGAATTTTTCTTTAAGCATAATTTTTGGTGCATTATTTATCGCAATAGGAGCAGTCTTATGCACTGATGTTGGACAACAATCAGTTCAAAACATATTAGCGATATTCGTTGCTGTTATCTTATTAACTTGTGGTGGATCGTATTTAATTAAATCTATTGTTCACATTTATTTTAAAGCCGCATTGGGTTGGATAATTTTAGATATGGTTATTGCTGTTGCTGGAATTGGTTTAGGTGTTGCGTGTTTAATTTATCGTGATGCTGAAGCAATTAATATCATTTATATCATTCTAGGAACATCAATTACCGTGTTAGGTATTTTTGATATTATCTTAGCGGTAGAAGAATTAAAAAAGAAAAAAGAAGAAAGCCCGGCACAACCAGAAGTTGTTGTTACACAACATGTCGATGTTAGCCAAAATAATATTGTGGAAGCTAAAACAAAACGAACTAGAAAAACAACAAGAAAACAATTACCAATGAATGATAATAACAATACAGAAAAATAAAAAAGGGGCTGTTAAGAAATTAAAAACTTAATAGCCTTTTTATTTTTTCTAATTTTATGACTAACAACTACGTTGT
>CALVSI010000010.1 GCA_944358985.1 uncultured Bacilli bacterium | reverse complement strand
AATAGAAACATCTCCAACTTGAGCTATTTTTGTATTTTCTTCTTGTTCGTTTAGTTCTATTACCAATTGTCTTGCATGTTTAACAGGATCTTCTATTCCTTGTTTTTTAAGATCTTCAACATATCCTAATGCTTTATAAGATTTATTTTGATTTCCTTTTCCAGGAACATAATTAGTGCGATAGATTTGGATATATTTTCCTTTCTTTGATGGCTCAGTTAGTTTTACAAAGTATCTCATAAATATAATAACTCCTTAACACCATATAATATACAACAACAAAAAAAGATTTTCAACAATTTCTTATATATTTATATATAAGAGTTATCAAAAATCTTCGATTATCCTAAAAGTTGTGGTGTTAAAAGTCTAAAAACGGGAATTTATAATACCGTGCAGTGTAAAACATCCCTTTATATATGCAAAAAATAATGGCAATTCATAGCAATTCACATATTGACACAAGGCTCGGGGGTGGTATGATTTTATTATATAAATAGCGGTTAATCGTATGTACATACGTAACTTACTTGCTGTTTTATAAATTTTGAAAGGAAAAAATTATGAAAAAATATTTTATTCTTCTCACCGCGGTTATAAGCACTTTATGTCTTGCTAGTTGCAATTTTATTGATAATGATGATTCAAATTCTAACGATGAATTTCCTTGGTCGGAATTTGAAGAAAATATTGATTATGGGGCAAAAGTATCTATTGATGATGCGGAAGACATTTTAAATGAAATCGAGCAATATTTAATGGAGGAATTCATGCAAGGATATTCTGCTTTAGAATTTCCTTATTTTACTCAAACTCAAGTAATCAATACTAAAAATGATTTGAATCCAGATGGAGCATATTCTCATTATATTTTTCAATATTCAATACCAGATTTTTATACTTATGATGAAGTCCTAGTATTAAATACAACAACACAAACTCAAATACCTTCACCTAGCGTGTCAAATACATATTTAGATGTTTATGGTCAATATGATATGTTAAAGACTGAATATTGGACGTTTAAAGATAACAATCAATTAATTGATGTTAGCAGCATAAACAGCAGCGTAATTTACTATTATGATGAAGATGGTAATCTTGTTCATTTTGAAGAATCAGATGACTACGAAAGTGCTTACGCTAGTGAATGGGATGAGGAAAGTTTTTTAGCTGCTATTGATGATGATTTTAGTCCACTTATAAGTATTGCATTCAATTCGATGGAAATGATAAAAAGTATTATTGATACATATTCAAATTTTGGCATTGAAAATATACCTGGAGTTGAATTATATAGCGATGGTGATGGTAATCTTCTTCTTTACCAAGATTATAGTGAAATTGGTATGGGAATGACTCAAATTGATACAAAAATGGCTTATTATTTTGAAAATTATCTTCCAAGAATGACATACGTGTATTCAAAAACAGAAGAAACTGGAGAATTAGAAACATATACTACTTGCAGTTTTGATGAATTTACACCAACACGTCCATCTTATACATTAGAGGATTATTAATAAAACTTTAAGGGAAACAAAATAATAAAAATAAATGAATAATATTTGTGAGTAAGAAATAAAAATCAAATTAACATTTATCATCAATTAGGAGGGAATTATGTCATTTTTACAAGTTTTAAAAAATTATCCTAGTAGGCTTAAATCATTAACAAATAATCTTGATAATAGCGTTGCTAACTTAAAACTTAAACAAACTAATGAAGTTAAGGATTGTGATAAACAAATATCATTTTTAAAAGATATTATTAAAAGTAATGATTCAAAAATTAATTCATTAAAGAAATCTCTTTATGATGTCGTTTCTTATCAATATGGTGATAAATCATATGATTTATTAAAAACATATTTAGATCCATTGAAAGTCAAACAAAGCGATATATTTCCTTCTGGCAGCGTTTCTAATTTTGAAAAGTTGAAAACCGATATTAAAAATTTGCTCGTGGATAATAAAACTATTAATGAAAAGAAAATTCCACTTGTAGAAGATAAAAAGAAAAAAGTTCTTGCTCAGCACAAAAAAGATATGGATTTGTTAAATAACAAAAACAACAATGCTTTAAATGGTTTTATTAATCCCATCAAGGATGAATATAATAAAGAATTTAAAAATTGCGTTACAAATTATACAACTAAAAGTGTTGTTAAAGAAAATACGAATATGCCAAATACGATTTGTATTGGAAATTATTATTTTAAAACCAACAAACAATATGAGACTTTAAGTAGTACAAATTATTTATATACACCATGTTATATAAACATTAAAACAGAAGGAAATATTGCCATTCAATCTAATTTATCTGAATTTTATGACAATTTAGCGGAAGTTGAAAATGTTTTGTGTGGTATCACTTTAAAATACATTGAATCTTTTCCAAGCGGAAGTATAAAACTAGGAATGTATTCTTCTAGTTTATCTTCAATGCAAAAATTGACGAGTATTTTTACCGGGTTAAATAATAAGAACTTAACAATAACTAAGACACCAAGCCAAGCTAGTCAAGAACTCGCTGAATTGCTTTCTCTTGTCGATAACAAAAGCAACACAATTAATGGTAAATTATTAGAAAATCATTGTTTAAATTTGTTTGATTTATATGACAAAAATATTAAAACAGAGCCTTTCCAATTAATTATTTTACATGATGTATTTAGAGGAATGACCGAACAAGAATTACAATCATTTATTGGACTAATTAAGGGTCAAAGTAAATGTGGAGTTAGATTTATTATTGCTGATGACTTTAACGAAGATGTTTATCAAAATAAAAGCCAAATTTTTAAATCCACAATTGCTCAAATATATGAAATGTCAAATACATTTATTCTTAATAAAAACAGTTTTTATGATGATAAAAATGAAAATGATTTATTGTTAGTAAAAATCGATCCAAGTATTAATGAACAATTTTTATATGATTTCACATCGGAATATGGTGATATTCAAGCTAAAAAGAAACCAGAATATTTGTCTTATGAAAATATTGGATTTGCTACTTCAAAAGGTGATTCTAACAATTTTGATTCAATAATTATACCAGTTGCAAGCAATGATCCAAAAATTTGGGAAATCGAATTTAATTGTATTGGCAATTCACCAATAGCAAACTTAATCGTTGGTATTCCTGGTACAGGTAAATCTACTTTAATTGATTCAATGATTATGAATGGGGCAATGAAATATTCTCCTGATGAATTGACTTTCCAATTGTTAGACTTTAAAGATGGTATTTCTTCTTCTGTTTATACGATGGAAGATTGCAAAATTCCTCACATCAAAGTCATTTCTCAAAACAACAAACCAGAAGAAGCAGAAATTATTCTTTCTAACATCTTATTAGAAAGCGAAAGAAGAAATAATGAGTTTATCTCTTTAAGAAATGAGACAAAATTAGCAATTAGAAATATATCTGAATATAACAAAATAGTTAAAGACACTAAATATAAACGTAAAAACATGCCTCGACTTATTATTGTTATTGACGAATGTCAATATTTATTCGAAGATGATGCTTTGGCAAAAAAAGCCGAAAATATTGTAAGAAAATGTCGTAGTCAAGGTATTCATTTAGTTTTAGCCACGCAAACTATGTCACATAAAATGCATAATACAATCAAGTTTGTTGATGGCCGTTACGCTTTTGAAATTGCAAAAGATGATGCTGATCAGCTCTTAGATAGAAAATATGCAAGTGTAATACAAAGAGAAGTTCCAAAAGGTTCATACATGGCTTTTGCAAGTAATGATTCTGGTCAAACATGTACAAAAATCAAAATCGCATATGATGGCGGAGATACGAAAAAATACGCCCAACAAATTAGAAATAAATGGAAAAATTATCCAATTGATTTAGTCATGATTGGTAATAAAGACCCATTGATTATTTCTAATAATGAATTAGCTGATTTATATAAATCAACCGCTAAAAATGAATTTATATTGGGTGAAAATTATTCTAATCACGAGATGATTAATGTAACTTATAATCGCAGTCGTCCTCTTATTTTGACTGGCACTAATCAAAATGTTGCCGATAACATCTTAAATTCATTAGTGTATTCTTCATTAAGAAACAAAACTAAAACATATATTGTTGATGCTAGTTTAGATCAAAACGTTTTAAAATTTTTAAAACATTTTAAACATGATGAAAATTCTTATGTAATTGGTGATGAAAATAAATTTATCGACATTTTTAAAGAAATTAACGTTATTTATAAAGAAAGAGAAAAAAATATTCGTCAAGAGTATCAACCAATTATTTTAATTATTAACGGCCTACAATTAATAACACCAGTTTTAAATGATGAAAAAATGGTCTTAACATTAAAGAAAGCAAAGCAAGTCTCTAATTCCAATTCTTTGGAATCACTTATTGCTAACTTTGAATCTAATGATGCTGATAGAATCGAGGTTAATGTAAAAGAAAGTTTGTTATCTTTGCTTGCTAATGCCTATAAAGTTAACATCTTTATAGCCTTATCTATTGATAATGTTTCCATTAGAAACAATAAAGGAGAACAAGTTTTTGGCTATACACAAAAAGGTATTTTGTGCGGAGCGGATTATAAAGTCTTATATCAAAATATCACCAGCGATGTAAAAAATATCATGGAAGATTCTTTTAAAGATAAAATGGTTTCTTTAATTAATGAAAATATGGCGTTTTTGTCTTTAAAACAACAATCGTTTTATAAATTTAGGTATCTTCAAATCGACCTAAATTTAAAAAAATGAGTTAATATGGAGGACAAATAATGAAGATTAATATGACATTAGAACGTTATGACGTTAAATCATTAGATGAGGTTTATGAAACGACAAAACGATTAAGGAAAAGATGTGGAACTTTAAAAGCTGTCGCAGAATTTTTAAAAAACAAACTTGCCTCCGCTAATGAAGAATTCGATTCATCAAACTATGTAAGAGTTAATGAAGCTAGTGAAGATTTTGTTAAAAAAATGAATTTAATGGAACAAGAATTGTTAGAACTAGGCGAGTCTTGTTATCAATTAGCTGAAAAACTTAATGAACTTTGGAGTTAGGAGGAAATATTATGTCACTTATACACAATGCAGGTAAAGGTAATAAAGAAGTTGTCTTAGCCTTAATTAAGGATATGACCGTTTTTACTGAATTTGTTCATAACCAACTTAACGAAATGAAAAATGAAACCGATCGTCTTGGTGAATCTTGGAATGATCCACAATACAAACAATTTGCGGAATTTATTTATCAGCTCAGTGATTCATTAAAAAAAGATTTAGATATATTTCTTGAAGCAAGAGACCACTTACAAGAAAAAGTTAAAATATACGATAAATAAAGGGTTGTTTTATGGATATTTGTGTAAATACTGAAGACATAAATCAAGGTATCAATTCAATAGGGCGTACAGTTGATAATCTTTCCACTATTATATCTTTTATAGATAGAAAACTAAGGGAAGCTTCTTTTGAATTTCAATCAATAAATTATGAAAGAACCAAAGAAAGCATTGATAAAGCCAATCACCAATTAGAAGTGATGTCGGCAAAATTAGAAATGACAAAAGATTATCTAAATCGCCTTAACGAACATGTTGAAGAATACAACAAATACAAGTTTTAAAAGGATAAAGATATGGATTTTAATTTTGATATTTTTTCTCAATTATATAACGAGATGGATAGTGCATCAAAAGATATCAATTCATCTTTTAATTGTCAATGGAATGATGATGTTCACGAATCATTTTATGAATTTACGAAAGCTTTTGATAATTTTGTTAAAAATTTGCAAGATGTTTCTTCTAATATCAGCGAATCATTATCATCATTAAGCAAAGTAAATTATGATGATTTAAAAAATGAATTTGATAAATTAAATTCTAAAACATCAGGTGATAAAAAAGGGGGAGGGAAGTAAATAATGTCAATAGCAAAAGCAAACATCTCAGATATTTCCACTTTTAAGACTACTATCTCACGTCAAAATGATTATATTTTATCTATTAGTCAACATTTTTTAAATGATGTTGAAGATAAACTTTCTTTAATTGCAGAAGAAATTCGAAATATAAAATCATTAAGCGAAAATATTCATAATAATATTGCAAAACTTAAAAATAAATTAGAAACATTAAAAGAAGAACAACAAAATATTTCAAATCTAATCGCATCAACGCCTAAAACAATCAAAGTAACACGCACTGATAGCAAGGGTAATTCATATGTAGTTGAAGAGACAAATCCTAGATATTTGGAACTATTATCCAAATTAAATAATGTAAAATCTCAAATCAATGATGTTAAGCAATCAATAGATAGTTACAATGATTTATTAAAAAAATGTCAAGAGCAAATTGCTCGTTTAGAATCGGTGGCGCATGTTATTTATGAATCTAAAAGTCGCTATAATGATTATTTAAATCGTTTGCAAGAAATAAATGAAGAAGCTTTATCAAGATTAAAAAATATCGAATATATTTTAAATCAATATAAAGATATTAAAATTGAACCACCTAATTTATCTAGTTATGGTATTTCTTCTTCTGGAAAAGGTTTTTTTGACTTTTTAAATGGAATTGGTAGTTTGATTAGTGTTTCTAGTTTTCGTATCAAATCCAAAGTTCATAAAAAAGAATATGATAATTTTTATGATATGTATGATTTTATCGATAGTTTAAACGCTAGTAGCGAGTATAAAGAATCACTGGCGGGTAGTTTTTCTCTTGCTAATGAAACATTAAAAGTAATATTTAATCGTTATGCGAAAAAATTTGATTGTAAGAGTTGTCAATCTTCATCAAATTATTATTCGCCTGATGAAAACGCTATATATATTAATGCAGTAGAAGATATGAATCATCCTTGTGGAATTGGAACATCTTTTTATCATGAATGTGGACATATGTTAGATGATATTGCTGGTAATGAAAGTAAGATTGGATGTGCTTATTCAGCCTTTTATGGTTTATTTAAAGAAATACTTACTGATTATCGTATGACAATCGATCAAATTTGTCGTCAAAATAATTGTAACGTCGCAAGTGCTAAAGAAATATTATCAAATATCATTATTTCTAATCCATATGATTCATATATCGTGAGTGATATATTCAATGGTTTATCAAATAATGATGTTGATGGTTATTATGAACATGATGAAGATTATTATAAGAAAAATCATTTTAATGTCTTATTATCTAGTGAAGCTTTTGCTTCTATTACTTCTCAAATTATGATTTCTAATCAAAAAAGTTTAAATTTTACATATCAATATATGCCAAATACGATTAATAAGTATTATCAAATTGTTGATGAATTTTTAAAATAGGTGGTGATTTTATGTATTATGAAAAAGAATTAGTATCTGCGACAGAAAAATTTATTCCAAATTTAGAAAAACTTCATGTCGAATTAAAAAAATTAGGGGATGATATTAAAGTTAAAAACAAAAATCTTTCTTCAAGTTCAGATCGTTTGAACGCTATTTTGGATTCATGGTTAAAGCCAGTCTTAAGAAGGAAATATTTTAAAAAATTATTTAATAGATATTCTTCATCTATAATAGTTAAATCTGAAACCGCTGACACATATAAGTTTGCCGATTTTTATTATTATACTCATGAGGTTTGCCGTCTTAAATATTATCCAACAAGAAAAAAACTAAAATACAATCCCGATTATATGAAAGAAGTTATATATAAAATTGCACAATTATATCATGAAAATAAATACTTTATATCGTCCATGATTAGCAAAAATAATTCTAAATTGTCACAAAGCAGCAATTCCACACAGCAAAGATTAATCGATTTTTGTAGCGATTTTTATAATAAAGAAATCAAAAAAATTGTCGATAAAGAATATGAAAAAGTTTTATCTGACATTTATTCTAGCGTTAAGTAAAGGAGGGCACAGACATGAGAAAAATTAAAGATTTTGAAGAAATTAATAATCTTCTTAATATTAATATATCAGCAAATAAATTATATCTTTGTGCTAATGATTTTGAACGGGATTTTAAAAAAAACTATCGTGAAGTGATTAAATTTCCAGTTGCTAAATTTATTTACGTTGTAGTTTTCATATTATTACTGGCTGGCTCTATTTTTACTTTATTATTATCTGATTGGCTAGCGTTTTTAGTTTTGTTAGCGGCTGGGATAATATTTTTTGTTGCATTTTCAATTGTGTTTAATAAAATCGATGAAATACGTGATAAAGAATTTAGCATTATAACTTTAATTATACTTCCTATAATAACAACAGGTTTTTTTGTTTTCGCGTATTTTTATCAAGACATTTTCATATTTAATTTATCTAAATTAGAAATGTTTGCTGAAAGAGGCTTAATGCTTGCTAGTGATTTTGAAAGATTATCAAGTGAAACCTCATATATGGTTATTACCGCGTCAGGATTATCAGTTATATATATTGTTATAATGATGATTATTTATAAACGCGAATTTATAAGTATTTTTCATTTGTTTAACGCTATTATAGGATTTTTCTTATTTATCATGAGTATTAATTTATTTTACAATGGGTTTGTTAATGCAGAAGTAATCGACATATCTAATGGAATTGTTGACATCGGAAACATTTTTATCTTGGTTTTAATTTATGGTGGAATGATTGGTTATTATATCGCTAGTGCTTTCGGCTTTTATTTTATTAACGATTTAATTGAGTATGCATAAGGAGGAAAAAAATAATGAAAACATTTAAAAAAATCTTAATGACCTTACCAATATTAATGTTTTTGACTTCTTGTTCTGTGAGTGATGTTTTGCGATTTAGTTTATCTACTCCTAATGTAGAAATATCAGAAACGAATAGTTTGACTATTTCTTGGGAGGAGGTCAAATTAGCGGATTATTATATTATTTATAATGCTTCAAACGATGAAAAATATGCAAAAGTAATTACAAACACCTATAGTTTTAATAAGTTTAGAGGAAGAGGTTTGTTTTATGTTCAAGCTTATGCTGAATATAAAGAAGATTATGTTATTAGTTCGCCTAAATCAAATGTTGTTGAAATTTCAACATTGCCAACTAGTGGAGATAGAAAATAGTGAAATGTCCAAAGTGTCAGCAAGTATTTGAAGGTCGGCCTCAAAGATGTCCACATTGTAATGTGAAATTCAAATGGCCAGAAGAAGTAGTGGATATGAGTAGTGCTGTTAAAGAAGAAACAAATAATAATGTTACTAATCAACAGCAAAACACACTTCCTGCTACAAATATTAATCAACAGCCTGTTAATCCTGCTTTTGTTATGCAAACTAAATATAAAAATATTTATGAAAGTAACAAAAAGATGTTTGAACATATATTTTTGTTTATGTTTTTGATTAATTTTCTTTCATTAATTACTATGTTGATATTTGTAGCACCTATCGCTGGTGATTGTTCGTTTTTAGAATTAATATTTTCTTTTTCTAGTTCGTTAGTTGATAGCAATATTTTTGATATGTTCTTTATGGTAATTGATATAATAGCTTATATCATTATAGGTGTAATATCTATTTATATCCTTTATCTATTGTTTAGTTTTTTAATTAGGAGTTCAAGAGAAAAATATTGCATTAAAATAGTGCAAAAAATAAATGAAAAAAGAAGAGCATATAGAAAAAGAAACGTGGTTTTTGTTGTTATTATGCTAACTTTACCAATTTTTCTTATTGGTGGTTTGTTTGTTTATTTTGCAATTATTTCTCGTTTTATACCAGGAGAATATAATCCGTTTGATTTTTCAAATATTGAATTAAATGGGCTTAATATATTTTTCATTATTTTAATTATTGTTTCTTATATTGGCACTGATGTGTTGCAAGGTTTTACATGTTATAAAATTAATAAAGCTGTCGATTATGTTTTTGCTAAGATGGAAGAAAATAATTCTAATACTATTTCAAATAATGGAAAGGAGGAACAACTATCAAATACAAACAATAATGTTACTAATTCATAAATATTTCATATTTGATAAAATAAAGTAAAGGAGGAAAATTTATGAAATATAAAAATTTATTAATGATTGGATTATTAATATCTGCATTAGGGCTAAGCGGATGTGATAACAATCAAGGAGGTAATTCAGGTGGATTTAAAACATTAACTCCTGAAATGCTTGACAACAATTTGTTAGATAACGATAACAAAATTTATTCTAGTCAAATGCCGCACTTCGTTCTTGAAGGTGATTTTTCTAGTTCTTCAATGTCGGAAGTAACTAGCAGTAGTGTATTTGATGCACCATATGGAAGTGATTTGCCATCTGGCTGCTATTTGGATAGAAGTTATATGAATTACGGCTTATTGATTTTTTATGAGTCTAATAGCGGTTCACAATACGATCGTCCAACATATTATTCCATGATTAGCCATAAAATGGTTTTTGATGGTAGAACATATTATAACGATAGTTATGAAATAACAGTAACCACTGACACCAATATGGGCTTTTTCTTAACCGTTAGAAGCAATGGTTATGTAACTATATACGATAGTTATGGAAATGAACTTACAAGAAATAGAGAAGAAGAAGTAGTTTCAAGTGGAAATTCTGTAATTGCTTCTCATGCGTATAGTTATGTAGACGATGTCTTAACATTAGAATTAGATTTAAATCTTGCTGATGGTTCATCATTAGAAACAACTTTTGTTTATGATGATAATTATACCGCTGTGCAAGCAGAAGATAGCAACCAACCAACTGATACATATCCTTTATACGAAGCACTTGATTTGAGCACGTTTGGTTTAGATGGATATTATTTAGGTGGTAATCAAAGCGGTTCAACAATTTATGTTTTTGACGAAAATAATACGATTATTTCTTCATTTTTAGCACCAACAAATTTATATGGTGGCAACGTGGGTTTAGCAATTGTAGATGGTAAGATAATCCTTCAATCATCAATTTTATTACCAGAAGATGCCACAAGTTATGATTATTCAAATGGTGCTTCTAAATATGATTTGTTGACTCATAGTTATGATTTATTAGGTGGGACTTCTTCTTCAATCGATTTAGATTATGTTTTAACCAACACAGTACCAAAAACAATGAATGATAAAAACAATGAACCAACTTATGCCTTAACTACGGCTTGTGAAATTTTAGATAACAAAACTTTAAGTTCAACAAAAGAAATCATTATCGATGGTGATGGAAATATTGTTGATGAAGTTACAGGTTTTGAAGTCTTATCATTTATTAAAGTTAGATGCGGTTATTATTTTAATACAAAGACAAAGTTGCTTTACGATTTAAATTTAAATTTAGTTTCTGATTTTAGCCATACAGAATGTAGCTATGTCGAAGATGAAAGCTCCGGTTATTTCATATTAAACGATACAAGAAGAGGAGTTTCTTCAATTCTTGCAAGTAGTGGTAAAATTATCGTTCCTTCTGTTGAAGGCACATTATATAACACCGTTACTGAAGGTAGCTTTATTTCAGTAACTGACACTTCAGTTAATATATATACAATCAGTTACTATAATGATATTGACGCGGTTATTTATAGCTATGATGTAAATAAGATTGTTAACATTATCGACAATCCTTATCAAACATTAAATGTTCAAAAAGTTTGCGACAATATGTACATTTCTTACATGGTTGATAGCGAAATCAATAGAGTGGAAATTAATGTACTTAATTCTAGTAGAGTTTTACATTCGTTTGTTTCTGATAATATTTCCGCTTCACCAACTTCATATAGTTCATTAAAATTAATTAATGGTCGTGAAATTGGCACGGTTAGAATTTCCGATTATAATTATCAAGATGTCTTAATTATTGTGGATTTGTATTAATAATATTAAAAAATTCATAATTAATATCGTGCCCCAATCGGGGCACTTTTAATTTTTTATTATTATAATAAAATTTATGGATAAATATTACCGATTTAGGTCGAATCTATGGAAATGGTGTGGTAATACTTCTATGATGAAAGATGAATATTATAAACTATTTTATAATTTAAATAGACATATTTAAGGATGTAATTTATGAATAAGAAAATTTTTACAATATTTGCTTTTTTATTTACATTAGTTGTAAGTAGTTGTGTTCCTATTAATATTTCAAGCCCTTCAAATTTATTTAATACGACTAGTAATGTTAGTGATTCTACCTTGTCTTCTAGCAATTTCATTTGTTTTATTAACTATCTTACTTGCTCTTGGAATAATATCTTTATGTCTTAGAAAAAATAATGTCTTATTATTTGTTAGTTCCATCTTAGCAATATTGATTTTAATATTCAGCATTGTATCATTTCATTTTGTTTTTGGTGAATTATCTAGATTAAGCTTTATAATTTTAGCTTTTTCATTTGCAAATTTGGTTTTCACTATCATTACTTATCTATTTAAAAAAGAATTCAATAATAAATTAAATGGTTTATAAAAAGGCTAGTTTATGCCATAATCTTTGATATGGATTATATTAAGATTAAAGTTTCTTTTAAAAACGCTAAAAACAAATTATATCGGACACTTTTAGTAAGAAAAGACATATATTTATTCGTTCTTGGTTTAAATCTTGCTAGTCTATTCAAGACTAAATTTGAACATATGTTTTATTTCATTGATCGTTTAAATAATATTGAATATGTTGATTCTTCTTGGCTAGTTGATCGTGTTGGTGACAATATCCAATCTTTAAATTATAAAAGAGAAGACTTTCTTAAAGCATTAGAAAAATCAAACAATAATTTAACTTATATTTATGATAGTGGTGAATATTATGAATTCAATGTAAAACAAATATCAAAAAAAGTTTATCAAATTCCTCTTCTTTGTAATGTCTTATTAGTGGACGCAAAAGGGGATGGGATTTGGGAAGACAATAAATACGGCTTATTAAAATTTTTATCTGGAAAAGCTAAGCCTAGTGAAATGTATTCTAATGGTGAAAAATTAAAGAAGGATTATGATTTTTATCCTAAATTTGATTATGATGAAATTAATACAATATTAATGTTTGGACAAGAAATATTTGAAAAATGGAGCGATATTATCACAGGCGAAACTTTTTTAGACGATGAAGAAGAATACGACACTAATGATGATATTGATGGGCAATCTTAAATGATTATTGATGATAATAAAACGCATTTAATATTTTGCCAATATTGATGTTGACATTTGCTGATGAGCAAATCTTAACACATAAAATAAAAATTGGATAATAAAGAAATATTGAAATATATCATAAATTATATCAAATACATTTATTGATATTTTTTTTAAAATAATGAAACTAATTCTTATATTAATTTGTCATATATAATGAAAGAGGCAAAAACTATGAAAAAAGACTTCGATTTGCTTCTTTTTAAATCATTGATGGTCATAGATAAAGAAAAGGCCTTTAAATATATCTATGAGCAATATAATCCTCTTTGCTATTTTATAGCGTCTAGTTATTTAACTAACAAAGAAGATATTAATGATGTTATTCAACAAACTTTTATTAATCTTTTTAATAATTTATCAAACGTTGATAACATCAAATCTTACCTTTGCAAAACCGTTAAAAACATTGCTCTTAACATTATAAAAAAAGAAAGCAAAATGATTGATTATGATGAACTCATCAATTTAGGAGATGAAGATAGCAAAATAAAAGGTAGTATTGCTTATCAAGAATTATTAAAGTCTATGCAAAATATTTTAGGCGAAGATGATACTAAAATTATCATATTGTATTTGATTTATGGCTATGATTTTAAAAAGATTGCAGAAATATTTAAATCAAATTCTAAAACTATTAAAACCAAATATTACCGAGCATTAAAAAAATATCAAAAGGAGATGAAAAAATGAAAAAAATAGAAAAAAAATTTCTAAAAGATTTTCAAAAAGAAAATATATCTTCATTTGATTATGTTAAAAACAAAATAGATTTTAAAAAAGAAAAAAAATCAATTTTCTCTTTTAAAAACATATTTATTACTAGTCTAATAGCGGTGTCTATGATAGCAATAATAGTCCCCATCAGCGTTTATTTTTTAACACAAGTTAAAGTAGTTTCTATTAATATTGCAAATAAAGAAGACTTATTGCTTGAATATGAAAAAAATGCGACTTTTATTAGCGATGGAATCATTATTGAAAAAAATCTTTCTAATGGTGAAAAAACTCAAGCTGAAAGCAGTGAATATGTTATTGATTCATCATCTTTTAACAATAATATTCCAGGTAAATACCCAATAAATATATATTTAAAAGATAATCCTGATGTCAAAACTAGTTTTACTGTGGATGTTATTAATTTAACAATCGAAGACATTGTTTTAGTGGATTATCGTAAGACATATTATTTAGATGAAGATTTAACAAATCATAAAGACATTATTTTAGAAAAAGTTTTATCAGATGGTAAAAATAAGATTGCTAAAAGTTGTGAATATTCGGTCGATTATTCTAATGTTGATACATCTAAATTTGGAACTTATCCAGTTTATGTTGAATTAAATTCAAATTCAGATTTTAATTTATCTTTTCAAGTTGAAGTAGTGGAGTTGGAACAACTTTCTTTAGAAGGTGAATATTATGTCGATAATATTTTTGCCAACCAAACATATCCTCCTCGCACTTACGCTTTCAGCGTTGATGAAAACAATATCGCTACGAACATTTATTCGGAATTATTGCTTAATGGTCAATTAAGCGCGAACATTGTTGATGGAGATATTGTCATAAGTGATAATCGTCACACACAAAAGATGACCTATGATCCATTTTTTAAATCATTCCATGTTGAAGGAATGATATTAGGTGATCCTTCTTTTGATTTGTATTTAATCGATGATAATGATTATTACATTACAATAAATGACAAAAATGATGAAACTTATATCGCAGTGGATGGTTATCTTAATTCAAATACATACCATTATTTATATGCTTTATATGTTGAAGTATATTTAGATATTAATAAGATGTATCCTTTGACTGAAAATACTAAATTTAATAAAGATACAACACTGTATGTTGGAATTAAAACACCAATCGATGTATCTGATATTGTCGATGGTGTATATTATGACGAAAATAAAGAAGTTAAAGTTAGAATTTTTGAAAATAAAATATATCTTTCCACTTTAACAAATGGAAGTTTATATGATGCTTATTATGATAATGATGGAAACATCAATCTAATTGGCATAACTAGCTTTGAAAAATATAAATATTTGATTGATGAAGAAGCTTTAGTTGTTGTTTCTAGTTTTGGCGAAACTGTTCCATATGAAATTAGATATCAAAAAATGAATGATAAACAAGCTTTTATTAAAATCGAAGATGATAATGCCCGCTTTTATTATGTTGTTAATAAAGGAGAAACATTAAAACCATACTTTATTTTAAGAAATGAAGTGATAAGATTTGATTTTATTGGTTATGATAATACGTTACCTGTTGTTAGTGATATGACAATAAAGGCAAACATTTATCATTTCTATTTAAGCGATTTATACGGCAATTTTGGCACTATCGACGATTATTTAAATCTTACTGGTAGTTGGGAAGCTGATCGACCAACGATTGATTATCAAGAAACACGTTATTTAGAACATTATTTAAATTATGAACGTGTCGATGTTGGTTTTGCTAGTTTTGTCGATTATGACATAGATAATAATTATTACATCATCAAAGTTGAATTTGAAAATGCTGGCACTAAATACATTAAATGTAATGGTGCATACATGATTTATGGTGAAAAAATGTATCAAGAAAACAATCGATTCTTTGAAGGATTTGATTTTGTTGGTGAATACATTTCTTCAAATAATCTTCCAGCATATGTTAGACTTGATGGCTATATTGGATTTTATAAAAAAATAACTGAAACAGCATCAAGCATTACTTATCATCGTTTATTCCCATACTCAATAGATGACACAAGTCACACTTATAGCTTTTATTATTTAGAACAAACACCAGATTATGATAAGGTTATTCATTACATAACATTTACTTTAAATGACGAGGGAAAATATACGTTTGATTATAATGATTTGACATACGTCATGATATAAATAAATTCACAGGTGTGAATTACAATTCACATATCAAATTGATAAAAATTGATATATCATAGCATTGGGTGAATGATTATGAATTTTCCAAGCAAATTAAAACAACTACGTCTTAAAAACAATTTGTCTCAACAAAAGCTCGCTGACATGATTTTTGTATCGCGAACCTTAATTAATAAATATGAAAATGGTGTTGCTATCCCAACAAAAGAAAATTTAGAAAAATTAGCTAATTGTTTAAATGTTTCAGTTGATGAATTGTTTTCAAACGAAGACACTCTTAACGTGGTATTAAACCATAATTTTAAAAAACAAAATATTCATTTTATTTTACATGTTATTTCTATAAGCATATTAATTTGTGCTGTTATATTAACGTTTATTCCTTTAATAGTGGCTTTTAGATATGTTTATCCAATTCCTCCTGGACAACAAACTCCTGATAAATTTTATTATGTCGCTAGTATCATGATGGCATGCCTAAGTAGTGGAAACCCGCTGCCGATTATATTTTTGATAATAAGTATTATTTGTATTGGATTAGGATTATTTAACATTTTATATTTTAAAGACAAAGATAAAAACAAAGCACAACTTACATGCAATATTATCTATTATTGTCTTTTCTTTATTTGCCTAATATTATTTTTCTTTTCAATGATATTTGCGATAAGTAGTGTTAACACAGTTTATTAAATGATGTACTAAAAAATGGGCATTAAGAAAAACAATAACAATGTTATTTTTTGTAGCGCATTTTGTATAGTATAATTTGAATAATAAGAATTATAGAAAAAAACATCCCGTCGGATGTTAATTAACTTGCAACCAAGTTTATGATTCGAAAGAATTTTATTTGAACTTGTAATGTAATTCTTATGTAATTAATTTAATACATCTAGGAGGAAAATGCAACATGGAAAAGAAAAATTATTTACTAGGTTTAGATATTGGGACAAATTCTGTTGGTTGGGCATTAACTGATGAAGATTATAATATTGTAAAAAAACAAGGTAAGTCTTTGTGGGGTGTTAGACTTTTTGAAGAAGCAAGCACCGCAGAAGAAAGACGTCTTCATAGAACGAACAGAAGAAGATTGCAAAGAAGAAAATTTAGATTATCTTTACTTCAAGGATTGTTTGCAAACGAAATATGTAAAGTTGATAAAAATTTCTTTCAAAGACTTGATGATTCTAGATTGACAATAGATGATAAACAATTAAAAAATTCATACACTCTCTTTAATGATATTAATTATTCTGACAAAGATTATTTTCATGAATATAAAACCATATATCATTTAATCAAAGAATTAATTGAAGAAGATAAAAAAACAGACATAAGAAAATTATATTTAGCTTGTTCTTTTTTGATTAAATACCGCGGACACTTTTTATATGAAGGAGATTTTGAATTATCTGATAGTTCAAATCTAAAAAACTTAATTTATAGCCTTAATGATATTCTAGACAATTACAACAAAGATAAAGATGATGTTCAAAAATTAAATGACGAATCTAGAGTATTAGACAATTTTTTTGAAGAATTAAATAGAGTAAAAGGCAAAAAAGATACCGAAGAGAAATTAATACAAATTTTATTAGACGATGAAAAACCATCCGGGCTAGTTAAAATAATAATTAAAACAATGTCAGGCTCATCAATAGAAAATCTTGTTAAAGGAGAAATAAAAGCAGAAGAAAAAGTTAAATTAGATATAACGAGCCAAACTTTTGATGAAGACATATTATCATTAAAAAATGAATATCCAAATTTTATCGATATATTCAATGCAATAATTTTGGCAAAAGGGGTATATGACTTAATTCGTTTAAATAAAGATTTAAAGGGAAAAAAATATTTATATGAAGTTTATATCGAAAGATTTAAGACGCACGAAAAACAATTAAGAAAATTAAAAGATTATTGTAAATTGCATCCTGAATTAAAGAAAAAAATATTTGGCTTGCCATATACAAAAGATAATAGCGGAAAGAAAGTTGATATCAACAATTACACTAAATATATCGGAACATGTCTATGCAATGGCAAAAAAATATCCACAAGTCATTGTTCAAGGGATGATTTTTATAAATTTTTAAAAGAAACTTTAGGATTTAAAAATATCAAAAAAGCCGAAGATATTCAAGACGAGACTTTAAGAGAAATTTTTTCTAATATTGAAGATAAAACTTATTTAGAACGTCAAAATTCTACTGAAAACAATTTTCCTATGCAGTTAAATAAAGCAATGTTAGAGAAAATCTTAAATAATCAAAAGAAATATTACCCATTCTTAAACGATAAGGATGAAGATGGCTCAGTATTAGATAAAATAGTTTCACTTTTAACTTTTAAAGTTCCTTATTATGTCGGGCCTTTATATGCTGGCAGTGATGAAAATAAGAAAAAATTTGCTTGGGTTAAAAAAATAACAAACGAGAAAGTTACGCCATGGAATTTTAATAAGGTAGTGGACATAGATGAAAGTGCAAAAACATTTATTAATAGAATGCAAAATAAGTGTACATATTTACCAGATTGTTATTGCTTGCCAAAAAAATCTATTTTATATAGTAAATATGAAGTTTTAACAGAATTAAATAAATTAAATGTTAACGGAAATCACATTTCAAAAGAAGACAAATTATCTTTAATTGAAGAAGTTTATTACCATCACTCAAAAGTGACGATAAACGATGTAAAAGACTGGTTTAAAAAGAAAAATGGTGAAAATTGTGTTGAAATAACTACATCAAACGATAAAGAAAAAGCTGAATTAGTGGCATCATTTTCTTCAATGGTCGATTTTATTAATATTTTTGGTGAAGATTTTGTTAAAAAACATATTGATACAATTGAAGATATAATTTTTGATATTACAATTTTTGAAGACAAAGCGATTTTAAAAAAACGTTTAGAGAAAAAGTATAGCAAGATTATAGACGAAGATAAAATCAAGAAAATATGCAAATTAACTTATAAAGATTGGGGAAGACTTTCTAAAAAATTTCTTTTAGAATTTAAACCTTGCGATGAAAATGGGGAAGTGATTGATACTTCTATTATAAAAATTATGGAAAATGAGAATCTTATATTACAAGAAATCTTATTTTTAGAAAAATATCACTACCAAGATCGTTTAAGAGAATATAGAAATAATGTTGTTGGTGTTCGCGAATATAATATGGAATCAATTAAAAAAGCTATTGATGAGAGCTATGTATCGCCAATGATGAAAAGATCTTTAATTCAAAGCTTTAAGATTATTTTAGAATTAGAAAAAATAGTCAAACAGCCAATCAACAATTTCTTTATCGAATGTGCTAGGGGAAACATTGATGGTAAAAAGAAAACCGACGATTCTAGATACGCTGCTGCTAAAAAATTTATTGAAGAAGCCAAAAAAACAAAACAATTTGATAAAGATATCAATTTTAAAGAACTAGAGGACGAATTAAATAAATATGAAAATGATAAATCTGCATTTAGAAGCGATAGAATTTATTTATATTTTACTCAACTAGGAAGATGCCTATATACTGGTGAAAAACTTGACTTTGAGGGCGTTTTGAACGGAACAATGTATGATATTGATCATATATATCCACAATCAAAAGTCAAAGATGATTCTCTAGACAATAGAGTATTGGTATTATCAACCGAAAACAGAAATAAGGGTGAAAATTATCCATATGATTATCCAAATAGGAGAAATGACTATAATCCATGTGAATATTTTAAATTATTAAAAAAGAACAAACTTATTAGTGAGAAAAAATTTAATCGATTAATGCGAAAAGAAGAATTAAGTGACGAAGAACTACAAGATTTTGTCAATCGTCAATTAGTGTCAACAAATCAAAGTGCAAAAGCACTAAAAGACTTATTAGAAGAATTTAAGGAAAAACCAACAATAGTATTTTCAAAAGCTAACCATGTATCTTCTTATCGCCAAAAATTTGACTTGGTTAAATGTAGAGACGCAAACGATTATCATCACGCTCATGACGCGTATCTTAATATTATTATTGGAAGAACTATATATGAATGGTTCAACAAAGGTCATATAATCGGATGGATTGAAAGACTAAAACAACAAAAGAAAACCACAAATCCAGATAAGATTTTTGAAGATGAAAATAATAATAAAAAACCATTTTATTCACTAAATGGCAAACTTATCTATGGATATAGCAAAACAGTTGAGCAAATAAAAAAGAATTTATATACACGATTTGATATTATGGTTACAACAAGAACATATATCAATAACACAATATTTCATGAAGATTCTATAACGCCTAAATTCAAAATCAAAGATGGCGCTTTGCCATTGAAAAAAGGATTAGATATCAAAAAATATGGTGGATATTCTAGTTTACAATATGGATTTTATTCTTTGATTTCAGGATTAGATAAAAAAGGAAATAAGAAAACCATGATTATTCCTGTATCGACAATGTTTGGACAATTACCAGATGAAAAATATAGAAAATATTTATCTGAAAATTCAAAATTATCAGATATTAGCGTCCTTGTAAAAAAACTTAAAAGCAAAACAATCATTGCTACTAATAATTCTAAATTTTGTATTACGGGTGTGACTAACGGATCATTTTGGATTCAAAATTTGTTGCAACACAATTATTCATACAACGAACTTACATTAATTAAATTGAATGAAAAAGCATATAGCCAGTTAATTGATAAAAAAATAATTACTAAAGATTACGAATTTAAAACAGAAGATATCGAAAAATATGAAAATAGATATGTTGTTTCAAAAGCTAGAGGAGATAAAAACAAAGAAGAAAGTCTAGATAAAAACAAAGAAAAACAATTATTTAATATTTACAAAAAAGCTATCACATCTAAAATTTATCTTGATTTATCAAAAATGCAATCGATCAGATCGTTATTATATGATAAAGAAACAGAAGATATTTTAGATAAGTTAAATGTATTAGAACTGATTTGTTTAAATCACGAAATAAATCATTTGTTCACTTGCGATAAATTATCATCTAATTTGAAACTTATTAAAGGAAAAGAAAATAGTGGTTTATTAACGATACCATCCTTGTATCCAAATGATAACAAATGTCAAATAATCGCAGAATCTGTTACAGGTTTTTATAAGAAAGTTCTTTGGAAAGGTGAATAATTTTAGTGGGATTTAGAGTTGTAACTATTAAATCTCGTTGTAAATTAGAACACTCTTTAAATTATTTAGTTTGTAGAGGCGAAAACGAGACAAAAATATTACTTGATGAAATATCTGTTTTGATTATCGCTTCTACCGAAATTGCACTAACTGTATCTCTATTATCTGCATTGATGAACAAAAATATTATGGTAATATTTTGTGATCACAAATATACTCCACAAAGTCAATTACTGCCCATATATGGAACTGGTGATACATATAAAAAAATCCAAATTCAGATTAATTGGAATAGAGAGATCAAAGGTAAAATTTGGAAAAAAATCATCATCAAAAAAATTACTAATCAAGCTAGAAACCTTAAGAATATTAACGAAGATTCATATGTTAAATTATTAGATTATTCAAATGACGTTTTGGATGATGATGTTACAAATAGGGAAGGCCATGCGGCTAAAGTTTATTTTAATTCATTGTTTGGGACGAGATTTTCCAGAAATCTTGAAGACGATATAAATAAATATTTGGATTATGGCTATTCTATTATTTTAAGTGCCATTAGTAGAGAAATTAAATCATTTGGATATCTTTTAGAAATTGGCATTCATCATATAGGCGAAACAAATCCAGTTAATCTTTCTTGTGATTTTATTGAACCGTTGCGTCCTTTAGTGGATAGTTATGTTATTTCCAATCGAGTTAACAACGATAATTTTAAAAAAGAATTTATTAATATGTTAAATAGAAAAGTTATTTATTTAGGGAATGAAATGTACTTAGAAAATGCCATTCATTCTTATGTTAAAAATCTATTGCTTCAGCTGAGAAGCAATACTGATAATGTAGAATTTATTGACTATGAATTATAGATATATGAGATTACTATTATTTTTTGATTTACCAGTTGAGAAAAAAGCACAAAGACGTAATTATTCTAGATTCGTAAAAGATATAAAAAGTCTTGGGTTTTATATGTTTCAAAAATCTGTTTATCTAAAATTATGCTTAGATCAAAGAATTGCAAATTCCGCTATTGAAAAAGTTAAAAAAATGTCTCCAAAAGAGGGATCTGTTGCTGTTTTAACCATTACCGAAAAGCAATTTGGAGACATCAATATAATATTAGGAGAAATAAATACAGAAGTAATTAATAGTGACGAGAGAAATATTGAATTATGATGACTTTAAAAATCAAAAATGTTGACTATGAATTTGTGATTGGAAACGGAGAGATTTATAATATTCAAATCTTAAATCCTTCGTATTTATATAAATTTATTTTATCATTAAAACACCTAGATGAAGATTTTATGTTTTTATATGAAAAGAATTTACTAGATTTTTCAAAACACATTGTTTTTATTGAAGATGTTCTTAATCTTCAAATTAATAACAAAAAACAAATTACCAATCTATATTCGCAAATTGAAAAAGAAAATATAAATGATGATTATAGACAAAAGTTAGCTGAAATTAACGAATTAGTGGGGCAATTAATGCTAGATTTATCAATTAATTCTAATATAAAATTGCAATATGATAATGTGTTAGATTTTAAAACGTTATTTTCGTCAATCGACTTAGAATATTATGAAAACGAAGATAATTTTTTAGAAAGCTTCTTAACATATACTAAGATAGTCAAAGAATTAGGAAAAATTAACGTAATTTTTACACTTAATTTGTTTGACTATTTAAATAAACAAGAGATTGAAAAATTAAAAACAGAATTAAGTTTTTTACATTTAAGCATTATAAACTTAGGAAATAGCAAACAAAACATTGATAAAAACATAATTATCGACGAAGATTTATGTCAGTTGACATAAATAATTATTTATTTTGTTTAAATTTTGTTATAATGATTTTGTAATGTAAATCTTTCAAACATTTTTTTGTGTTAAAAATAAGAATTTCCGGCTTTCGTACTGAAAAAATGGTCTAAAAACATGGATTTTTTTGAGGTTTGAGAGTAATGTAATTCTTATCAACACTAATACAAAAAAGGATGGGTCAATTATCGACATTACGTTTGAGAGTAATGTAATTCTTATCAACACTAATACTTATTCAAAAATGGATATTTTGTGAGTTTAGTTTGAGAGTAATGTAATTCTTATCAACACTAATACAATAAATGGCGATACCGTCGCTTGAGATTGGTTTGAGAGTAATGTAATTCTTATCAACACTAATACAACAATGACAACAAATTTAGAAAAGGAACGGTTTGAGAGTAATGTAATTCTTATCAACACTAATACAGTATGCAGCATTAATAAGCTTCACCGAAAGGTTTGAGAGTAATGTAATTCTTATCAACACTAATACAATAGCTCGCAAGAAACTTTTAAGAATACGGTTTGAGAGTAATGTAATTCTTATCAACACTAATACATTTTAAAAGTTCTTTTAAATGGAAACCTAGTTTGAGAGTAATGTAATTCTTATCAACACTAATACATTGAGAACAAGAAAAAAGAAATAGCCCGCGTTTGAGAGTAATGTAATTCTTATCAACACTAATACAAGAACAACTTTTAAAGAAGTTAGAAATCGGTTTGAGAGTAATGTAATTCTTATCAACACTAATACCCAACAAATCGAACTAGCAACTATCTCTTTGTTTGAGAGTAATGTAATTCTTATCAACACTAATACCTTGAACTTGGTTTTTAGCGTCTACCGTAAGTTTGAGAGTAATGTAATTCTTATCAACACTAATACCTGTTAAACACCAATAACCACCTTTATCATGTTTGAGAGTAATGTAATTCTTATCAACACTAATACGAATTTAATTAGAGGATTTTTACATATGTGGTTTGAGAGTAATGTAATTCTTATCAACACTAATACATTTTAAATCTTGCCAAACATTTTTTTAAGTTTGAGAGTAATGTAATTCTTATCAACACTAATACACTTTCAAAATTATAAAAGATATAACATACGTTTGAGAGTAATGTAATTCTTATCAACACTAATACAAAGGGCTATGCGATGTTAAGAACTAGACCGTTTGAGAGTAATGTAATTCTTATCAACACTAATACAGAATAATACGCTTCCGTATCTCTTGTTTGTTTGAGAGTAATGTAATTCTTATCAACACTAATACGATTAAAATCAAAACAAAATCCCATATCATGTTTGAGAGTAATGTAATTCTTATCAACACTAATACCGCTATATTTTTTATGTTCTATAACTTGTTTGTTTGAGAGTAATGTAATTCTTATCAACACTAATACACAATTGCTCTGAACTGCAAGCGTTAGTCAGTTTGAGAGTAATGTAATTCTTATCAACACTAATACTTTCTTTATTCATTAGTTGTGGCAGTCATTGTTTGAGAGTAATGTAATTCTTATCAACACTAATACTTTTATTTATCTAATGTGTTATCAACAACAGTTTGAGAGTAATGTAATTCTTATCAACACTAATACCGAGCGGCAAAAACAGCATCACGCCTATTAGGTTTGAGAGTAATGTAATTCTTATCAACACTAATACTAAAACTTAATATGATTTTTATGGCTATCTTTTTATTTGTGTTTATGCCATTTTTATTTTTAGTTTGTCTATTGATTTTCAAAATCAATCATAGAATATATAGTTTTAAATTTCTTTTTACTATGATATAGTAAGGCAGTAAAAAGGAGTGTTATTTTATGAAGATTTGTGTAATTACTGATCAAAATGCAGGATTTACCTTAGATGAAATAAAACAATTAAATTTACCTGTTGTTAGAATGCCAATCGTCATTGATGATAAAGATTATTTTCAAAATTATACTATCACCGAAGATGAATTTTATAATAAGTTAGCCACTACTGAAAATGTTAAAACTAGTCAGCCTTCTCCTGGTGAAATAATGAATATGTGGGATAAACTATTAAAAGAATATGATCAAATTGTTCATATTCCAATGTCTAGTAGTTTATCAGAAGGATGTATGACTGCAGAAGGTCTTGCAAAAGATGACCAATTTAAAGATAAAGTATTTGTTGTTGATAATCATCGTATCAGCGTTACTTTAAAAAGTGCAGTTCGTGATGCGATGTATTTAGCAAAACAAGGCTATGATGGAAATAAAATAAAAAGCATATTAGAAGAAGAATCTTTTAACTCATCTATTTATATTATGGTCAACACCTTAAAATATTTAAAAAGAGGGGGAAGAGTAACTCCTGCTGCTGCAGCACTAGGTGAAGCTCTTCATCTAAAACCTGTTTTAACAATTTTAGGTGGGAAATTAGATGCTTATAAAAAAGTCTTAGGAACAAAAAAAGCCAAAAGTGTCATGATTGACGCTGTTATTAATGATCGAAAAACTAAATTTAAGAATTTAAAAGATGATGAATTAGTGTATGCAGTCGCATACACATATGATGAACAAGCCGCCTCAATGTTTAAACACGAAGTAGCAAATAAGTTAAATATTAATGAAGAAGATATTGAAATGAATCCATTATCATATTCAATAGCTACTCATATTGGTCCTGGCGCTTTAGCGGTTACTATTTCAAAGAAATTGTATAAATAAGAAAAATGAAAGTCATATCTAAACAAACTAATTCTAAAATGTGTTTTATTTGTGGAATGGATAATCCGATTGGATTAAAAGTTCAATTTTATAATATGGAAGATAAAAGTGTGATGTGCATGTTTTCATATAAAGAAGAACATCAATCATTTCCTAATCGTGTTCATGGTGGATTAATATCAACAATGTTAGATGAATTAGGTTTAAGAGCGTTATGGGCATTAGAAGGAGAAAATAGTTTTGGTGTAACTACTTCAATGTCGGTCAAATTTAAAAAACCAGTTCCATATAATCAAAAATTAATTGGAAAAGGTATTGTTACTTTTAATAGCAAACTATTTATTGATATTGACACTTTTATTTTTGATGAATATGGTAACGAATTAGCAAAAGCACAAGTAAAATATATGAAAATGGACGTTAGAAAAATCGCTACTAATAATGACGTGCACGAAGAAATGTGTTATTTAATTAAAGACGATGTTAAAGAAATAAATTTTTTGGAAAAATAATTTTGTGTTAAAATTAAGTTACATTATGGAGGTAATATAAATGTTAGAATTTCGTTATGACACCCAATTATTAATTGAGGGTAAAGATTTAGATGAAGATAAAATAAATGATTACATAACTGAAAATTTTAAAGGTGACTGCTTATTAGCGGTGGGTGATGATGAACTAATTAAAATTCATTTTCACACAAATGAACCATGGGATTTATTAAAATATTGCGCTACATTAGGAGAAATATACGATATAGTTGTTGAAGATATGGATCGTCAATCGCGCGGTCTTAAAGGATAAAAGATGAAAAATAATCATAAAATAATATTGTCTATTCTCGCTTTTGGGTTAATTTTGGCAACGCCTTTTTTATATGGCCAAAATATTAATTTAAATAAGGCGGAAGCTAGGGTTGGCAATTATCAAACAGATGTTAACACATATTATGATGATGTTTCAAATTTAACAGGTGAAGATTTGTTATTAGGTCTTCATGATTTAATGTATGAAACTCATAAAACATACACTTCTTATGATGATAGTGGTGTTAATGAATATCAAAGATATACTGATCCATATCCAAATAAAAGCGGATATGTTATCGATTTTTATACTCACCGAGCAATTAATGTAACTTGGGATAAAGGAAATACATACAATCGCGAACATGTTTGGGCACAGTCTTTAACAGGTTATACGACAAGTGGTGATGATAATTTATATGGCGAATCATATGGGGGTGCTGACATGCACCACATTAGACCTGTTCTTTCTGGTTTAAATTCTTCTAGAAATAATAAGTTATATGGTGAAGTTAATGGTGGTTCTACTTGGGGTGGCTATATTGATGGTGATTTGATTGCTTATTCAAGCGGAAATACTTTTGAACCTCATGATGAAGTTAAAGGTGATGTAGCAAGAATTGTTTTATATATGTATATGCACTACAACACCCGTTCATATTTAGGTGGTAGCAGTGCTTCTTATAACGAAAGTGGCGCTAATGCTAGCAAGCCACTTATCATTACTAATATTATTGATGAACCAACCGCTGATGAGGCCTTTGATTTATTAGTGGAATGGAATAGTTTAGATCCTGTTGATTCAATTGAAACTACAAGAAATGAGCAAGTTGCTATTTATCAAGGAAATCGAAATCCATTTATCGATCATCCAGAATATATCGATTATATTTGGGGCGATAGTCAAATTATTGATGAAGATCCTATCGATATGGAAATAAATGTTGATTCTTGCCAATTAGAATTTTCTTTAAATTCAAGTTTTAATTATGATGGATTGAAAGTTTATTATGTTTATGAAAACGGAAAAAGAGTAGCCACTGATGATTATAATGTGGTTGCTCCTAATATGTCTAGTTTAGGGACTAAGGAAGTAGTTATTAATTCTTTAAGTTATGATTTTTCTTGTTCTTATGATATAGAAGTAGTGGACAAAGTCATCACAAAATCAGCATTTGAAAAAGTGACAACTTTAGATGATTATTCTGGTACATATCTTATAGTAAATGAAAGCTTATCTTATGCATTTAACAGCGGTTTATCTAAACTAGATGTTGTCAATAATTATATTAATGTCGATATTAATGATGAAACGATTGAATATAATTCAAACTTAGATAATTCAGTTTTTACTATCACTTCTTATAATGATGGTTACTCGATTTGTTCAAGCTCAGGTCAGTATATTTATCAAAGTAGTGATAGCAATGGATTATTAACTTCTTCAACACTTTCAAGTAGTGTTGTTAACACGATTGAATACGTTAATGGAAATGTTGAAATAATATCAAAAGCAAGTCAAACCCATCTAAGATTTAATGCTGTCAGCGGGCAAATGCGTTTTAGATATTACAAGTCAGGAAGTTATACAAATCAAGAGCCAATCGCTTTATATCGTCTAACTAAACAAAATTTAGATTTAGATATGGCAATTAGTTTTGCCCAAGATTTTAATAATCAAATTTCTAATATTTGCGATTATGATGGAAACACTAATTTAGATGAATTGACAAATGCTTGGAATTCTTTAAGCACCAAATTTTCAAATCTAAGTAGCGGGGCACAAAATTATTTTAAAAAAGGCAGCGATAATAATGATATTTTAACTGCGATTGAAAAATATGATTATATTGTGGATAAATACAATTTAAATAATTTTATGAATCGCTCTATAATTGATTCAACACCAAATTTAATTTTGATTAACGATAATCATTTTATAATTATTTTATCTATAAGTTTATTTGCATTAGCGCTTACTATTACATTTGTTATCGTTATAGCAAAAAAAAGAAAATTTAAGCATCATTAATAACAAATTAATATATAATTATTTTATGATTTACATGTTTTTATTTTCTTTTTGTGCGACAATTTTATCTACTTTTTTAGGCGGATTAATTGCAATATATCTTCAAAATATTAATAAAGAATTTATTAAGTTTTTAAATAATTTTTCTTTAGGAGCAATTGTTAGTTTTTTATTTTTAGAATTATTTAAAGAATCGATTGAATTATTTATTGTTGGTGTTGATAATAACATTTTGGGCAGTGTCTATTCATTATTAATCATTGTTGGTGTTGGATTGTTATTTTATATTGCACATGAATTAATTCATCATTTTAGCAAACACCATCATCATGATAAAGATGATAAGATCGCATGTTTAGATCACGCTCATATCATCGATATTGACACTAATAAATCAATATTAACTAACGCTGTTTTCCTTTTGGCTATTTTTATTCATAACATTCCAGAAGGATTATCTTTAGGAATGTCATTTGTTTTAAATAATGAGACATTTCCTTTAGAAGGGTTAATTATGTCTATAGTGTTATTTCTCCATAATTTGATTATTGGTTATTCTTTATCTTCTTCTTTAAAAGAAATTAATAAAAACAAGCTATATTGTTTATTTACTCCGCTTATTACTGCATTAATTGCTTATATTTTTGCAATTGTTGGTTATTTTGTTTCAAATATTGATATTGGCGATGTTACAAAAGGTGCAATGCTAAGCGTATCAACTGGCTCTTTATTATATGTTTTATTTATTGAATTAATTCCGCAAACATATTATCAATATAAAAGCAAATATTCGTTTATTTATATCTTATTAGGTTTAGCAATTACCGCTTTATTGCTTTTTATATAATTTAATTATTGACATAAAGTCGACTTTAAGTGGTATTAATTAATTGTAAGATAAAAGGAGGCTTTTATGTTAATTAAAGAAATGGCAAAAAAATATAATATTAATGCATCCACTATTCGTTATTATGAAAGCGAAGGTTTGATTCCACCTGTTAAAAAAGATAGTAATGGAATTAGAAATTTTACAAGCGAGGATGAAAAAGCTATTGAATTTGTTGTTTGTTTGAGAAATTCTGGTGTTTCTATAGAAACAATTAAAAAATATATGAAGTTGTTAAGACTTGGAAACGATAGCAAAAAAGAAAGAATCGATTTGTTAAAAAAAGAAAAAGTTAAAATTGATAAGCAAATAAAAAAATTAAAAGAAACATCTTTAAGATTGAAAAACAAAATCGAATGGACACAAAATAATTAAGGAGGAATTTATTATGTTAGGAAATTTTACGTATTGTAATCCAACAAAATTGTATTTTGGAGAAGATGCATTAGATGGTTTAAATAAAGAATTAAAAAATTATGGTAAAAGAGTTTTGCTTGTTTATGGTGGTGGTTCTATTAAAAGAATTGGACTATATGAAGAAATAATAAAAATCTTAAAAAATAATGACAAAATAGTGTTTGAAGATGCTGGAGTTATGCCAAATCCAACACTTGATAAACTTTATGAAGGAATAAAAATAGCAAGAGATAATAATATTGATATGATTTTGGCCATTGGCGGTGGTTCAGTTATCGATTATAGCAAGGCTTTATCTGTTTCTATTTATTGTAAAGAAGATCCATGGGAAAAATATTATGCAAGGATGGAAGATGTCGATAATAAGATTGTTCCAGTTGGATGTGTCTTAACGATGGTTGGTACTGGATCAGAAATGAATGGCGGAGCGGTCATCACCAATCAAAAAGAAAAATTAAAAATTGGTCATGTATTTAATGAAAATGTTTTTCCAAAATTTGCTATTTTAAATCCAAAATTAACTTATACTGTTCCACATTATCAAATGATTGCAGGGATTTTTGATACTTTTTCACATATCATGGAGCAATATTTTTCTGATTCTGATGACAATACTTCTGATTATTTAATGGAAGGTTTAATGAAAAGTTTAATTCATTCGAGTTTAATCGCTGTTAAAGATCCTTTAAATTATGAAGCTAGAAGCAATATTATGTGGATTGCCACATGGGCATTAAACACACTAGTGGCAAAAGGCAAAACCACAGATTGGGAAGTCCACATGATTGGGCAACAAATTGGAGCGTTTACTAATGCGACACATGGAATGACTTTATCCGCGGTTTCTATTGCTTATTATCGCTATATAATGAATGATGGTCTTTTAAAATTTAAACGCTTCGCTATAAATGTTTTTAATGTCGATCCCACTAACAAAACAGATAAACAAATCGCTAGCGAAGGCATTGATAAATTAGAACAATACATGAAAGAAATAGGGGTAGTTTTAAATATCAAAGAATTAGGTGTTACAAAAGATATGATTGATGACATTGCTAATTCATGCTTTTCTAACACTGGCGGATATAAAACTCTTTCTAAACAAGATATTAAACAAATATTATTAAATTCATACCATGAATAAATAAATAGTAAAAGTAAGAAATTAATTAAAATTTTATTTGTTTAAATTGTGGGCAATTAGTAAATAAAAACTATTAGTTATGGTTGTTTTTCGCAATACAAACTTATTTTGAAAAAGTCTTGTTAAGATAAAAAGAAAAATAATAAAACGGAATTGTAAGAATTTTGTTTTTGCTATCATAACCATATTGATTGCTGGATACTTTTATAGCAAAAGTCAATGTGTTATGTAATTTATATTTTTCTAATGAACTTATACTTCCTCTACCTTTTTTTACCTCAATTGGAACAGCATTAGAATTAATATTAATTAAGAATTCTAATTCGCTATTTCTTTTGCCTTTCCAGTAAAATAATTTAATCCTTCTTGCATGTAATTCACTAGCAATGTAATTTTCAAAAAATATGCCAGATAAAGTATTTTTAGTATTTAAGAGAAAATCGCTAGCATTGGCTTTGCTTTGATAGGTGAATAGCCCCATATCTGATAAATATAATCGCATCATATTTTCATCAGACACAGTTAATGGAGTAGTAACTCTTTCTTTTAAAAGAGAAGATTCTATAACTATATTCGAAGTAATAAGCCAAGCAAGAGGATTTAACATATCACGATTTCTTAATCCTGATTCAATTAGTGAATATTTAAAGTTTTTATTTTCTTTATTTAATTGTGAATAAATGTTTTTAAAAATCATTTGAGTGCGAACGATTGATTCTCTTGAAGCTTGATAAAGTTCCATGTCTGATAAATAAGTCTCATAAATTTCATCTAAATTTTTGATAACTTTTTTTATTGCACTAACTTTATCATTTTTATTTTTCAAATAAACATCGACTACTTCAGGCATTCCGCCGACAAAAAGATATTCTTTAAAAATGTCTAAAAAATTATTGTGTATCTCTTGCGAGCCAATAGGTATATCATTTTCAAAATGTTCTTTAACATATTTATATACATTTTTATCATAATTAAACAAAAATTCATCAAAAGTTAAAGGGAATATGTATAACATATTGATTTTGCCAACAGGAAACAAAAACCCTTCATTGTTTTTATTAAGACGAGATATTTTAATTCTTACTAATGAGCCAGATACTATTAAAGGGATATTTCTTTTCCTTTCGCAAAAATGTTTCATCATTTTTATAATTGGTAAACATTCCTGTGCCTCATCAATTATTAATAAGTGTTCTCTATCAGGAACAAAATTATAGTTAAGAGAAAGATACACCAATGTATCATCAAGAGAACTATTTTCATTAACGAATTCGACAAATTTTTTGTCATCAGAACAATCAATCCGTAGATATTTATCTTTATAATATTTTTTAGCAAATAATTCTTCAATCAAATATGATTTGCCAACTTGTCTTGCACCTAATACCAATAGTGGTTTTCGATTTTTATCATTGTCCCAATTGATTAAATCTATTAAATATTTTCTTTCCATGGATTTATTATAATCGATTTACACATTTTTACAACTTAATTTTGAATAGATTTACACATTTTTACAACTTATTTTTAAGTATATTTACACATTTTTACAACTTATTATTATTTTTATATGTTTTTTAATATAAAAAACTGTTTTCAACTTTGTAGGTTTCAAACAGTTTATTTTTATTATTCTAATTCTAGATTACCTGTATACAACTGATAATAAGTGCCTTTTTTCTTTAATAAATCTTCGTGTGTTCCGCGTTCAATGATTCGTCCATGGTCTAAAACCATGATGGCATCCGAATTTCTAATCGTAGATAATCTATGAGCGATGACAAATACTGTTCTTCCTTTCATTAAGGCATCCATACCTTTTTGAATGAGAGCTTCGGTTCTTGTATCAATACTAGATGTTGCTTCATCTAAAATTAAAACAGGTGGATTAGCCACAGCAGCACGTGCAATAGATAGTAGTTGTCTTTGTCCTTGACTTAAATTAGCACCATCGCTTGTTAACATAGTTTGATAACCATTAGGCAATCTTCTAATAAAATCATCAGCGTTAGCTAATTTTGCTGCTGCTATACATTCTTCATCGGTTGCATCTAATTTTCCATAACGTATATTTTCCATAATTGTCGTGGAAAAAAGATTTGTGTCTTGTAAAACCATCCCAAGAGACGCTCGTAAGTCACCTTTTTTGATTTTGTTAATATTTATTTCATCGTATCTAATTTTTCCATCAGCAATGTCATAGAAACGATTAATCAAATTAGTTATTGTAGTTTTGCCTGCACCAGTCGATCCAACAAATGCAATTTTTTGTCCAGCGTGAGCGTAAACATTAATATCATGTAAGACTATATGATTTTCTGTATATCCAAAATCAACATCTTTCAAGACAATATCTCCGCGAAGTGGGGTATAAGTAAGTGTTCCATCACCATGAGGATGTTTCCAAGCCCATTGACCAGTACGGTAATCAACTTCTTTAATATTTCCATCTTGATCGATTTCAGCATTAACTAATTTAACATAACCATTATCAACTTCTTTTGGTTCATCAATTAAATTATAAATTCTTGTTGCACCCGCCATTCCTAAAATAACAGCGTTAAATTGGCTAGAAGCTTGGCTTACCGCTCCTGAAAATTGTCTAGCAATTAAAAGAAAAGAAATAATAGTAGCAATAGAAATTGGTTCAAAACCAGTTACTGTTAAATTATCTATTCTAAAAACAATTAATAATCCACCTAAAATAGCGGTGCAAATATACATTAAATGTCCAGTGTTATTCAATATTGGCATCAAAATATTAGTGTATTTATTTCCCTTTTCACCATAATTAAAAAAGACATTATTAACTTTGTTAAAGCCATCTAAAGATTGTTTTTCATGGCAAAATACTTTAACAACTTTTAAACCACCGAGCATTTCTTCAACATATCCTTCTACAGCAGCAAGATTTTTTTGTTGTTGAAGAAAACATTTACTAGAAATATTTCCACACCATCTAGTAATAAATAACATTAAAATAGAAAATCCAATAACCACTAATCCTAAATAGATAGAGAAAATTAACATAATTGTGAATAAAATCAAAATTGTTAGTATGTTCATCAACAATTGTGGAAGTGTCATCGATGCTAATTGGTATAAAGCATCTTCGTCATTTGTGTATGTCGACATAATCGCACCATGTTTATGAGTATCGAAATATTTAATTGGTAAATCCTCCATATTATTAAACATTCTAATACGAACATCCATGATGAACTTTTGTCCAGTAATAGCAATCAATCTTTGATAAAAGAATATCGCAACAGTACCAACGACAAATACTCCAACCATTATTAATACTAGATAAATTAATCTTTGATGAGCTTCATTAAATCCAATTATTTCATTTTGAAAAACTTCAATAACGTTTGAAACAAGATAATTGGTCATGACAGTATTAGAAATACTACAAACTGTTGATATTAATAATAAAATTAAAATAGCACTATAAGTCCAAGGATATGTTTTAACCATATCTTTAATTAATCTTAATAATACTTTTGGAGTAGGTTTTTCGACATTTCTTAAATCGACATTTTTATTAGTCATTTAAACTACCTCCTCGTTTTGTTTGTGAATAATAACATTCTTGATAAATTTGATTTGTTTTTAATAATTGTTCATGGGTTCCAACTGCATCAATTTTGCCATCATTCATAACAATGATTCGATCAGCGTCTTCAACAGAAGAAATCCTTTGAGCGATAATAAATTTTGTAACCTCTGGAATATATTCTTTAAAACTTGCTCGAATTTTGGCATCCGTTTTTGTATCAACCGCACTTGTTGAATCATCTAAAATCAATATTTTTGGATTTTTTAATAAGGCACGTGCGATACAAAGTCTTTGTTTTTGTCCGCCAGATACGTTTGTGCCACCTTGTTCAATCATGTGATTATAACCATCTTTAAATTGCATGATGAATTCATCAGCACAGGCAAGTTTGCATGCATGTATTATTTCTTCATCACTTGCATTTTCGTTTCCCCAACGCAAATTGTCTTTAATTGATCCAGAAAATAAAATATTTTTTTGTAAAACGACACTGACATTATTTCTTAATGTTGTTAAATCGTATTCTTTAACATTAATTCCGCCTACTTTAACTTCACCTTCGGTCGTATCATATAATCTAGAAATAAGATTAACTAACGTTGATTTAGCACTTCCGGTTCCACCTATAATGCCAATTGTTTCGCCTGAATTGATATGTAAATTAACATCACTTAATGCATATCTTTGTGCTTCTTTTTTATATTTAAAAGAAACATTATCAAAATCAATTGAACCATCTTTGATTTCAAAGATTGGATTATCATTATCTTTAATCGTTGGCACTTCGGTTAATATTTCATAAATACGTTTGACAGAAGTTGTTGCCATCGTAATAGAAATCAAAACTTGTCCTAACATCATTAAAGAAAATAAACATTGTACACCATATAGCATCAAAGAGTTAAAATTGCCGATTGTCATTGCTCCATTTAAGATATAAGTTCCTCCAAAATAAGTACAAAGCGTGATTAATAAATAAATCGCAAATTGCATCACTGGGTTTGATAAGACAAATATTTTATCAGCTTTGATAAAATCATCACGAACCGCTTTAGCTCTTTGATAAAATAATTTTTTCTCATATTCGCTTCTAACATATGATTTAACGACACGTATTCCTTTAATATTTTTTTCAATTCTATCGTTTAAATCATCGTATTCATCAAACACACGAACAAAAATCGGTGAAGCTTTTAATATGATAAATAAAAGGGCTGCGGCAACGATTGGAATAATGATTAAGAATGTCCACCATAGCTGCGGTGCTAAAACAAAGCACATAACTAGTGAAAATATGATCATCATTGGTCCTCTAACCGCGATACGAATAATATTCATCACCGCCATTTGGACATAATAGACGTCAGTAGTTATTCTTGTTACTAATCCACTTGTCGCATATTTATCAATGTTTTCAAAAGAAAATGTTTGGATTTTTTCAAACATGTCATGACGTAAGTTTCTTGATAACCCTAAAGAAGCGGTTGCAGCAAATCTTCCTGATAATAAACCAAATACTAGACTAAAGACCGCTAGTGGTAATAAAATCCCACAATAAATTAATATATTTTGCATGGCTTGATTAGCTATTTCATCTGTAATAGCAGGATTTTGGGACAATCCGTTTAGTTCATCAATTAACATCGCGATAACAATTGGAATAATACATTCCATAATAACTTCTAATCCAACAAAAATAGGAGTCAATATCATCGGTAATTTGAATTCGCGGACAGATTGAGATATTTTTTTAACAATTGTCCAGTATGATGTTTTATTTTTTGTTTTATTTTTCATACTTTTATACTTCCTCCTTTTTGCGTAGTGCATTATGTATTTTCTTTTTTTAAAAGAAATAAGTCAAGAACAAAATTATAAATAAGACAAAGTGTCTACTAGAATTTCATATAATACTTGCATATAATATTTTTTTGGAGGGTCAAAATATTTATGAGTTCTTTTAAAGATTTAAGAATTGTAGATAATTTTTACCAGACATCAGCTTTCTTTCCAATGCCAACAATATTAATTTCCACTATTGATGACGATGGAAATACTACCTTAGGAGCGTATTCTTTATGCTTTCCTTATTATATAGCTGGTAAAGATTACTATGCGATGATTTTAGAGTGTCGAAATTCATCTAATACCGCACAAAATATTTTAAAAAGAGGAAAATGTGCTCTTAACTTTTTATTAGATGACAAAAAACTTTTTAAAGAAACCGTCCGTCTTGGTTTTCCAGGCGAAACAAGTAAAGAAAAAATGAAGGATTGTCCATTAGAATTTGAAGATGGGTTAGCAAAAGGAACTAGACCAAAAGTTTTAAAAGATGCTTTTCAAGTTTTTGAATGTACTTGGGATGATAAATTAGAGGATGCTTATTTAGATAAAGACAAAGTTGGTCAACTAGAAGGTATTGAAGGACCATATCGTAATTTTAATGGTGTGACTAGTAAATTTGGTTGTCATTTTATTTTAAAAATTGACAAGATTTTAATGAAAGAAAAATATTATAATTCAATTATTAATGGTGTTAAATCTAACAATTTCCCACGTGTTCCAGTAGATTATGGTTATCGCGACAGCACTAATTTTTGGTATAGCAAATTTAAACGTCCTATTGCTATGCCTATTCCTGCTGGAAAAGAAGCTGATATTCAAAGTGTTAAATACGCGGCTGGAAGAATAGACCCTGATATTAAATTTAGTGATGAAGCATGTCAAATGTTAGTTAAAGTACCACGTGTATTTTTAAAACTCGTTTTACAAGGATGCGTTAAATACGCTAAAGAAAACAATATTACTTATATCGATGCTGAAGTTATGAAAACAATTAACGATAAAAGAAATAAAGAAAAGAATAGGAAGTAAGAAAAATGAGAAAAACAAAAATTATTTGTACTATCGGTCCATCATGTCAAGATGAAGAAACTTTGACACAAATGTGTTTAGCGGGAATGAATGTCGCAAGATTAAATTTTTCCCACGGCACTCACGAAGAACATCAACAAAAAATCGATTTGATTAAAAAAGTTAGAGAAAAATTGCATTTGCCAATTGCTATTATGCTTGACACTAAGGGTCCTGAGTATCGTATCAAAACTTTTAAAAACAAATCGATCGTTTTAAAAGATGGTGATACATTTACTTTTACCACTGATGATATTATTGGTGATCAAAATCGTGTTAGTGTCAATTATGATCATTTAGTGGATGATTTAGAAGTTGGTGACACGATTATGGTTAATAATGGTCTTGTTATTTTTACAGTTGAAAAATTACAAGGTCACGATGCAATTTGTAAAGTTGTTGCAGGTGGAGAAATTAGTGATCGAAAATCAATGAATTTCCCAAATAAGGTCTTAAATCATGAATTTTTAAGTCAAGCCGATAAAGATGATTTATTATTTGGTATTAAAAATGATGTTGATTTTGTTGCTGCAAGTTTTGTGTCCAATAAAGAAGATGTCGCTAGCATGAGAAAATTTTTAAATGATAATGGCGGTGAAGACATCGATATAATCGCTAAGATAGAAAATAGAAGTGGTGTTGATAAAATTAATGAAATTTGTCAAGTGTGTGACGGAATTATGATTGCGCGTGGTGATTTAGGAGTAGAAATTCCTTTTATTGAAGTACCAACCGTTCAAAAATTTCTAATCAAAAAGTGCCGTTTGTTAGGTAAAAGAGTAATTACTGCGACCGAAATGTTAGAATCGATGATTCGCAATCCTCGTCCAACACGTGCCGAAATTAATGACGTCGCTAATGCTGTTTATGATGGTTCTAGTTCAGTAATGCTTTCCGGTGAGACCGCCAGTGGAAAATATCCCGTTTTAGCGGTTAAGAATATGGCACAAATCGCTGAATATACTGAAAAAGGAATCGATTATCGTCACTGGTTTAAAACCACTAATTTTATTATTAGAAATAATACTGATGCTTTATCGCATGCGACATGTGCGATGGCTATTGATGTCAACGCAAAAGCAATTGTCGTTTCTTCTTTAAGCGGAATGACTGTTAGAATGGTATCGCGTTTCCGTTGTCCAATTGATATTGTAGGTATTACCACACGTGAAAAAGTTTATCGCAAACTAGCGTTGTCGTGGGGCGTAACGCCGACATTAGGCAAACAATGCAAAACAACAGATGAGATGTATGAGGATGCTTTAAACGCCGCGAAAAACATTTTAAAACTTAATGATGGTGATAATGTTGTTTTAACTGGCGGAGAAATTAATGGTTTAAGTGGAAACACAAATACTATTAAAGTTGAAAAGGCCTAAATTTTTACTATCAATAATATAATTAAATAAGAAATAGTGCTGGTTCCAGTGCTATTTTTTTAGTGTGACGGGCATGTCATATATCTAAAGGGTGCAAGTCCCGAGTAGGAAAGTCGTTATAACTACATA
>CALVSI010000009.1 GCA_944358985.1 uncultured Bacilli bacterium | reverse complement strand
CATCTTATATGAAATTTCCCCCAAAATTTTGCCCAAATAGGGTAAAATGAAAAGGAGGATTTTTTTATGAAATTAACTCTAGAAGAAAAGCTTGAAAATGTTAAATTACATTGATTTCTATAGTTTTCACGCTTAATGAAAAAAAGTTTCTTAAAAAACTACTTTTATTTATTAATTTATGTTAAATTATTCATATGTCAAATTATGAAATAATTAAGTTTGTAGATGGTGATTTTGAATTGGATGTTAATATCTCGCCTCAACAAAACACAATTTGGTTAACTCAAGATCAGATTGCCAAACTTTTTGGAAAATCTCGTTCAACAATTACCGAACATATTAACAATATTTTTTCCGAAGGAGAGCTATTTGAAATGACTTCCGTCGGAAATTCCGACATAACTAATCATAGACCTGCAAAACTATATAATCTTGATGTTATACTTGCTGTCGGATATCGTGTTAAATCAAAAAGAGGAATTTTATTCAGAAGATGGGCAACAGCAGTTTTAAGAGATTATCTAATTAAGGGCTATTCATTATCATCAGACAGAGTTATAGTTACTAATGAAAACTATATTCAACTTATTAACGATGTCAACCATTTAAAAAAGGATGTCGAAGACATTAAGGGGATAGTAAACAGGAACGTTTTAGATTCTATCATTATTTATGAAGGCGATTCTTTTGATGGATTTTCTTTTATTAATGGTTTGATTAAAAAAGCAATAGAATCAGTAATAATCATAGATGGTTATGCTGACGACTCTCTTTTTGATTTTTTAATTGGATCAAAAAAAGGCATTAAAAAAGTAGTGATTTGTCACAAAACTAACAGGATATCTAAGGAAATTATAAATAGATTTGAAAAAGAATATGGTCCTATCGTTATTAAGGTAGATAAAACATACCACGATCGATTTTTAATTGTCGATAGTGAAATATATCTTATGGGAACTTCATTAAATTCAATAGGCCATAAAACATCAAGCGTAATAAAATGTAGTCAATTCAACATTAAGGATATCATTAAAGATGAATGATTTTGGCAAAAGAATTAAAAAAATAAGAAAGGATAGAGGTTTAACTCAACAGCAGTTCGCTGAATCTTTAGGTTATGCTCATAAATCTACGATTAATAAAATCGAATCGGGAGTTGAAAAGATGTCATATCAAAAAATCCTTGTCCTGATCAAAGAATATGCGTTATCAGCAGGAGAACTTTTTGGTGATGATAACAATAAAATTGAACCTAAAGAAAATATTAATAAAATATTTGTTTCATTTAGCGGAAGAGTTGGCGGAATATCGGATTTTGTCGCTAATAATTTTAAAAAAGAAGGCGATCAAATATTTTTTTATCGAAATTTGAACATACACAGTTGTTCTCTATGCCAATATGAATGTTTTTATAATAAGTGTCCTTATGAAAATGATGATAACTTTATATTTTTTGAAATGCTTAATAAATCTAAAGAAGTTATTCTTATCATCCCTATGTATTGTTCTAATGCTCCTTCTTTGTTTTATAAGTTTTCAGAAAGAAGTCAGGCTTATTTTAACAAAAAAGAAGAAAATTATATGAACATAAAATCAAAAACGAAAATTATTCTTATATTTGGAAGCAATTATGAATATCCTTCTTTTCAAAAAAACTTTTATGATTTTGTTGAAAGTCAATTAAAAATATTTTTGTTAGAAAGGCATAAATTAAATATTAAAATAGATGATAAGAAAATAACTGACAAAACACTTCTGTATAAAATTTCTAAGTTTTTAGATTAATTTATAAAACCAATACTTTTTAAGGGATATCTTTTAACAAGAGTATTATATTGTATTAAAGCGATAACACAAAGACACGCTATAACTAACATTTGTCCGAGAAATCGGGCATTTTTCTTTTAGAAAGAATAATATCATTTAATACGTTCTATGTATTATTTTTTAAAGTGCATGTTGCACTTTGGAATTGCACTTTGGAATTGTGTTATTTATAATATATATATGAAAAAAACAAAATATTTTATTGAAACAGGAATAGGTTTACAAGATGTCGATCAACTAAGTAATTCGACATATTTTTTAAATGAAGCAAATCGATATATAAATGGTGAAATTTCATTAGATGAATTAGATAATATTGTTTCTGCATATTATGCAAATAAGTCTAGCATTGGAGATCGAACAGAAGAAGCCGACAAAATATCTGTCCGTATTGCCAAACTTATTTCTGAAAATTCATTTACATTTACTGTCGGACAATTATTGACAATTCATAAAATTCTTTTTAACGGGATTTTAAAACATCCTGGTGAAATGAGGAAATATAATTTTTCTAAAAAAGAATGGGTGCTTGGTGGTGCTAGTGTAGTTTATGGTGACTATCGAGAATTAGAGAGAACTCTTCAATTTGATTTTGAATTAGAAAAAAAGTTTAATTATAAGGATTTATCAATTGATGAAATTATTGAGCATCTTGCAATATTTATTTCCAACCTTTGGCAAATTCATATCTTTGAAGAAGGAAATACAAGAACTGTTACAGTATTTTTTATTAAATATTTAAAAAGTCTTGGTTTTGATACCACTAACGACACATTTGCGAAGAATTCTTGGTATTTTAGAAATGCTCTAGTTAGAGCAAATTATAACAATATTGGGAAAGGTATCTTTCAAGATAGATTATTTTTAATTAAATTTTTAAGAAATCTTATTTTAGGCGAAACCAATATTTTACAAAATAAAGATCTTCATATATCGCAAATTAAAGCACAAGGTAAAGATACTTTTCGACAATCAAGAATTATAAATATAGTAAAAGATAATCCAAAAATTACCATAGAAAAACTTGCTAAAGAAATAGGCGTTTCAGTCAGAACAATAAAGTCTGTTTTAAAAGTCATGGAAAACAATCAACAAATTAAAAGAATTAATGGCAAACGTTATGGATATTGGGAAGTTTTAAATTAATTTTTATAAATCATGTAAAGCTTCGTATTAAAATTGACTAAATTAAGTTTAAAACGTCGCAGTGTAATTTTAAAATATAGCGTATCTTTTGATAATGCAATTATGAAAATAGAATTTATATAAAAAAGTTACCAAAAATATTTTACTTTATTAAAAGTTATGTTTTTTATGATTTAATATGCTATTATTTAAATAGTTATTTAGGAAAGTAAAAAAATGAAAATATTAGCACTTATAACTCTTGGCATCTCTCTTATATCGTTTAATGGATATTTAAATCAAACTCAACAAGAAAATTTAAGATCAATTTCAATATTAGAAAATGAAGAATTAGATTATGAAAATGAATTTTTTGATGATTTTGTTAATGGGATAGATCCAGATAACTGGTATATTTCTAAAAGAGTCTGGGGCGAAGTTAATGGTAGAATAAATGGCGGCGTCATCCCTCAAAATGTTGGATATTCAACTGAAAATGGTGGTTTTGCAAGATTATACGCTAGAGGTGAATATTATTTAAAAAATGAATTTAATGGTGTTGGAACTGTTAAAGATGGCTCTTTAACCGGGAGCGCTTTGATTTTAAAACAAGATACCGGTCCAGGGAGATATGAAATACGAATGAAAGTCGCACCACGTGTTGGTATTTGCAATGCTTTTTGGACATATACAGAAGATGAAAATGGCAATAATCATGAAATTGATATTGAATTGCCCGGTAATGTTGATGGTCATAATAGTTTTAAAAATGTTTTGTTTACAAACTATATTGGAAAATCAACATCAAATACGTCTATTTTGGACTTTTATTTAAATGATAATGAATATCATACTTACGGATTCGATTGGTATTATTCAAATAATAATAAGTTAATAAATTATTATATTGACGGACAATTATTAGCAACTACTACAACTAATATTCCGTTTTTAAATACAAGATTATGGTTAGGAGTATGGATTCCAAACAATCCTGATTTTGTTGGCGAGCCATTATTTGAAACAGCTTACATGGATGTTGATTATGTTAGATATGTTCCTTTTAAAAATCAAATAAGTGTTGAAAAAACAACTTTTGTAGGACAAGTTGCTAATCTAGATGAATATCCATCAACGCCAATTGATAATAATGATGATAATAGAATACCAAATGGTGATTTTGAATATTATCAAACAAATCCAACATACCAAGGAAGTGGTCTTTATTATACAAACAATAAAACTATTGATAGATTATATGGAAATAATAGTTATGGACTTAGACTAATTAATGGCAGCGTATCTAGTACAATCGATTCTTGTTATGAAGTAAATAAATTCAATTTATCTATTGATTATAAGGGCGAAGGAAATATTAAAATTAAATATTATTCAAGCGATGATAACTTGCTTAAAAGTGATGAATTCATATTAAAAGAAAACAATATTTATACCAGATTCAACACATCTTTAACATGTCCAAATAATAGCTTTTATATCATTATTAGTGTTAATACTTTATCAACAATAGATATTGATAATTGGTATTTGGGAGAAAATTTAACTTTTGAAGAAGATGATCATCCAATCAATGAAGATTTAGAAAGTTACGGTGTAAATATTTCATATAATGAAAACATTGCATTTGCTAATCCATATAATGGTATTACTCGCTTAGATTTTACTAACACTAATCAGGAGTGGGTTATCTCTAATGGTGGATATTATACAAATCAATTTCCTTTAATATTAAGCTGTGCAGAAGGAACACCATCAACATCAAATCTTGCAAGCATTCATCTTTTAAGCGGCAATAACAAAGAAGAAATAATATTTAAGAATATTAATGATGCGATTTTAAAAGAGCCATCAATGAATAACGAACAACACTTTGTTCAAGCGATGTATATGGACTTTGATATTAAAGATTTTAATGATATTACTTTTTATATTAATGGTTATAGCGAGCCAAGTGGAATTTATTATCGCAATGTTATTTTATATTCAATAGATGAAGGAAGTTCTTGGGAAGTTTTAAATATAAATATGGTAAAAGATAGTCAAGGACTAGCTTCTTCTTATATGGACAATTATCAAATTGTCGCAAATAAAGATGATTTAAATATAAATTCATTTAAACAAATTCGTTTCGCTTACGCTTATGTTTCTTTCACTGTTGGAGGTGAAGGAGTTAGATTAAGTGGGATATCCATTAATAGATATAATGATTTTATTAACAAAATTGATAACGATATTGACATATGTAACTACTCGTTAGGGAAACAAGATTTTTTAAAAACACAATATAGTAATCTAACTAGTGAAGAATTTAATTTAATCGAAAATACAAATCGGAAAAATTCTAATAGTGAAACATATTTAAAAGGCTATGAATATTTATTAGTGTATTGGTCAAACGCTGATAGTTTAAAAATAAATGATATAACATATTCAGCAAATAACAACATGAGCATAATCATAATTTCAATATGTATATTTACGATGATTTTAAGTATTTTGATTTATGTAATTTTAAGAAAAAAAAGAATAAAAAGCACCTAAAAATTATATATTTTTTAAGTTTGTAAAAAAATGCATTGATTTTCTTAAAATAATCATTGATAATAATGGCAAGATGATTAATTTTGGTACTGGTGGTTTTCGTGGTGTTATAGGCGATGACTTCACAAGAGAAAATATTGAACTTATCGCTCAAGGGTTAAGTGATATCATTAACGAAGATGGTAATGCAAAACCTATCATTATAGGATATGACAATCGTTTTATGTCCGATTTTAGTGCACGTTGGTTTGCACAAGTCTTAGCGGCAAATAATATTAAATCTTATATATACACAAGCAGTGTACCAACCCCATCAGTAATGTCAGCGACTCGCGATTTAGGTAATGATTATGGAGTTATGATTACCGCTAGTCATAATCCTTATTATTTTAATGGTATTAAAATATTTTTAAAACAGGGTTATGACGCTGATATAGAATTTACCAATAAATTAGAACAATACATCAAAAACGTTAAACATGTTAAAACAATGGATATAAATTTAGCAAAAAAAGAATGGCTTATTCAAGATTATTCGAATACAAATATGTATTTGAATCATATTAAAATGTTTATTGATAAAAAAACTTTAGAAAATAATAATTTAAAAGTTATATACGATAACATGAATGGTGTCGGTGTTGTTGGTTTAAAACAATTAGCTAAAGATTTAAAAATTAAACAATTTGACATTATACATGGAGAACACGATGCTTTTTTCAATTTTAATCTACCAAATCCAACAGACGAAGCTTTAAGCATTGGTTTTAAAGAGATGGTTATTAAAGGCCATTATGATTTTGGTTTAGCGACTGATTCTGATGGGGATAGATTAGGAGTTATTGATGAAAAAGGTTTGTATGTTTCAAATAACGAAATTCTTGCTTCGTTATATTATTATTTAGTTAAAATTAGAGGATTTACCGGTGATATTGTTAAAAACTGTGCAACATCTATTTTAGTTGATAAAATTGCAAAAAAATTAGGATATAAATGTCATGAAGTAGATGTTGGCTTTAAAAACATTACCGCTGGAATGAAACAATATAATGCTTTAATGGGTGGCGAATCTAGTGGTGGATTAACACTTCGAGGATATTTATATGGAAAAGACAGTGTTTTTTCTAGTGCGATGTTTATGGAAATGGTTGCTTATTTTAAAAAACCAGTTAGTGAAATTATAAATAACATAAAAAAAGAAGCAGACTACCATCATTATTTTTGTGAAGACTATTTAACTTTAACAGTGGATGTTGATAAAGTTATTGATTATTTAAATAAGAATCAACCAAAATTTAGCCAAAAATTAGTGCGTTTTGAACACTTTACAAGAAATTTTAAGTTTTATTTTGATAACGAATCTTGGATGTTAATTAGACTCTCAGGCACAGAACCAGCCTTTAGAATATTTGCCGAAATGGAAAATAAAAAAGATGCAGAAGCATGTGTCTTGGAGTTAAAAAATTATATAGAAAATGTTCAGTTAAAAATAGAAGGAGGAAAAAATAAAGATGAAAACTAAACATTTATTTTTAATGGGCATCAGTGCTGCTTTGCTTTTAGCGGGATCTATTTCAAACGTCGGATTGAATATGGATAAAGTTTATGCAGCTGGTGCAGAAAACACCACTAACAACTGCTATTATGCTGTTGTTGATTATGGTTCTGATTTAATTTCCAAATATCCTACTAATTGGCAATACAAAAAAGATGTTTCAGTTAAATTTAATACTGATTTAGATTTAACATGGACTGTTTCTTTTGCAAGAAGAACATCAGGACATCAATTAGCTTTAGGAAACATCAATGACATAGCCGCTAATTATGAAAACGGAATTGCAATTAGTCCAGCTGAATCTACTATAACTGCTAATGAAGATCCAAATTCTGATTATTTTAAAATTTCAGAAGCCTTAGGATATGCTGGCGATACTACAAAATATGTTACCGCAGTCATTTCTGATGATTTTATTAGTGAGATTAGTGATATTAATTTCTATTTTAGTGGGGCGGAAGCTGGCTATGTTACTGTTTTATATCAGGAAGAAGTTGATGGTGATTGGACAGTTGTAAGACAAGATAATGGCGAAAAATCAAATTTTGCTGGTACAAATGGAAACGTTAGTGGAAGCGGTGTAGCTAATAGTTGGAATCAACACGCTGCAGTTATGACCATTTTAAATGATTTGAACTATGGTAATATTAAAGATAAATCTGTTCGTATTGCGTTTACTTTTGAATCTTATACACCAGGTGCAAACAATTTGCATTTCCATGGTATTAAAATTAACACCTTGAATAGTGCTAAACATTATTTAAATAAGTTAGCAAATGAGGAAGGTATTTGTGAAAAATTAACAAATAATACTGCATCTTATAAAACAACACTTGAAATGATTAATTACAAAATAAGTAATGAAAATTTACAAGCACTTGCTGATACACCTATTATTGGTAACACTAATGAAAGTACATATTATGAATTTAATTCATATTTAAAAGAATATGTTGGTTTAGGCGAAGTTGATCCATTGGGTTTATATTTAAGTGGAAGTTTTGTTAACAACAATAACAATATGACCATTATAATTACTGTTGTTAGTTTTGGTGTTGTTGCTGCAATTAGTTTGGTTTTGTTTTTCGTCATTAAAAATAAAAAACCAAAAAGCCAGACAAAATAAGATTAAAAAGAAGACATAATTAACAAAAGCACTCAAGCGAGTGCTTTTTGTTTATAAACTTTAATTTAATAAAAACTAATCTATGATTTCGATATTGATAATACCATTATCATAAGAATTTAAATTAAAGGTATCTTTTGAGTCTATGCCATTGATTTTAATTGTTCTTTTGCCTTGATATTTATTTAAATAAACGATATTTAAAAGTTTATTTCTTACTCTAATTTTTAAACTAGCGTCATCGCAAGGGAAATAATTTGAAGGTGATATTTTAACTATATTATCTAAAAATACATGTAAACCAAATACATCAAAGACAATTGTTTTAATCAATGTATTTGACGTACCAGTATACCAATCGTTCATCGATTCGCCATCGACTCCTATTTCAGGATTATATATGTATGAATTTGGCATAACAAAAGGAGTGGAGCTTATAAAATCATGTGTAATTGGTAAAATCTTATATATTTGTTTAAACGCTAATTCGCCTTCGCCTAACATAAATAATGATTTGATGGCAAAAACTGTACTATGAATGTAAGTAGCAGCGTTTTCTGCTGTTCCTTTTGGCAAATTTATAATACGTCCAACTTTATAAGCATCGCGATCAAAAAAGACATCGAATGTTTTTAATCCATATTTAGAATCTAAACAATTATAAGCATTTAAAATATCTTTTTTTAAACTCGGATTAGACTCGTATAGATTGGATATGACATAAAAAGCATTCGAAGTCAAAGAATGTCTGCTTTTATTATCGACATCTAAAAAACTACCGACATAAAAACTTCTATTTTCACCCCAACCATGAACAATCCTTTTTTCATTATTTTTAGTTATAATACAGTTATTATTTGCACTTTCCTTTACTTTTTTAGCGATATCTAAATAATAATTAATTTTATCAGTGTCGTTATTATAATATTTAACAATTTCCGCCATTTCGTTAAGATTTTTATATAAATGGAAAGTAGCCATAGAAGAAACGCCATTAGAAAACTCTTTTTGGCTTAGATACGATCTTCCTAATCCATCAATAGCGTCATTCCAATCGCCATACAACGTCTTAAGACAGCCAGTATCTTCATCGATATTTAAAATCAAATAATTAATAATTTTTTCTAGATGCAAATATAAAGAATCTTTTACGTTTAACATTTTTCCGCTTTTTAATCCTTCTAATTCACAATAAGTACAATTTTCATCTAATAATGTTTTATCATCGCTGAAAGATAAATAAGTATAAATAGTGGATATTATCCATTGTCCTTGATCGATAAATTGTCTATTGTCCATTAACACTTTTTCCGAACCATTTGGCATAGAAAATTGTCTAGGACATCGACCAGATGGATCAATAAAGTTCATGCTGTTTAAAATTATTTTTCTTGCACTTTTTAAATCCCACATTAAAGATGCTTCAACCATTTGATAAACATCACGAATTCCTAATAGCATCAAAGATGAGTTTTTAGAATTAGCACCATAATCAACTTGTTTAATAACATAGCTTAAAAAATTATTTAATAAGTTGTTATCTAGTTGATAATCTTTGATTTTTCCAAAATGAATAGAAAAATCATTAATATTAGATGGTTCCATTTTTAATTTTAAAAAAGTATCATCATTTTCATTTATTAAAAATGGTGTATTTTCATATAATTCTATATCTTTTTGATTAAACGCTAATTCAATTTTATAATCAACTTTTAAATAATCATTTTGTTTAATAGCAGTGCATATAATATCTGAATAAGCGGCTGTTTCAGAAAATGATGTTACTTTTTTATTTGTCGGTAATTCACCATTTAGTAATGCTTTTGAATGTCTTATTGATAAATGCAAACCATCACTAAATTCTTTTCTTGAAGATGAAGCAGATATTTGAACATCATTTTTATTAATTGCTCTTTTAAGGCAAGCATAATTTGTTAAATGAGTATTCCTTGAAACATCTTCAATACCTAAAAAAGTTGCACCATTTTTGTTTAACGTACATTTTTTAAACCATTTGCTCTCTTCACTATCACATGCATTGTGTTCCATGATAGGATTGATAAAAGATGATAAATAAACATCGCATCTTTTATTAGAATTATTAATTGCATATGTGGAGAAGAGGATGTTTTTATTATTATCAATTGCCAATCTTACAGCAAATATAATGTCATCTTTTTCATTAATATAATAACAATATTTTTTGCCATAAACACAATAAACAGGGTAATTATCATCAATATCACTTAAAACGCCTGTTATAGATATTGGTGTATATCTATTATCTTTTTTAATTCCTCCAAAAAACGCTATTCGTGGTTCTCTTCCTTCTAGGGCAGGAGGAATAAAATAAAATGAAGATTCATTTATAGATATATAACCAGAACTATGTACCCACATTGTTAAACCATCATAAGAATAAGGATAACGACTATCGCCATCTTTTCTTGGCATAGCTAATACATAATCATCATTTAAGAAATAGCAATTGCCTGGTAAAGTTTCATCCGATGGTTTTGTTTTTATAACATTTTTAATTTGTTTTAATAAATCAAGTATTTCAATTTTAAAATCCATATTTTAAATGCCTGCTTGTCTTTTCCAATCTTCCCATTGTCTTTGTGTTTCTGTTTTTATTGTCTCAAAAGCACGGTCAACAGTGGAAGTATTAGATAAAATCCCATTAAATGGACGCATCGCAGAAGTACCCCAAATATCAATAATATTATTAAGGTATAATAAACTTGATGAGAAATTTGTAAAAGTGGATGTAGTGCTATTTTTATATTCAATTAATGATTCAACAAAGGAATTTGGAGCTTCATAATTTTCATTATTCCATTTATACGCCATTAACCCGTTAGCGCTACTAGTAAAATTTTCACAACCCCAATCGCTAACTAATAACTTAATAAAAGATTTGGCTAATTCTGGTTTGGTAGTTGTTGCGGGTATAGCAATATATTGATCTTCGCCAACTATATAAGAAATGTTTTCTTCAACAGCGTTATCAACTTTTGGTGTTTTCATAATTTTTAAATCAAAAGATTCTGGTAAGACGCCATTTTCCATATAGCCAACTATTTCATTGTAACACCATTCGCCATTAAACATCATCGCAGAATAACCATTAAGAAAATCTTGTTGAGCTTGGTGATTGGTTTTAGAAAGTGAACCTTCAACATAATTGCTTGAATCAGAGAAAATGTTATTCCATAAATTGACAGCTTCTTTTAAATGGATATATGCACCATCATTATCTTCGTAATCAAAAACAGAATAATCACTATAAGTTAAAAATTCATCCAATTTTTCTTTACCTGCTAATTGACCCCACCAAGTTAAAACAGTGTAATCAAAATAATCAGTATTTTGGCCTGTATAAACTAATGGTTTAACAGTCGCTTGTAAATCTCCTTCAACAGGAATACGCGCGTCTTTAATAGTATTAATTAATGTTATCAATTCATCATAAGTAGTAGGAACTTGCCAACCATTTTCTTCAAACATTGCTGCATTATAATATATACCGCCAACGCCGCTTGTCCAAGGCAAACGATAAGTATGTGTTTCGCCATCTAAATTAGTAAAATAAATTGATTTTTTATACTCATCATTAACTTTATCTTTAATTTTAACGCCATCAACTTCTTCTTCGATTAAATCATCTAATGGAAGAAGAGCACCGCTAGCAGCGTATGTTCGCCAATCTGTTCCAACACTAATATATAAATCATCAGTATTATGAGAAGAAGCCATGTGACGAGAAATCAAACTTTTTGCATCTTCGCTTGCTTCTAAATTAATCTTATAATCGGGATTTTCATCTTCCCATTTTGCGACAGCGTTTTTAATCCAAGTATCGCCATAACCTAAATTTAAACAAATAATATTTAATGTTGTGGGGTCATTTTCAGTCTTATCACAACTTACTAAAGTTGTTAAAGAAAGTAATACCGCAGGTATAAATAAGTAAATTGCACTTTTTTTCATTTTGTAAACTCCTTTTTTTAGTTTGTAAAATAAATCCTAATGAACATTATAATATAATTAAAATTTAAAACAATAGAAAAAAATAAACAATATTTTTTCATAAAATAAAAAAATGCTTTATTTTTTAAAAAATCATATATAATTAATATAGAAAACGAGGTTTGACTATGAAACGTTTTAAATTAATAAATATTTTATTTGTAATGTCTTGTAGTTGTCTTTTGCTTGGTTGTGATAATGATAATATTTCAACAAGTCAAATTATTGATACAGATATTGAAGTTGGCGATTCTTTAAGATTATTAGGAGATGTTACTTTTGACGAATCAAAATTATTTTTTGATGATTTTACTGATGGTGTTAATTATGACAATTGGATTATTGGTAATGGCGCATGGGGCAATGGCAATGGTGGAGTTATTCCAGAAAATGTCTTTTACACTGACGATGGTGTCTTATTATTAAGAGGAAACGGCTTATATTACGCTAAAGATGAAGTTAAGGGTGTTGGAATGTTAAAAGATGGAAGAAATACTGGTGCTGCACTAATTTCAAAATTTCTAACCGGTCCTGGCCGTTATCAAATTAAGATGAAACCATTAGGTAGATTGGGTGCTTGTTCTGCGTTTTGGACTTATAACAACACGACGGATCCTTTAGGTGGTGAAAATCTTAACCATGAAATTGATATCGAATTACCAGGTGGTAAAAGCGATGGTGTTATATCTTTTAAAAATGTTTTAAATACTAACTATATAACCGAATCATATTCAACTTCAAAAGATGTTAATTTTTCTTCAATTCAAGGTGAAGAGATTTATTTAAACGATGGTCAATTCCACACTTTCGGTTTTGATTGGTACACCGATCCTGAAATTATTGTTTATCATTTAGATGGTGTTGTAACAGCGGTAAGTGATGTTTTTATTCCGACCTTATCATCAAGATTATGGCTTGGAGTTTGGTTTCCAAATAATGCAGGCTTTGTCGGAGAATCTTTATTTGAAACCGACTATATGGAAGTTGATTGGGTAAAATATTTACCATTTGATAGTAGCCAACCATACGAAGAAAAAGATGCTTCTATTTCTGTTAATGCTGCTTTAGAAAGTCAATATCCGACTACTCCAACATATTATCCTGATGTTGATTTAATCGCTAATGGGGATTTTGAATATTTAGCAGATCATAATCAAGATGGTTATGGATGGTCTTATTCTAGATTAAACACCGAAGATAAAGAAGTTAGCGAAGTTTGTTATCCTTTAAGTGATGGCGGTTTTCAACAATCTTATGGTGCTGTCATAAAAGATGGCGGATATTTGTCCACAAATGTTGATTCTGTTTATGAAGGATATGAATATCAATTGTCATTTAAAGCTAAAAGCAATGGTGAAGATTCTAATGCTGTTTTAAATTTTGTCAGTGCTTCATCTTCACGTGCAATAGAATCATGTCCGGTCATAATCAAATCTAACGAATGGGAAACATATACTTTAAATGTTACTGCACCTAAAGATTCTTATTCTATTAGATTGGAATTTTATAACACTTTAAGTGAATCTACACTTCAAATAGATAATGTAAAGTTGGTGAGAACAAAATGAGCGATATTTCTATAGAAAATAATAAAACAGAAAACAATCAAAAAGATAAGTCTTCTAGAAGAAAATTCTTTAATTTTGATTCTAAAAAACACCTATCTAAAAAGACAAGAGATTATATTTTTATCATTATTATGCTTTTATATCCAGTTTTACAATTTGTTATTACTTGGGCTTTTGTTAATATAAATTCTTTAATGCACGCTTTTCAATATGGACGAATTGATGGCACATATGAATGGGCGGGATTTGATCAATTTGTTAAAATATTTGATGATTTATTTAATTCACAGTTAAACACTACCGGTGTTAGTTGGCTAAATAATACATCAGTTATTTTATTAAATTCTTTAGGCTTTGCTGTTATTACGATTTTTATTTCTTTGCCTTTATCACTTTTATTTTCTTATTTTTTATCAAAGAAAATGCCTTTAGCAAATGTTTTTAGAGCAATATTTTTCTTACCAAATATTATTCCTGTTGTCGCTTTAACATTTGCTTTTGCTATGGGATTTGATTCTACATATGGTTATTTATACGAGTTTATGCGTATGATTGGATTTTCTGATAACTTTTTCAGCGTTTGGCCTACATCTCAAATCATGGTCTATATTTATTGTATTTGGGCTGGTTTAGGCTATAACATCATTCTTTTATCAGGTGCGATAGGTCGTATACCAAAGGAATTATTTGAATCAGCAAAATTAGATCATGCTGGATATTTTAAAGAATTTTTCCATGTTGTAATACCTTGTATTTGGCCCACTATTGTGACATTAGTCATTTTAGGAATGACCAACGTCTTAACTTTATATTTACAACCTTTGTTGCTTACAAATGGCGAAGGAAATACTTATACAATTTCATTAGACATCTTTCTTGCTACAGCTTCTTATTCGCCTGCCCAATATTGTTCGGCTGCCGCAAAAGGTTTGCTTTGTTCTGCTATTTGGGCACCAGTTATTATGCTAGTAAGACATTTTATGTCTAAAAAATATCAAGGAGTGGATTATTGATATGGAAGATTTAAAATTAGCGTATCAAGGCGATATTAAAAAGAAAAACAAGAAAAAAATTGATTTTGGATACCATTTTGGAAAATGGTTTGTCTTTTGTTTATTTGTAATTTACGCTGTTACTCTTTTATTTCCTTTTCTTTGGATGTTAATAAATTCATTTAAAACTGGTGAAGAATTTATAACCGGTAATATTTTTGGCTTTCCAAAACAGTGGTACGGATTAAATTTTGTTGAAATATTAACTTATGAAGTGGAAGGACAAACTGTTTGGTCAATGATACTTCTATCTTTAGTTGTCACAATATTAGGAACAGTTATTAATGTCTTTTTATCAGCGTGTGCTGCTTATTGTTTATCTAAATATAAATTTCCTGGTCGAAATATTATTTATGGTTTAGCAATTTTTACAATGGTTGTTCCTATTGTTGGAACTCTTCCTAGCCAAGTTGTTATGTTAGAAACATTTGGAATCGATGAATCTTTGATTGGTGTATTATTTTTATATTCTGGTTGTTTTGGTTTTAATTTTATTTTGTTATATTCTTCTTTTTCTAGCATTTCTAATAGTTATATAGAAGCCGCTCAAATTGATTGTGCGGGTCGTTTTAAAACATTTTTTACTATTATGCTTCCGATGGCTAAAGGTCCATTGATTGCTTGCTCAATTTTACAAGCAATTACTTATTGGAATGATTATTCTACACCTCGACTATTTATGCCATCAGATATGACAACATTAGCGGTTGGTTTACAAAAATTGCAAGAAAGTCTTGGATCTGGAAGTGGTGATTATCCGATGGTTTTCGCCTCAATGCTTATTGCCATTTTCCCAATTCTTATTTTATATCTTTGTTTTCAAAAACGAATTATTGAAAGCACAAATGCTGGGGGTCTTAAAGGATGAAAAAAAGTATTTTGTTTGGCTTATCTTTATTGATATTGCCGTTTTTAAATGGTTGTCAAAACAACAACGTAATCACCAACCTAACTTTTTCACAAAGCGAATATACAATTAAAAATAATGATATTGTTAATGTCAATCAAGAAAGTGATGATATTTTATATTCTTTTGCTGGTGATGTTCCAGTTGGAGTTAGTTTAGATAACAAAACTGGTCAAATAAGTTTTGATGATACTGTTAAAAATTATAGTCAAGTTTTATATTATGCTTATTTAGATAATAGTGATGTTAAATCCGATTATGTTGTTTTGACATTGAATCAAGATATTCAAGAGGCGACTTTAACTTTTACTAATCCAATCGATTATATTAGTGATGGAGATTATATATTAGCCTCTAATTCTAACAATCAAGCTATCAAATATGAATTAGATGGCGAGCCAATTGGTATTAGTATTGATTCTATAAGCGGTCGCGTTTCGTTTACTGACAAAGTCAGTAATGGTGAACAGTTTGAAGTTATTATATCTAGTTATGGCGTTTCACTTAAAAAAACATTTATTGCTGCGACAACACAATTAGCAAAAGTAGAAAATACAATCCAATCAGCGGAAATTGATAGTAAATCTCCTGTTGCATATATTTTAGATTTTTCTGATATTACATCTTCTGAGTATAAAAAAGAATTTATTGGAATTATGCATGGTAAAACCTCAATAGATTCTAATAATTATTCTTATGATGAAACAAACAATCAAATTACTTTATCGCCAGAATTTTTAAAAACATTCACTCCTGGTGAAAATGAATTAATAATAGTAACTTCTAGAAACACTATCATTGTTAAATTATTAATCGCTAATAAATTTATTAAGACACCGCAAGATTTAGCTTCTATTGGTGAATCTCGCGATGCTTTAAAAGGATATTATATTCTTTTAAATGATATTGATTTAACAGATTATTTGTCGATTAATGGTGAAGGATATAATGATGGAAAAGGTTGGAATCCGATTGGCATTTATCATGATGTTACGGATGGAACAGCTTTATTAGATACTTTCCAAGGTACTTTTGATGGAAATGGTTACACCATTAGCGGTCTATATATAAATAGAAGTGATGAATTAGCATATAATGCTGGATTATTTGGATATGTTTCAAACATGGGTGTTATTAAAAATTTAGGTGTTAAAGGTTTACCAGGTACCACTAATAGTGTTCGCTCCTATAGCGGTGGTTTAGTTGGATTTAATGCTGGAACAATATCAAATTGTTGGGCCGATGTTGATTTAACAAACTATTCAGGGGAAAATATTTTTAAAATTATTGGTGGCTTTGTTGGAAGAAATGAAGGCACAATTACAAATTGTTTTAGTTATGGTATGGTCAGTGGCGATGAATCTGTCGGTGCTTTTGCAGGATATAATTCTGGCACAATTAATAATTGCTATGCTTTAAAAGAAAATGGTGAATTATTTATCGGTGATGGCTTAAATAGTGATACTTCAATTTTATTTGAAACATTACAATATTTAATTAATTATGATTATTCTGATATTTTAGATTCAACATATTGGACATTTGATAATATTAATACGCCTACTTTAAATCATTATTTAAAATATTATTTTGTTTATGATATTGAAATTTCTAATAAAGATTTAACCGCGAATAGGGGAGATGAAGTAGAAATTTTAGTCAATATTAATCCAAGCGATTTATATAATCAATATATCAGCGATGTTAAATATTATGTCGATGGTGAAGGATATTCAATTAGTGAAAATATTGTTAATACATATGACGCTAAAGAATATGAATTTATTGTAACAATATCTTTAACAATTGACGAACAAACTTTCACAAATAGTAAGATATTTAAATTATATGATAATGTTGAATCAGTCAGCATTTCTGAATCAGTACCATTGGTAATGGAAGCCGATCAATCTTATCAATTATCATGTAATATTTCACCTTTAACTGCTAGACAAGATGTTGAATATCGTCTATCTCCATCTACGATTGATGGTGTTACTTTAGATGGTGATATTATTACTTTAAGCGAAAATATTGCAGTTGATTCTTTTAAGTTATACGCTCGTGCGGATAATAAAAATTCATCAATGGTTACTATCAGTGTTAAAAAATTCACATTCTTAGAAGAAAAATATACTTATAATCAAGATACAATTCAAGATAACATTGAATTTAAATTACCTAACAATCCTTCTTTAAACGACTTAATTGTTTTAGAAAACAATGAAGAAATTGACTTTAAAGTTAATGATGACACTATTCTTGTTTCTTCTAATAATTTAAAATCTAATCCTGATGTATCATTTAAATATACATTTAAAACAAGCGATGGCAATTTATATAGAGCTTATGCGACATATTTAGATCGTCCTAATTACGATTTAGACTATTTAAAAGGGCAAGAATACTACACAATTAATTCAGTAGAAGATTTTTATAAATATTTTAATGTCAAAGATTATGATTCGACTCGTTATGATAAATATTATTCTAAAACATTTATTTTGACTAATGACTTAGATTTTAATAATGAAACACTATATGGCATTGGTTATGAAGGTAGGAGTTTCACTGGCAAAATATATGGTCAAGGGCATGTAATTAAAAATGTTAATATTAATGAAAACGAACAGTATTTTACTTTAGATGAAGCCGGTCAATTAGATAATTATCGTCCATCTAAATACGCTGTTGGTTTCTTTGGAGCTTTTGATGGACAAATCTATGATGTAACGTTTGAAAATATTAATGTTTATGCAAACAATTGGGTTGGTGCATTTGCATGTTCTATCCTAAATAACGCTATTTTAGAAAACATTTATTTTATAAATTGTTCATCTATTGCTGATGGCGGCATTCAAGATGATATCGCTCCAACAAATAATGGCAAATTAAATGCGGTATACTATGATTTTATCGCTAGATAAGGAGTTAAATATGGACAATAAACAATTAGGAAAAGATCAAACTTATTCAAGATTATTAAATAATAGATTAGTCATTTCTAAGTTACAGCAAAAAAATTATTCAGCGACAGATTTAGCAAACGAATTGCATCTTTCTAATGCAACAATGTCTTCAATTGTTAAAGAGTTATTAAACAAAGGATTAATTAAAGTCAATAATTCTTCTTCTAAAAAGGAAATAGGGCGCAAACAAGTATTTTATACAATCAACGAAAATTATGGTCTAATCTTAGCGGTCAATATTTCAAATTATCAAGCTAAAATATCCATTTCTAACTTAAAAGAAGAAATATTATTTACCGAAATATTAGATGTTGAAAAATATGATGCAAAAACTATTTATCTTATATTATTAAAAGCTAGTCAAATACTCATGAATGAAAAATTTAAGAGTTTTCCTTTAAAAAATATTGTGATTTCTTTACCTGGTCGTGTTAATCGCAATAGCGGAGAATTGCTTTTGTCAAAACAATTTGATCCAGAACTTTTTAAAGAACAAAACTTTATTCGTCATGTTTTTTCTTTACAATTTCCAAACGTTCCAATTTTTATTTCTAATGACGTTAATGTTTCAGCGTGGGCAGAAATTAAAAAAGGAGCTTTAGTTGATGTTAAAAACGCTATTTACATTTCTATTGATATCGGTATAGGCGGAGCTTTGATTTTTAATTCATCCTTATTTGAAGGCGATAAAGGTTACGCTGGTGAATTTGGTCTTATCAAAGTATTTTATGACAATAAATATGACTATTTAGATGAAGTAGCGTCATTGCGTGTTTTAATTGACAAAGCTGAAAAAATTAGTAATGAAAACTTAAATAGATCAAGAACTAGGTTAATTGAACTATATAAAGAAAATAGCAAAGTTAAAGAAGAAGTTTTAAAAAGCGCTAGTGCGGTTGGAGAAGCTTTAAGCCAATTAGTGGAATCATTAGATGTTTCAACAATTGTTATAGGTGGAAGAGCTACAGAATTAGGTGATGAATATTTAAAAGCAATTCAAGAAGCGACAAATAGTCATTTAATTTATACTCCAACAATTAAATTTTCGACTTTAGGACGTGATTCTAAGATTATAGGTGCTACTGCGGTAGGAGTAGACTATGTCTTAAATCATAGTTGTAAAAAAGATTAAAAGAGGTAACTATAATGGAATTAAAATTAATAAATGTTTCAAAAATATATAAAGGCAAAAAGAAAAACGAAGAAGTAGTTGCTGTTAAAGATTTTAATTTATCGATTAACAAAAAAGAATTTGTTGTTTTTGTTGGTCCTTCTGGATGTGGCAAATCAACAACTTTAAGAATGATTGCTGGTCTAGAAGACATTTCTAAAGGTGAACTTTATATGGATGGCGAATTGATGAATAAAGTTGAACCAAAATTTAGAAATGTTGCCATGGTTTTCCAAAATTACGCCTTATACCCGCATATGACTGCTTATCAAAATATGGCGTTTGGTTTAAAAAACATGCACATTGCTAAAGATGAAATTGATAAAAGAATTAATCAAGCAGTTAAAATTTTAGATATTGAACATCTTTTACATCGTAAGCCAAAAGCGATGAGCGGTGGCGAAAGACAAAGAGTGGCTTTAGGTCGCGCTATTGTTAGAACACCTCGTTTATTTTTATTAGATGAACCTTTATCAAATCTTGATGCAAAATTAAGAGCACAAATGCGTGTTGAAATTACAAAATTATATGAAAAATTAGATACACCATTTATATATGTTACTCACGATCAAGTTGAAGCGATGACTATGGGCACAATTATTGTCGTTATGCGTAAGGGTATCATTCAACAAATTGATCGCCCCGAAGCCTTATATGATTTTCCAAAAAATCGTTTTGTAGCGGGATTTATTGGAACACCTCAAATGAATTTTTATGAGGTTACTATTAAAAAAATTCGACAATCTTTACAAATTGTTTTGCCAGAAAATAACGTCTTGTTAGTAGCGTTAAAAGATTTAAAGAAAATTAAGGATAAATATTTAGATGGTCAAGAACATAAAGCAATACTTGGAATTCGTCCTGAACATATTCAAATTGTTGAAAGTGCTGACAAAGATACTTTCCAAGTTGAAACTTCTATTTGTGAAAATTTAGGAAGTGAAACACTTGTATACGCTGATTTTGCGTTAGGAAAAGATTTAAATATTCGTGAATCAACATCTTCAATTGTTATTAAAAGATATGAACGCGATGTTTTCTTAGCAAAACAAAAAATCTTTATTAAATTTGGAAAGAAAAAAATACATCTTTTCTCAAATGATGAAAAAGAAGAAACAATTTATAAAACTGAAGATGGAGAAACATCAAATAATAATAAACCATCATTAAATGTTTTATCAGAAGAAGTAATAGAAGAAAGTAGTAAATAAAAAGGGAAGATAATTATGAAACAATTAGACTTTAAAAAACTGCATATGTATGAAGAAATTCATCAACAAGCTGATGCGGTCAAACTAACTAAAGAAATTAATTTGGATAAAATCAAATTAATTGCAAAAAAAATTAAAGAAAAAAATATTACTAATGTTGTTTTATCCGCTCGTGGTTCTAGCGATAATGTTTGTGTTTATTTTAAATATATGTGTGAAATATTCGCTGGTTTGCCATGCGGATTTGCTGCTCCTAGCGTATCGACTGTTTATGGTGGAAAATTAAATTATAAGAACACTTTAGTTATCGGTGTTTCTCAATCAGGACAAGGTCTTGATATATTAAATGTCATTGAAGAAGCAAAAAAAGCAGGAGCTTTAACTATTGCTATTACAAATTATGAGACATCTTTATTAGCTCAAGCTGCTGATTATCATCTTTATTTAGGATGTGGTGTAGAAAAATCTGTAGCGGCAACAAAAACTTTTATTACAGAAATGTATGTTTTAGGTTTGATGTGTGCTGAAATCGCCAATAGCGATTATCTTAGAAAAAATCTTGATTTAGTTCCTTCATTATTAGAAGAAACTTTAAAAGAAGAAGAAAATATTTTTAATTTAGCAAAATCTTGTGTTGATATGTATGATTGTTACTTTTTAGCGCGTGGTATTAACTATGTTTCTGTCTTGGAATCGGCTTTGAAATTACAAGAAACTACTTATGTTAAATCAAAAGCATATTCGGTTAGCGACTTTTATCACGGACCTTTCGCGGTCGTCGATGATACGCAAAATATTTTCTTATTGCATGGTTTTGGCCGTTGCAATATGAATTTATATGAGATGTTTGAAAAATTAATGGATGCGAAAGCTAATGTATATGTTATTTCAAATGATTCATATTTTACCGATTATTCAAAAACTTTGTTTGTTCCAAGATGCGAAGAATGCATCTCGCCTTTTGCAATTATAGAAGCAATGCAAATATTTTCTTGTTTCCTTTCTGTTTTAAAAGGCAATAATCCTGATATACCAAGAGGTTTAAAAAAAGTAACAGTAACTCGTTAATTTTATAAAAAATAAAAAGGAAGAAATTAATATGGAATTGAATAAAGGTTTTATTTATATACCAAAAAATGCAAATAAAAATAAAGTTAAATATTTATGTATCGCCGCTCATCAAGATGATGTTGAAATTATGGCGTATCATGGAATTTTAAAAGGATGGTTTTCAAAAAAATATTCTTTTAGTGCGGTTGTCACTTGCGATGGTGCTGGTTCAGCAAGAACTGGTGAATTTAAAGATTATACTGATGAAATGATGAAAAAAGTTAGAATCAAGGAACAGCAAGAGGCTAGTGAAATAGGCAAATATCATTCTTTATATATGTTAAACTACACTTCCGCGGAAGTTAAAAATAAAGATGATGATAATGTCATTAATGATTACATTAATATCATTAAACAATTAAGACCAGAAGTTATTTATACTCATAATTTATTAGATAAGCATCCCACTCATCTTGGTGTTGTTATTAAAGTTATTAAAGCATTAAGAAAATTAGATAAAAAATATCATCCTAAAAAAGTGTTAGGATGTGAGGTATGGCGCGATTTAGATTGGGTTGATGATGATTTAAAATATGTTTTAGATGTATCAAAAAAACCTAAACTTGCTAAAGATATTTTAAATGTATATAAGTCACAAATCGTAGGTGGAAAGCGTTATGATTTAGCAACAATTGGAAGACGATACGCAAATGCGACATACGCTGCTTCTCATAGCGTTGATAAAGCTAAAATGGTTAATTTTGCTATTGATTTAACACCTTTAATAAATTCTATAAATCTTGATATCAAACAATATGCACTTAGTTACATTGATAAATTTTATCAAGATGTTAAAAATCAATTAACGGAATTAATATAATATTTAGCAAATATTACATTATTAATAAATTTTAATAGTAATTTTCGCATATATTTTGCATCAAAGTGTTACAAATTCAAAATTATTTTAATTTTATAACACATAAACAATAGTTTTTATTAGAAGATATAGATTATCAAAACAAAATAATAAGTTATATTAATTCAACATCAACAAATAAAAATTGCACATATTTTTGTAATGCTGAAAATATGTATGTTTAAGACATAATATATAATGTTTTTAATAAATAGTGGAGTAAATCGTAAAATAAAAAATAATACATATCAGCTGATACCATCACGGATTAAAATAATGTGATTTTTATTTTAATATTCATCATTTAAAAGAAAATCCGCTAAATGGATAATTTTAATACCTTTAATATTACCTGTCGCTAGTTCATCTAGAGTTATTATATATTTTTGATAATTATCTTTGATTTCAAGAAGATTATCAATTTCTCGATCCGACATATCTAGCAACCTGCTACATACTTGAACATAGATTCTTTCATCACGCCTTATTGCCACAAAATCAATCTCTTTTGTCTTGTTTTTTCCGATATAGACTTCATATCCTCTTCGGCGTAGTTCAAAATATACGATATTTTCTAACATGGCAGCAATGGAGGTAGGATTAAAACCCATCATACAATATTTTAAAGAAGTGTCGGCTAGATAAAATTTTTCCTGAGTTTTTAGTATGGATTTCCCTTGTAAGTCATATCTTTGACAACGATAAATTACAAATGCTTTTTCTAGCCAGCTTAAATAATTATAAATTGTTTCTATAGATAAAGATCGACCTTCACTTTTAAGAAATTTAACAATTGAATTAGCTGAAAAAGTTTTACCAACGTTTTCTATTATGTATTTAACAACGCGGTTAAACAAATCGATATTTGTGACATTGTGTCGTTTTGTTATATCGTTAGTAATCACTGAATTATAGATTCCTTCCACAATCTGATAGGCGGAGTGTGCATCAAAATTACCTATTGCTACTATTGGGAATCCACCAAAACGTATGTATTCATTTAGCAAATCTTTTGGTGATTTTAAATCTTGTTTTTTAAAATCTAGATATTCTAAAAAAGACAAAGTATAGACAGGTATTGAAATATATCGTCCTGTTAAATAGGTAGATATTTCGCTAGACATTAGTTTAGAATTAGAACCAGTCACATAAATATCGCTATTAGTGCGTTCTAATAAACTATTTATTGCTTTTTCCCAACCAAAAATTTCTTGCACCTCATCTAGCAGTAAATAATAACGTTTATCGTCTATCATTTGTTTTTTGATATTATCATACATATCTTTATCAGTCATGCCATTATCAAAATCTTCTGAAGTGTATGAAACACTAATTATATGATCTAAACTAATTCCGCTTTCAACCAAATCATCACGTAGCATATCTAAAATAGTTGATTTACCGCAACGTCTAATTCCCGCTAATATCTTTACAAGCGGAACATCTCGATAGGTTTTTAACGTTTTTAAGTAGTATGGTCTTATGATCATATCAATACCTCCTCGTTTGTCATTTATAGTGTAACAAAAAACTTATGAAATTTGAATAGTTTTTACTTTTCAAACGTAAAAACTTTATAAAATTAAAAACTTTTTTATATATAGACAGAAAAATAATTAAAATTTTATGAAATATTTGTGTGTAATTAGTATTTTGATATATTTTTATATGACTTTATTACAAGTGTTATAAACTTAAAACATTAAAAATAAATAAAAATTTAAGCATGGCTCATATAAATAAAATCAAACATTTTAAGACCTAACAAAGTCAAAACTATGGAATTTAAGGTGGTGTATCAATTTGGTATATCACCTTGTTTTTTATTATATGAATTGGTGATAAAATACAATTTGTATGGACAAAAAATTAATTTTACCTTTAAATATCCATGGACCTGTCCTTATTTATGAAATAGCAGGGGACAATTTAGTTCCTCATATTGCTGGTAATAAATCTTTTTGTGGTGAATGTTTAAATGCTAATGAATTTAATGGATTAGATTATGATGATTTTGTCAGTTGTTTTGGTTGTTTAAATAATAGGAATATTTCTTTTAAAGAATATGAAAAAGAATGCATAGATAAAGATAATGAATGTATAAATAAAGTCAAAGAATATTATCAAATAGCAATTAATAAACAATATTTTGATTCTACTTCTTATATCGCTAAAGAATATGCTGATGTAATTGAAAAATATGAAGAATTTTCAAAAACAGCGAAACAAAATAAAAAATTTTATAAAAATCCAATTTATTTAAATTATCGAGATTTTGTTAAAAATCATCCTCAAATCGATAATCCGTTAGACATCAGATTTAATAATTTTTATAGCGAAGAATTAATAGATGATCCTAAACGCCCTAATGTTAAAATGGTATCGCATTTTTATACCGCCAATCCAAAAGTTGACTACGATACATATAAAGAATTTATCGATTATTCATATCCTTTGCTTTTAAAAAGAACAAAAGAAAACACTAATTCTAGTGTTAATGAAATTAAAAATGAATTTAAAATTATTGTTAATCAAATAAAATCAATGCTTAAAGAACATAATAAAGTTGGTCTAGTTTATTTATTTAGTGATAGACAAATGCGATATTTAGAAAAAGATTTTAAAAAAATTGACGATTTTACAATTGATGATTTTGTTAAATTGCATTATCGAACGATTTATTGGTTCATAAAATAATAAAAAATCATTTGAACAGCAAGCAACAATTTACAAAATTAGTATTTATAGTCATAAAATATGATTTTCAATTTATTGTTATGCACAATTTTTTCCACTAAAACAATCTGGCATTTACACGATTTTACTAAATGGTAAAATATTACCATATAAGGAATTAGTATATGCTTTCAGATAAAACAATAAAGAGAATAAATCAGTTTAATATTGATAGAGATTGGGAAAAATATCATAACGGAAAAGATTTAGCGATTTCTTTATCTTTAGAATCTGCTGAATTATTAGAAATTTTTCAGTGGAGTGGTGATAATTTAGATTGTGTAAACAAAATAGATAAAATAAAGGAAGAATTAGCGGATATTTTTATTTATGCTGTTCAAATTGCTGAAAAATATAATTTAAATATCGATGAGATTGTTAATAATAAAATATCCAAAAATTCTTTAAAATATCCTCTTGATAAGGAGAATAAATTCTAATGATTGTTTATCAAAATACTAAAGGTGGTTTTATCGATGATGTTAGAAATGGAATATTAGCGGACATTATCGAAGAAGAGATGAGCAAACATCATATTCCATATAGCCACGAAAGCGAGTATAGAGCGTGGGCAAATTCACTTCAATTCATGCGTGATGTACTTGATGACAATGACATTTCTAATTCTTGTAGATTAGCGATAGAGTATCAAATACCTCTAACTTCAAAGCGCGTTGATTTTTTAATTTCAGGTTGTGATGAAAATGATTCAAATAATGTTGTAGTAGTCGAATTAAAGCAGTGGGAAGATAGTAAACAAACTAATCGACCAGATGTTGTTTATGCTTTTACGGGTGGTGCTGAACGTTTCGTTTGTCATCCTTCATATCAAGCTTATTCTTATGCAAAAATTATCGAAAATTTTAATGAATCTATTCAAAAAAATAATATAAGTATAAAGCCATGTGCGTACTTACATAATTATCGCGAAATTAATCGTTTACACATCGATAATGATTTTTATAAAGAAGCAATTACATTGGCTCCTTTATTTTTAGGTAGAGATGAAATTAAATTAAGAAATTTTATTAAAAAATTCATTAAGAAAAAAGATAATATTGATATTTTAATGCAAATTGAAAATGGAAAATTAAAACCATCTAAATCTTTGCAAGACGCTATTAGTGGGATGTTTGATGGAAATAAAGAATTTTATTTGATTGATGAACAAAAAGTTGCATATGAGGTAATAAAATCCATTGTTAATAAAAGTTTAAAATCCACGAACGATTTAAAAAGTGAAAGTGGTAAATATACAATAATCGTCAAAGGCGGTCCTGGAACTGGAAAAAGTGTTATAGCAATTCAATTGCTACGCGATTTAATAATGGATAAAAAATCTGCTGTGTATACTTCAAAAAATAGTGCCCCAAGAGAAGTATATTTTGAAAAATTAATGGGGAAGAAATATAAGAAACATTACTTAAAAAATCTTTTTGTTGGTTCTGGAAGTTTTGTTAATGCTTCATTAAATCAATTTGATTGTATATTATGTGATGAAGCTCATAGATTAAATGCAAAAAGTGGCATGTATAAAAATCTTGGCGAAAATCAAATAAAAGAAATTATTCATTCTTCTAGAGTTTCTGTATTTTTCATCGATGAGGATCAAATAGTTACCGCATCAGATATTGGTTCGATTGAAGAAATTAAAAAATGGGCGCATATTGAAAATAGCAAAGTGATTTATGATGATTCATTAAATCTTACTAGTCAATTTAGATGTAATGGATCTGATGGATATTTGGCTTTTTTAGATAATTTATTAGAAATTCGTCAAACCGCAAATTACGATTTTGATTTGGATTATGAAATAAGATTATTTAATAGTCCTTCTAAAATGCGCGATGAGTTAGAAAAGAAAAATACTAATAACAAAGCTCGTATGCTCGCGGGATATTGTTATAATTGGATTACAAAACAAGCAATATATTCTGACGAATATGACATAAATTTAGAAGATGATTTTCATGCAAAATGGAACTTTAATAACACAACAACTTGGGCAATTGATGAAGATAGTTTTGCACAAGTCGGATGTATTCATACTTCACAAGGTCTAGAATTTGATTATGTTGGTGTCATAATCGGACAAGATTTAAGATATAAAAACACCCACGTTATTACAGATGCATCAAAAAGAGCCAAAACTGATAAGTCGTTACATGGAATTAAATCACAACCAAATTATAAAGAAAAAGCAGAAAGAATAATAAAAGATACTTATAAAGTATTGCTATCACGAGGACAAAAAGGTTGTTATATATACTGCGAAGACAAGGAATTATTAAAACATATTAGCGAAATGATAAAAGTGGAAATTGAGTGAATAAATGGAATAGTTACACTTTTTTGTTTCAACTAAACTCAATCGCTTATTCACAATGCTATTCCAACCGGAGAAGTAAATAATTGTTATTTAGTTGACATATTTTATTCCAGTAAATAATCAAAACAATTTTTTATAATCAATTCGATTCTTTCGATTATTTTTATTTGATAAGATAATATAAACATGTGTTTGCTAAAATATTAAAGATAGAATTAATTTATAATTAACATCGTGGGTTTCTATTAATATTTATAATATTTTTATTTTTTTAATATTAGTGATAAAATGTCATTAAATTAATTACAATTTTTATAATTGAGGAAAATGTAAAAAAAGTATTTTATGTTTAATGATGAATATTGGAAAAATGAATTGATTCAATCTTGTTGTTTAATTGATGAAAATTTATCACTTATTAGAGATGATAATAGAGGTTTGATTGCTTCAAATGTTTTGAATAGTTTGAGAAATTTGGTTGAAGCAGTTGCTTGCTATGTTTATACAAAGAAAAACAAAGAAAATGCTGTTAACAGATATGAAATAATTGGACATTCTATCAGTTATATCAAGAAAAATAGTAAATTTAGGTTTCTTCGCATCTTCCATGATTGTTTGCAAGCCAGTTTATCACACTATAATTTATATGGCGAATATGCAGAAAGAATGTTATTAAAATATTTTGAATTTCTTATTAAAATAAAATTGTTGTTTAAAAATGATTTCGGAATAATTGTTTTAAATAATTTAAATAAGATACCTTTAGACTTGGATTCTAATCTTGAAAGTTATTATAATAGCATTAAAGATATAGTAAATATTAGTCACCACAATTCTAAAAAATTTGGAACGAACACATTTTATATCAGAAAGAAAAAAACTATATATATCAAAGAAATATTATTTTATGAATATACATTAACAGATGCGTTTGATGATGTAAGCAAATTTGATAGGTTTATTGCGTATTCCAAAATAGATATGTTTGAAAATTATGCAGTAAGATGTTCTTTTGAAAAAAAATTCATAAAAGTATTTGGAAAAGATGTTCCATTGATGGTGATTGTAGATTATTGGATTGCCATTAGGCCATGTGAGTTAGACAAATTTGCAAAAATTTTTGGATTGAATCAAAAAAATAGTAGAACCGATCAATATGAGCGCTTAATGGATTATATAAAAAATAATCACATTTCAATTTCTGAAATACTTGAATTTGCAGATACTGACTACAATGAATTTATGAATACGATTATAGATGCCAAAAAGAAATCTTCTTATTTGATAGAATTGTTGAATTATTCAAGAAAGTTTTTACACCGGAAAATTGTTGGTTATAACACTGTCAAATATTTGGCTAATATTTTTACAAATTCAATTATTAAAAATCAATTAAGCAACAAAGAGAATCCTAAAGTATCAAATTTATTTCTAAAAAATGGAGTTTTGGTTTTTGATAAAACTCCATATAGTGGTTCTTTAATTAAACATAATCCTTTATTTAATATTTTAATTAACCTATTTAATTATAAGGATTATGAGGATGATATTTTTGCGAATCATATAATAAATGAATCTAATAAAACAGCATCTATTTATATTGGTATCAAGGATTCAGATCTTGATGAAGCCGATAGATTAATTCAAAAATATAATAAAAGAATCCCTTCTTTTCAAGGCGAAAGATATCTTGAGCGTTTTGGCAAAAACGTTTATATAAGGGAAAACGAAGTCAATTCAATCAAAATTATAAAAAATTTAATATCCAGAACTAATATTATAAATTTTCCAAATTACTCAACTTATATTGATTCTTTTTTAAAAAACGGAACTATACAGTTTGATGATAAAGAAAAAGAAAAAGCCTTTAAAGAAATGTTCAAGAACTCAAGCTTGTTTTGCATTTATGGTGCTGCAGGAACTGGAAAATCAACTTTGATTAGTAAAGAACTAAAAGCGCTAGGTCAAATTTCTAAATTGTGTTTAACAAATACGCATGCTGCGCTTCAAAATATGGTTAAGAAAATAGATGACACGCGTGTTCATTATAAAACAATTAAAAGTTTTATTGCAAACAAAGATATCCAAACAAAATACGATATTGTAGTTATAGATGAATGTAGCACTATTTCTTCCAAGGATATGCATGATGTTCTTACAAAAATAGAAACAAAATTGATGATATTAGCTGGAGACATATATCAATTACCTGCAATTCAATTTGGAAATTGGTTTGCTTTATTGCGCAATTTTATAAAAAAGTATTCATATACTGATCTATTTCATATTTATCGATGCAAAGAAGGAAATATTTTAATTGAAGTATGGGATAGTGTTAGAAATATCAAACCTAATATGCAAGAAATGTTTGTTTCATATAGATTTTCTCATATTATTGATGAAAGCATTTTTAAAAAAACAAATTCTGATGAGATTATACTGGCTCTCAATTATGATGGTCTTTATGGTATAAACAATCTAAATAGAATATTGCAAATCAATAATCCAAATAATGAAATAATCTGGAAACAACATGTTTTTAAAATAGGTGATCCAATAATTTTTAACGATACTAGCAGATTTGATGGATATATTTACAACAATTTAAAAGGAGTAATTAAAGATGTGAGGATTAATCCAAACCAAAGTATAGAGTTTACTCTTGAAGTTGATACTATCTTAAATCCTTTAATAAGATATTCTAATTTTATTTTTGTTTCTAATTTGGGTGAAGATAAATCGTTAATTAAATTAACTGTTTTAAATGCTACAGAGGACGATTATGACAAAGATACAAATGATTCAAACAAAATTCCTTTTGAAATAGCTTATGCTATCTCAATTCATAAATCTCAGGGATTAGAATATAATTCTGTCAAATTAATAATTACAAGAGAAGTTGAAGAAGCAATTTCACATAATGTATTTTATACAGCTATAACAAGAGCCAAGAGATTTTTAACTATATATTGGTCTCCAGAAAGTGAAACGGCAATCATTAAATCATTTAAGACAAAAAATGTCATTAAGGATGTTAAAATATTAGAAAACAAATACAAATTAATAAAAAAATGATTTTTGTAATTGCAATCATCTTTACATGATATTCCAAAAACATCAGCAGACTAAACGAATTATTTAACACACTACATTCAAATAATAAATGTCATCATATCTATATTAATTTTTAATGATTGGGTATAAAAATTTTCAATTATTTTTAAAACATAATTTTTGACTAAAAATTCGTGTGTTAACAAATATATTTTTTTAATTCATTTTTAATTTTTTTATAATTGTATTATAACAATTAGTCAAATTGATAACTAACTATAGCTTAATATTGTAATTTGGAACATGCAAAATTAGTGTTCATTTATAGAACGAGATTAATGTTTGTTCAAATTGTCATTCGATGATTCATAGAAAAAAACCTTGGCTTAGCAAAAAACAACTAAAAAATATTTATAAATAAACGTAATATCAATATTTTTTCAGCATTTCTTCTGCAGCTTTTTTAATATTTTCAATCATTTCTTTTGGTGAAATGACTTTGATATGTTCACTATATTGCATAGCCCAATAAAAGAAAGCTTTTTCATTACATTTTATTTTAGCAAATAAATGATTATCTTTTTTATATATTTTAGCGTTCGCGCCAAACCAATCATTAACATAAGTTAATGAACGCGGATTAAATACTTCAATGACCGCATGAATGATTTTTCCACCAAAAGGATAAATGTGATCATTAATGTAATCAGATATATTTTTATATGATTTAAATTCATCAACTTCGTTTATAGGTATACGTTGTCTATCATCCATTTCATAAATATTTTTCATATAATCAACACGAAATATATTAATATTTTTATATTTGTTTCTTTGTGCTAATAAATAGTAACGGCCTTGATTATTTATTAAAAAGCAAGGAGAAGCATGATATACATAATTATTAAACGCTAGTGTTTGTTTGCCATCTTCATCATATGTTAAATATTGAAAACCTATCCATTTATTATTTTTAATAGCTTTTTTAATTGTTTCTATATTTAAAAATATTTCTTTGTTGTTCGTGCGATTAATACTTTTTGATTCCATTATATAGTTATAATCTTGTTTACTATTTTCGCTTAAAGTATTTTTTAATTTATCAGCGATTTGTAAAGCATAAGAACCAGTTATTGATTTGCTTGATAACAATAAATCAATAATATATTGAACTTCACTTTCTTCAAAAACGCGATCAATATAAGCACACCCTTTATTAGTTTTAATAATGTCATAATCTAAATCTTGTAATAATTTAATAGAAGCTGAAACACTTTTTCTTTCCAATTTTAAATTATATAAAGATTGTAATTTATCAATTATATCTTGCTGTGTCATTAAATGATTTTCATCACTAAATTGTTGTAAAATTTTTAATATGAGAAGTGGTGCGGATTTCTTATTCATTAGTAATATTATATATATAGATAGTCATAGTAAAAACAAAATATATTCAATGTGTAAAAAAAGTCACATATTAGAGAATATATTTATTATTTTAATCATCAAAAAATAACAAAAAATTGTAAAAATAACGTAAAAAACATAACTAAAAAATGTTAAAAGATTTTTTAAATAGTAATAATTATAAAAAATTAATTAATCAATAACTTCATATCCAGCGTTTTTAACTGCGGTTTTTAATTCTTCTAGATTTAAATTTAAACCTTTGACTTCCGCGGATTCATTTTCTAAAGAAACGTTAACTTCTTTAACTCCTTGAACAGCTTTTAATGCGTTAGTGACATGCATAACACAATGTTGACACATCATGCCTTTAATTTTTAATGTTAAATTTTCCATCTTTTCTTCCTCCTTTTGTTTAACATTTTTTATAATTTTGTTTTCTTTAAATTTGAATAAATTTATTGTTAGGGCATTTAAAACAACAAAAACACTAGAAATTGACATCGCTAAAGATCCAATCATTGGATTAAGTTTTAATTCAGGGTTTAAAGGATAAAACATCCCAGTCGCTAATAGGACACCGATACAGTTATAAAAGAAAGCCCAAAATAAATTACCTTTAATTGTATTTAGTGTTCTTTTAGATAATCTAATCGCATTAACAACACCGATAAGATCATTTTTAATTAAAACTATATCAGCACTTTCTTTTGCAATATCGCTACCTCCTCCTATGGCAATTCCTAAATCAGCACTTGTTAAAGCTAAAGCATCATTAACACCATCGCCAACCATCGCCACTAAATGTTTGTTGTCTGTTTTTAAAGAATTAATAATTGTGGATTTTTCAATTGGTAAAACCTCACTATAAACTTCATCAATACCAACTTCATTAGCAATTGCTTGTGCGGTTTTTTGATTATCTCCTGTTAACATTACAACCTTAATTTGCATATCTTTTAATAATTTAATAGCATATTTGCTATTTTCTTTAATTTCATCTTTTAATGCTAAAATAGCTAAAACTTCTTTTTCATCAGCGACATATAATATAGTTTTGCCTTGACTAGATAATTTATCTATAGAACTTTTAATATTATCATCTAAATCGATATCTAATCCTTTTTTATTACCAATATAATAAGTAATGTTATCGATTCTAGCATATAAACCTTTTCCATCTTGAGCGATATGATCTTCTATTTTTAAATTGTTTAAAGCATTATTTTTTTTGCAGTATTCGTTAATAGCGTTAGCAAGAGGGTGTTCACTTAACGTTTCAATGCTATAAATAATATTTAATATTTTTTCTTGATCTTGTTTTAAGTATAAAACATCAGTAATAGTGGGGGAACCATTAGTAATCGTTCCCGTTTTATCTAATACGACCGTTTTAATTAAATGAGATTTTTCCAATATTTCGGCATTTTTAATTAATAATCCATTGCTTGCTCCTTTTCCGGTCGCAACCATAATAGCGACAGGTGTAGCAAGACCTAACGCACAAGGACAAGCAATAACGACAACCGATATTGCAAAATTAAACGCTAATTCAAAATCATAGCCAGCACTTAAAAATCCGATAAAAGTGGCAAGTGCAATTAATAATATCGTAGGAACAAAATATAAAGATACTTTATCCGCTAATTTGGAAATTGGAGCTTTAGAATTGCTGGCTTGTTCTACTAATTCAATAATAGTGTTAATAGAAGTATCTTTTCCAACTTTTAAAGCCTTAATTAAAACATAACCGCTAGTTAATATTGTTGATGAATAAACACTATCTCCTTCTTTTTTAAAAGCAGGAATAGATTCGCCGGTAATTGTTGATTCATCTATTGAAGCACTGCCTTTAATAATTTCTCCATCAATTGGTATAGATTCGCCTTTTTTAACTACGACAATATCGTTTACTTTAACTTTTTCTATATCAACAACTTTTTCTTCTTCGTTAATTAATAATGTTGCTTTTTTAGGAGCTAAATCCATCATTTTTTCTACAGCTTTAGTAGTTCTTTTTTTGGCTAGTCCTTCAAAATATTTACCTAAACTTACTAAAGTTAAAATCATCGCAGCACTTTCAAAATATAAATTGTGTGTATAATCTAAAACATCTATATTATGGCTTAAGCCATATCCGATTTGATAAATTGCATATACACCATATATTAACGATGCACACGCTCCTATCGCTATTAAACTATCCATGTTAGGTGATAATTTAAATAATCTTAAAAAACCATTTTTAAAATATTTTGCATAAATTATCAAGCTTGGAATAGTTAACAAGAGCTGAGTAAATGCAAAGGCAAGTGGATTTTCTTCTGGACTTAAAAAATCTGGAAGAGGTAATCCGATCATATGTCCCATTGAAACATACATTAATATAATTAAAAAAACAAAACTAATAATTAATTTGATTAAATCCAAATCAACTTTTTTCTTTTTTGTTTCGCGTTTTGTAGAAACTAAATTATTTTCTTTCTTATCGACTATGGAAGCTTTATATCCTTGTTTTTCAACACTTGAAATTATATCTTCAACACTTAAAATATTTTCATCAAAGTCAACATTCATTGAATTAGACAAAAGATTGACATTGACCTTTTTAATTCCATTTAATTTTTCAACAGCTTTTTGAACGTGAGCTTGGCATGAAGCACAAGTCATGCCTTCAATATTAAACTTTAATTCCATTATTGAAACCTTTTAAATAAATCGGAAATTTCATCTATAACAGATTCATTTCCATTTTTAATATTTTCGATAATACATGTGTGAAGATGTCGATTTAATATTTGATTAGCTAAACTTTTAATAGCCTTATCCACTGCGGATAATTGTATTAAAATATCATCGCAATACCTATTATTTTCTATCATGTTTTTTATTCCATTTATTTGTCCTTGAATACGATTTATTCTTTTGCATAAATCTAATTTTTCTTCATCATTTCTAATTGTTGTTAAATTATGTTTTGCTTTCATTGTTATTACCTCAATTAATATAATATACCTACCTAGGGTATATATCAAATGATATGCTAATAAAATAATTGACAATCAAAAACAGATAATACAAAATATACTTAGATGAATTGGAATATAGAAGCGGATATAATTTAAGTATTTATTTAACATTAGAGGATAAAACACAATTGTTATCTGGAGAAACTATTTGTCGTTTAATAGGTGAAGATGATAATAGAAGTACTTTTATGTGATATTCTAAGCAATTTAAAAAAAGATTAAGTTTTAAGGGAAACAAATATGAAAACAATTATTATTGGTGGTGTAGCGTTAGGGGCATCCTGTGCGGCTAGATTAAAAAGATTAAGACCATTAGATGAAGTAATTATTATAGAAAAAGGAAAATATCCATCTTTTGCCAATTGCGGTCTTCCTTATTTTTTAAGTGGTGAAATAAAAGATACATCAGATTTAATAGTCACTGATGTTCAAACATTAAAAAACAAATATGGAATTGATGTAAGAATAAATCATGAAGTTATTAATGTTTTTCCAAATTTAAATAAAATAGAGGTCAAAAATTTATTAACTACCGAAACATTTGGATTATCATATGATAATTTGGTTTTAGCGATGGGGGCTAAAGAAATAGATTTGGGTTATAAAAATATTGATAATGTTTATTTTTTAAGAACTATTGACGACGCTGCTAGGTTAAAAGATAGACTAAAAACTATAAAAGAAATCACGGTTGTCGGAGGCGGATTTATTGGTTTAGAAGCGATAGATAATATTTTAAAAATGAATGTAAAAGTTAATTTAATTGAAGCTAAAGATCATCTATCAAATTTAGATAAAGACATGGCGACATTTTTAAAGAAGATTTTAATAAATAAAGGTGTTAATTTATATTTAAATGAAAAACTTTTAAATATCACCGAAAATAAGGATAAAACTTTAACCATTAAAACAAATAAATCTCTTATCAAAAGTGAAGCAGTTTTGCTATCTATTGGAGTAAAACCAAATATTGATTTGATTAGAAATAGCGCTATTGAATTAGATGAATTCAATGCAATTAAAGTAAATGATAAATTACAAACTAATTTTAAAAATATTTATGCTGGGGGAGATTTGATAACTAATAAATGTGTAGTTAATGATGAATATATTTATTCTCCTCTTGCAGGGTTTGCTAATAAACACGGACGAATTATCGCTAATAACATTGCAAATCTTGAATATTTTCGTCAAAAAGTAACTTTAGCAAGCGTTTTTAAATTTGATGAATATACTTTTGCTAGTGTTGGTCTAAATGAAGATTTATTAAAAAAATTTAATATGAAGTATCATTCTATTTATCAAAATGGAAATTCGCACGCTACATATTATCCAAACGCTACCTCAGTTATTACAAAAATTTTATACGATGATAATGGTAAAATTTTAGGTGGACAATTTATTGGAAAAAATTTAGTGGATAAACGTTTAGATGTTTTATCAAATATAATTTTAAAAGGCGGAACATATAAAGATTTAATGGAAATTGAATCTTGCTATTCTCCAATTTATAGCAGTGCAAAAGACATTTTAGATTTTTCAGGTTTTATTATTGATAATATCTTAAATATGAATCTTAAAACAATTTCTCCAATAGATATAAAACAAATTGAAAATGATGTTTTCATTATTGATGTTAGAAATAAATCTATGTATGACAAGGGTCATATTGGAAACGCTATTAATATACCATTAGAAAGTCTTTTAAATAATTTGGATAAATTAGACAAAAACAAAACGATTTATATTCATTGTCAAGTTGGAATAACTTCTTATAATGCGTGTTGCAAATTAAAAGCACTCGGCTATGATGTCTGTAATGTTATGGGTGGCTATTCTTTATATCAGTTGTTAAACGAATAATTGATAATTTACATTTTCAATAATGAAAGTATATGCCTCATCAAGAGGAATTTTAAAAGCAAAACTTACTGCTTCTTTTACTATATAACTTGCTTTTTGCAAAATTTCGCCATCAGAAGATGATAAATGTTTTTTTTCTAATCGCAATTCGTGAGATTTTTTTGTTAAACAAACAATTAGATTAATTATATCCATTATATTATGAGAATGCAGGCAAGAAGTGAATAATTCTTGTCTTTCTCTTTTATTAGCGTTCCATTCTATTGTTTTTGGTTTTGTTTTTATTGCATTTAAAATTTGATCTTGGCTTAGTGTCGATAAAATATTAGAAAGTTGAGAAGGATTATCAAGGGGAACAAAAACTTTAACAGAGTTTTTTGGATTAATTGATTGAAGGGTTAAATAATCTTTACTAGATTCATCTTCGCCCATTGTTACAGTTTCTAAGACCTGGCATATTCCTAAAGAAACATAATATACATAAGATCCCATTTTAATCTCTTCTTTTTTCATGTCACACCTCCACAATATTATTTTTAAAGATCTAAGTGGGTCAAAATCAAAAGTTCTAATTTATTATACCATAGAAAATTATTTTTTTGTTTTACTAAAATTTTAAATTTAACAAAAATTAAGGACACAACAAATATTTTTTGAAGTATAATTAATATAGATTGTGAGGAAATGCATATGGATAAAAAATATGAACCATTATTTACTCCATTTAAAATCGGAAATGTCGAAATAAAAAATCGTATCGTCATGTGTCCGATGGGTGGAACATCACTTTTTGGTTGGATGGAACCAAATCATTTTGATAAGGTGGCTAGCGAATTTTTTGAAATGATTTCCAAAAATAATGTTGGCCTTATCATTCCTGGAATTGCCCCTTTAAAAGACACTATTGGTGGAAGATGGCTTTATCAAAATAAAAAGATGTTTAAACAACTAAAACCATATATGGATAAGATTCATCAGACTGGCGCAAAATTGTTTGTTCAATTAACAGCGGGATTTGGTCGTAGTTTTGCTATTACTGATGCGATGGTATTACTATTAAAAAATAAAGTTGTTGGAGCTTTAGCAAAACCTATTGTTGATGCTTCCTATCTTTGTGCAGCACCTAGTGAATTGCCTTCAAGATGGGCTAACGATATTATTTGTCGTGCCTTGAAAAAAGAAGAAATCCAAGAAATGGTAGATGCTTTTGCTAAAACAGCAAAATTATGTCAAGAAGCTGGTGTTGATGGTGTAGAAGTTCACGCTGTCCACGAAGGATATTTATTAGACCAATTCACTATGGATTATACTAATAAAAGAACAGATGAATATGGTGGAAGTTTTGAAAATAGATATCGTTTTGCTTGCGATGTTGTAAAAGCAATTAAAAAAGAATGTGGTAAAGATTATCCAGTTTCATTAAGATATTCAGTTGTTTCAAAAACAAAAGATTTCTGCTATGGTGCTTTGCCTGGTGAAAAATTTAAAGAAATTGGTCGCGACATGGCTGAAAGTGAAAAGGCCGCTAAATATTTGCAAGATGCTGGCTATGATATGTTAAATGCTGATAATGGAACTTATGATGCATGGTATTGGGCTCATCCACCAGCATACATGCCTAAAAATTGTAACCTAGAAGAAGTTGCACATATTAAAAAATTTGTTGACATACCTGTTGTTTGTGCTGGTAAGATGGATCCTGTTGATGCTGCAAAAGCAATCAAAGAAGGCAAAATTGATGCGATGGGTGTTGCTAGACAATTCCTTTGCGATCCAGAATGGGTTAGCAAATTAATTGAAAATCGTTTAGAAGATATTCGTCCATGTATTGCTTGCCATAATGCTTGCTTTGTTATGGCTAAATCAAAATCAACCGCTAATTGTGCAAGTATGGAAGATGTTTCACACATGTCAAGATGTGCATTAAATCCTATGACTATGCAAGGTCATAAATATGATATTATTCCTGCTAAAAAGATTAAAAGAGTTGCTGTTGTTGGTGGTGGTATTGGCGGTATGGAAGCTGCACGTGTTGCCGCACTACGTGGGCATAAAGTTACTATTTATGAAAAGAGTAATGTTCTAGGTGGCGTATTTATAGCAGCATCTAATTTTGATTTTAAAGAAAAAGATAAACTTTTAATTAAATGGTATATTCGTCAAATTGAAAAATTACCTATCGAAGTTAAATTAAATTATGAAGTTAAAGATGTTTCTTCTCTTGATGCAGATGAGGTAGTTATTGCCACAGGTGGTAAAGCCAAACAACTTCATATTCCTGGTATTGAAAACGCTATAGAAGCTGTCGATTATTTATCTAGCAATAAAAAAGTTGGTAAAACCGTTGTCGTTATCGGTGGTGGACTTACAGGATGTGAAATTGCTTATGACTTGCATAAAAATGGTCATAATCCTATTATTGTTGAAATGTTAGATGATTTAATTGTTTCTAAAACTATTTCATTAGCGAACTCTAGTTATTTAAGAGACTATTTTAAAACTAATAATGTTGAAGTTTGTTTAAATAGTAAAGTTAATGAAATTAGTAAAAATGGTGTTAAAGTTTTAACAAAAGATGGAACAGTTAAAGAAATCAAATGCGATGATGTAATTGTTTCTATCGGATACAACCCAAATCCATTAGCGAGAAAATCATTACACGTTCATCTAGTTGGTGATTGCTATGAAATAGGCAATTTAAGAAATGTTATTTGGAGAGCCTATAAAGTCGCAGAATCAATTTAACTTAGTATTAAATTTTCTTAAGAAATCGTCGTTTTGGCGATTTCTTTTTTTATTTTTATGCAAATGATTTTAAATTTATTAAAAATATGTTATAAAAACATACATGAAAATTTTGTTAGTAAATGATGATGGATATAATTCTGAAGGACTTATTTTATTAAGAGATAAATTGAAAAAATATGGTGATGTTTATGTAGTAGCACCATATCATCATATGTCTGGAAAAAGCATTGCTTTAACAATATTTGAACCTATCAAGGTTCATAAGATTGATGAAAAATTTTATGCTTTAGAAGGAATGCCTGCAGATTGTGTTAGTTTTGGCTTAACGAGTCTTAAAATTAAATTTGATTTAGTTGTTTCAGGTATTAATAACGGGCTAAATGTTAGTTATGACACCCTTCATAGCGGTACGATTGGAGCGTGTGTGGAATCTTTAATGTATCAAACACCTGCGATTGCTTTCTCTTTGGAAAAAAATTTGAAGAAAATGATTAATTATGTTGACATGGTTATGGAGTATATTTTTAAAAATGAATTGTTAAGTAATGAATATTTTTTAAATGTTAATTTTCCTTATGGAGATGTGGTTAAAGATATCATTTTTTCTAAATGTGGTTTTAGAAATGACAAAAGATATTTTGTTTATGATGAAAATAAAGATGTTTATATTCCACATCGAATAATTAATAACGATAATAATGATGATTTTGCAGATATTAATTTAATAAATAAGGGTTATATAAGTATTACACCTTTATATCGTAGTCTTTTTAATAAAGAACTTTATTTAAATTTAAAAAAGAATAAAAAAATATAAGCATTACTTTTTAAAATATTTTCATTTTCATTTAAAATTTAAATGGGGGTGATATTATGAACAATCGTAAAGTAGTTATTATTGGTGATGGAATGGTTGGTTCATCCATTGCTTTTAGTTTGGTTAATGATAATGTCGTTAATGAATTAGTTATAATTGATGTGAATAAAGATAAGGCTGAGGGAGATGCTTTAGATTTGATGCACGGCCTTCCATTTGTTAGCCCTAAAAAAATAAAAGCAGGTGATTATAGCGATATTAAAGACGCTCATATTGTTATTTTAAGTGCTGGCGTCGCTCAAAAAGTGGGGGAAACTAGACTTCAATTATTAAATAAGAATATTGCAATTTTTGATTCTATTCTTAGCCAAATGCAACCATATTTAGATGATGAAGCTGTTGTTTTAGTTGTCACAAATCCTGTTGATATTCTTTCTTATTTTACTTATAAAAAACTTAATATTTCCTCAAATCGTGTTATTGGTAGTGGCACTGTCTTAGATACCGCTAGATTTAAGACAATTATTGCTCAACATGTCAATATTGATCCAAGAAATGTTCATAGTTTTGTTTTAGGAGAACACGGAGATAGCGAGGTTGCTATTTATTCTTTAACTACAATCGGTGGGATTCCAATTGATAAATATTGTGATACTTGTAAAAAATGTGAAAATAAAAATTTGAAGTTAATGTCTTTACATAAACAAGTTAAAGACGCTGCATATGAAATAATCGCTAAAAAAGGTGCAACATATTATGCGGTTGCCCTTGCAGTCAACCATATAGTTAAAGCAATTTTAAACGATTCGCATTCAATATTAACAGTTTCTACTTATATTAAAAACGAATTTTCTAATCGTGTTAAAAACATTTATTTTTCATTGCCTTGTGTTATAGGAAAAGAAGGTGTTGTTAGATTATTAAAGCCTCAATATAGCGATGAAGAAATTGAAAAATTAGTGGAAAGTGGAAATATTATTTCTAACGAAATTAAATCAGTTAATTTATAATGTTTCATATGAAACAAAAAAAGTTTAAATTAACAATAAAAGAAATAATACTTATCGCATTATCTTGTTTTGTTTTAATTTGGCTTATAATTTTATTAATTTTGAAAAATTTTCCTGAGATTTGCGAAGATTATGTTTTAAATGTATCTAATCCTTTGACTAATTTGATATCGCAAATTACAAGTATTTTTCCTTTTTCTTTAACGGAAATTGTAATTTTAATATGGATTATTATAACTATTAGTGTTATCACTTTAACCATTTATTATATTTACAAGAAAAAATATCGAATCTCCATTCATATTTTTGCTAGTTTTGTCTTATATGTTTTAACATTATGTACATGTTATTTTGCTTTAAGCGGTTTAAATTATAATCGGTTGCCAATAAATATTGCTTTATATAATGAAAAAGTTGATACGGATGAATTTGAAGAAATAGCTAATTATTTTATTAAAGATTTTAATTATTGTAGTGAGCAATTAAGTTATGGTGAAGATGGTATGGTGATAATGCCATATTCTTTTGAAACTTTAAATGAAATAGTTATAAATGAATATAAACGATTAGATAATAATTCTTATTTTTCTAGTTATACACCCAAAGCAAAAAAATTAATTTCTAGTTATATTTTTAGTGAGTTTCATATTGCTGGAATGTCTTTTTCTTTATTAGGAGAAGCTAATATTAACATGTTAAATGCCACGAATGACTTCCCATTTACTCTTGCACATGAACTTGCCCATCAAAAAGGAGTAATGCGTGAAGAAGATGCAAATTTAACCGCTTTATTTATTTGTCTTAGTTCTGACGATTGTTATTTAAGATATTCTGGTTATATTCGTTCTATTTCTTCTATATTAATGCTTTTAAATTACAATGGTGATGAAAATAGTTATCAAGAAGTTTATGAAACAATTAATCCCAATATTCTTTTGGATATAAAAGCATCTAACGATTACATAAATAGTTTTAAATTAATAGGGGACATTGGTTCGTTTTTTAATAATATTTATTTGACATTATTTGGTAATGGTGGGACAGATGCTTATATTGATAATCCAACTATTAATGACACAGGAGAAGTTGACGCTGATGGAAACATCATATATGAATTTTATTTTTCTCCTTATCAAAAGTTATATTTTGAATTTTATTTTAATGGGTAAAAATTATGAAAATTATGACAAAATTAGCGGTGAAATTAATTATACGTTTTATTGCAAGAAATGATAAAAAACGCGATAAAATGTTAATAAATAATCGAAATACAAACAAAAATTATCAATTTGATATTCCATATATTTTAGATGATAAAAAAGAGCACCTTTTTGATTTTTATAAACAAAATAAAGATGATAACAATTTAACATGTATCGATATTCATGGCGGTGGTTATATATATAGTTACAAAGAAAACAATTTTTTTATTAATGATTTTTACGCAAATAATGGAATCAATGTTATAAGCACTAATTACACACTTTTTAATGGTGAAATTGATATAAAGCATACTATTAAAGAAATGACTTGTCTTTTAAAATACCTTAATTTAAATAATGATAATTATCATATCGATTTTAATAATTTGATATTAAAAGGAGATTCAGCAGGAGGTCATATCGCTTTCCTATTAGCGTTGACCATTAATAATAAATCATTGCAAAAATATTATGGTGTAGATATAGATGAAAATATAAAAGTCAAAAAACTTATTTTAAATAGCCCAGTATATGATTATTTTATGATTTATAATGTAGCTAAAAAAGTTTTAACAAAAAATGCTTTAAAATTATTTTTTGGTAATAATTTAGATGATGAATTTATTCAAAATAATAATCCAAGTTATTTAATAGTCAACAAATCTATAAATGTTGATTTTTCTATATTTGTAACTACATCACGCAATGATTTTTTGAAAAATCATTCTTTAAAATTAAAATCAGAATTGTTTGATAAAGTTATTTTAGATTTTAATTATAGTTTTGATAAAAAAATAAATCATATATATAACGTTTATAATCCATATGATAAAAGAAGTTTGTTGACTAATCAAAAAATAATAGATTATTTAAAAAACAATAACTAGGTAATTAATGTTTATGTATAATTATAGGTGTCTATGAATAATGATTTAGTTTTTAAAAATGTTATAAAAGTAATCAAAGGAATTAATCCTATTTGTTTAGATAAAGTTGACATCATCGATGAAAATATAAACTTAGCAAAAGATTTAGATTTTGATAGTATGGAATATTTGATGTTAGCGAGTTCGTTAGAAGAACAATTTGATTTGATTTTAAGAAAAGAAGATATATTAAATCTTAAAACAATCAAAGATGTAGTTGAATATATTAAACAGGCCAAAAACAAATAAATGCGGTTAATAAATTCATTAGTGGATAATGAATACCAAAATAACGGTATTGATCATGTAAGACGTGCAGTCAGAGCCTTAGTAATTAATTCGAAAAATAATAAAATTGCTTTTATTAAGATAAAAAAAGATGATGTTTTTGGTCATCGCGATTATTATGAAATTCCTGGTGGAGGAATCAAGAAAAACGAAACTTTGCAAAAAGCTTTAAAAAGAGAAATTAAAGAAGAATTAGGTTTATTAATAAATAACATCGTTCCAATTGGGAAAGTTAGAGATTTTTATAATCTAATAAAACAAGAAAACATTTCTTATTATTATCTTTGCACAATAGAAAGAAAAACAAAAAGAAATTTAACAAATTTGGAAAAAACATTGTTTGAAAAAACATGTTGGATGGATATAGATAAAGCAATAAGAAAATATCAAAAAATGACAAAAGAACCCTTAGCAAGGCTAATTAAAAACCGTGAATTACCAATTTTATTGCTTGTTAAGTCGAAATACTTTGACAATTGCTAAATAAATTATTATCATAATTAGGCACGGCGGATGTGGTGAAGTGGTTAACACTCCTGGCTGTGAACCAGGCATACGTGGGTTCGATTCCCATCATTCGCCCCAAACGATATGAAATTTCCCCCAAAATTTTGCCCAAATAGGGTAAGATGAAATGGAGGATTTTTTTATGAAGTTAACTCTAGAAG
>CALVSI010000008.1 GCA_944358985.1 uncultured Bacilli bacterium | reverse complement strand
AATGCAACAATAACTACTTAAAAATTAGAATCACACAAAAATAATTAATTTGTTGCATTGAATTTGTCATCTAACAATAAAAATGCACTCTTACATGTTCATCGCATATTAGAGTGCATTTAAATTCAATTATTAATTAATAATTTGTTGCTAAACGTTCAAAATAACTTTGTGGATGTGCACATGTTGGACAAACTTTTGGTGCTTCTTTACCAACATGAATGTGTCCACAATTTCTGCATTTCCAAACTACTACATCATCAGAAATAAACACTTTGTTATCTTTAACAGATTCTAATAATTTAAGATATCTTTTTTCGTGTTCTGCCTCTACGGCCGCAACATTTCTAAATAGTCTAGCAATATCTTTAAAACCTTCTGCTTCGGCTTCTTCTGCCATTCTTTTGTACATATCAGTGTGTTCAAAATTTTCGCCTTCCGCTGCTGCTTTTAAATTTGATGCAGTATCCATAATTTCGCCATTTGGTTGAAGCAATTTGAACCACATTTTTGCATGTTCTTTTTCATTATCAGCAGTTTCTAAAAAAAGTGCAGCAATTTGTTCATAGCCTTCTTTTTTAGCTTTGCTAGCAAAATATGTATATTTGTTGCGAGCTTGTGATTCACCAGCAAAAGCTTCCATTAAATTTTTTTCCGTTTTAGTTCCTTTTAAATTCATTTTATTTTTTCCTCCTAGATTAATTATAAACTTTAAACTTATTTTTAAAAAGATAAACGCACTTAATAGTGTAATTATAATTTTTCATAGTGATAATATTCATATTTTTCTGAATTTTCAGAAACAGCCTTCATAATTTCATATGTTTTATTTCTCAAATCATTGATTTGTTCTTTAAATGTTAAATCTTTATTTGGAAAAATAGGATTAGACAAAGTAATTATTAATTTCGGTGTATGAAAAAATTTTCTTCGTTTAAACCTAGTTGTCGAAACCACTATAGGTGCATTTAATTCAACCGGATAACGAAACGAAACACTTTTAAATGGTCTAATGTCAGTATAATAAGGCCATATGTGGGCTTCTGGATAAATAACAATTTTATGTTTTTTTTCAATATTGTACTTTAAGCATTGTGAGAAATTTTTATACATTTTTAAATTATTAGGAACAGGAATAGCACCAAGAAGATGAACTAACCATCCAATTCCTTTGATTGATAAGGCATCAACAGAAGCAATAATTAGACTATATTTAGTTGGATTTACCAAACAAGCGTGATTGATTGGGTCAAAAGCAGTTGTATGATTGGAATATATAAAATATCCCCTATTTTTAAGTTTTTTTAAAACTTTTTTATTTTTAATAGTCGTGCCATAACAAATTTTGCTTACTACATACAATATAGGAATAACAAAAAATCTAATTAAAATAGCAAAAAACCAATATACTTTTCCATGCGAATACTTAAATTTTTCATCGATATTTTTAGGACGAATTTGAATTTTTGCAAAGTCATCATTTAATTCATCACGATAAAAAAATGTTTTTTTATATTTTGTTTTTACCATATTTAGTTGCAACTTCAACAAGCATTTTTTCCATCTCGTCCATGCATCTATTAAAGTCAAATTGTTTGCCAAATTCTATGTACTTATCTCTTGCTAGTTGTTTTTCTTGTGGGTGCTCAATCCAATATTCGATTTTATTTTTCAAATCTTTTACACTATTAAATTTAAATTTTGATTTATCCAATAAAGCAAAATGAGAAGTTGCACTACGAGGTGAATCACTAATAAGTGGAACAAGTCCGCATGATATTGCTTCTAAACATGAGATTGCTTCAATTTCAATTTTGGAAGTATGAACATAAAGATCGGAATAATTGATTACTTCTGATAATTTTTCTCTTGAGCACAAAGTAAACAACGGACGATTAACTAAAACGCGTTCGGATAGCACAAATAAATTTTTCTTTTGTGGACCATCGCCAGCAAAAATTAATTGAATTTGGGCATTATATTTACTTCTACCAACAGCTTTTATGAGCATCTGCTGATTTTTTTCTTTTGAATATCTTCCGCTCATTAATATAACAAAGCGATCTTCATATGCTTTTGGTTTTTTAACATAATGCGGATAAAAAATGTCTTGATTCACACCATTTGATATAACATATTCACTATCAGCTTTTATATTATATTTTTTAACATATTCTTGAATAAATTTGGTAGGAAAGTGAATGCTATCGCAATATTGATATACTGATTTATTTAATCTTTTATATGCATAAGCATTTATGCCTTCGCTATTCATTGCAAATATGTGCGAAGTTATATTTTCAGCTTGGACATGAAAACCTGCCGATAATGGGATATGATGTTCATGAGCATAAACAGCCGCCATATGCCCTGCACTAAATGGCATCATTACATGTATAACATCAGCGTTTTTACATGCCTTATCTACTATTTCCAAATCAAATTTAGCTAATGAAACACCATTTTTTGCTACATAAGAATTAAAAACACCAAAAGAAAGATGTGGTAAAACGAAATATCCTGGTTCTCCTTTTTTTAATTCATCAGGACATAAAACATTAACATTATGACCTTTACTTTTTAATGTATTAATAAGATTATAAGCCGCGATGGATGTACCATTATTTGGTTCACCTAAAACATCGCAAACAACTGTAATATTCATAGCGTAATAATTTTAAAATAGATAGTGCTATATTTCAAGGATAATAAGAAGTAAAAAAAATTAGAATTTTCCAATTATTTCCCCTAATAGTAATTGCAACATACTTTAATTTATTAGGAGGGGGTTATAGATGAAAGATAATGTTGGATTGTTAAAAGAAAAAGAACTAGTTTTGGCATTAAACGACAAGCAAATATGCGATTTAAATCAAAACTTAAAATTTATGGTTAAGGAAATTTTTGGATTTGTTGATGAAAAACAAAAACTCAAATGCGAACTCATCGACGGCTATATAAAACCCGACTTTTCCATAACATACAATGGAATAACAAAATATGTTTCAATGAAAAGTGGAAGGTCGAAAGATGTTCATCAAGAAAATATCAAAAAATTTATTTTATTCATGCGTGAATTAAATATTTCAAAGAAAACTCAACAAACTATTCTTTTGTATCAATATGGCGATTTAACTATGGATGGAAGCGGAAAAGAAAGATTGCCATACGAAGAGTTGAGATATCGTTTACGTGAAAGAATTAGCGAAGCGAATGAAGAATTAAACTCGAATAAAGAATTTATAAAAACAATTGTTAATCGTGTAATCTTTAAGGGAACATTTGAAGAGAATACACCAGCGGATTTTGTGTACTTTGGTGATGTTAATTATGGCGTTGTTGTTTCAAAAAAACAAATTTATCGTTTTATAGAAGTTAAAAATCAAAAATTCATATCTAATTTACATATAGGACCAATAATGTTTAGACCACACGCTAGATACATAGGAAAAGAAATTAAAAACGAAAATAATAGACATTTAATAGATTTTTATTGGCCAAACTACGAAGCAGATTTACGCTATATAGCTAGCAGATTTTATAGTTAATAGTGACAAATTATGGTTCTAGGTGGTCGGTGGTTAAAAAAGATCGCACATTTGCGATCATGATTTCGTTTGGTTGCGGAGGGCGGATTTGAACCACCGACCTCCGGGTTATGGGCCCGACGAGCTACCAGACTGCTCTACTCCGCGATATCAGAAGTCGGGCCCTAACCAGCCTAACTTCTACAATAAATGTTTTAATTATTTACGATTTTTACGTCTTGCATTTTCTGATTTAAGCTTTCTTTTTAAACCAGGTTTTAGATAATATTCTCTTTTACGTGTTTCTTGGAGGGTACCAGCCTTATTGACCTGTCTTTTAAAACGACGTAATGCTTCATCTAAACTTTCACCTTCGCGAACAATTGTTTTAGGCATGACTTTCCACCTCCTTTACTTCACAGCGTTTTAATTATAATTTTATAATCTTGCGATTACAAGTTTTATTTATAAAAATTATCTTGTTATTCACTTTTGTTATTGCCGCTTACGATAGCGACACCGCTGGAAGCACCAATACGAGTTGCACCAGCATTTATCATATTAATCGCGTCTTGATAAGAATGAATACCGCCAGAGGCTTTTACGCCCATTTTATCTTTAACGGTATCTCTCATTAATTTTACCGCATGAATAGTCGCACCGCCTTTTGAAAAACCTGTCGATGTTTTTACAAAATCGGCTTTCGCATTTAATGATAAGTGACAAGCATCAACTATTTCTTCATCGGTTAATAAACATGTTTCTAAAATAACTTTTAATATTTTGCCACGACAAACATTTCTTATTTGTGAAATTTCATTCTCGACGTAATCAAAATCATGGTCTTTAAGCTTTCCAACATTAATAACCATGTCTATTTCATCCGCTCCATGGTTAATACAATCGATTGTTTCTTGAACTTTTGTACTTGTTAAATTTTGTCCAAGTGGAAAACCAATAACCGTGCATACTTTAACATTAGAATCTTTTAATAATTCGTGTGCGTATGGAACATAGCAAGGGTTTACACACACAGACATAAAATCAAATTGTTTAGCTTCGTCGCATAATTTTTTAATTTCTTTCATGGTTGCATCTTGTTTTAACAAGGTATGATCAATGTAACGATTTAAATTTTTCATAATTCCTCCAAACTATTCTTTGTCTCGCAATATTTATTATATTTAAAAAAATAGCCCGTTTAAAGGCTATTTATTTTCTGTTGAACTACTATCTTCTTTTTTTGATTTTCTGCGTGTGGATCTTTTACCTTCGTTTTCCATCTTTTTAACTTCTGTTTTTGTCATATAATGACCGTCTTTTAACACTTGCTTGCCATTATAATAACCGCATTGAGGACACACATGATGAGATTTAATCATCGCACCGCAATGTGGACAGGTAACCAATCCAGTAACATTTAATTTAAAATGAGTTCTTCTTAAACGTTTAGTGTGTTTACTAGTTCTTCTAAATGGTACAGCCATAATTTCCCTCCTTAAATGCGAGTTTTATTATATGTAAATTAGATGAATATGTCAATTTTTTTTAGACAAATTATAAATTTTTTCAGATTATATGCAATAGACGCTGTTTTTTAGTATATAATTTCAATAATTTTATTAGTTAAATCAACATTTGAATTAATTTCGACTTTTATATAGTTTTCGCTATGACCAACACAAATTTCTTTGGATTTATCAAAAGATTCAATCAAGATATGCAATTTTTTGCCTTTCTGTGAATCACAAAAATTACTATATAACTCATCAGATAATTCACGTAAAACTTTTGCACGTTCTTTTTTGACAAAATCATTAACTTGATTTTGCATTAAAAACGCTGCTGTCCCTTTTCTTTTTGAATACGGAAAAACGTGTAGCATTGCAAATTTTGCTTCTTTTATAAAATTTATTGTTTCAATAAAGTCTTTATCGGTTTCACCAGGAAATCCAACGATTACATCAGTGGTTATCGCAATATCTGGACACATTAATTTAATTTTTCTTATTTTGTTTAAAAACTCTTCCTTTGTGTATTTACGATTCATACTTTCTAAAACAGATTCACTTCCACTCTGTAATGGTATGTGTATGTGTTTTGCAAGATTATTATATTTTCCAAATAGTTCAATAAGATTATCATCTATTTCACTAGCTTCGATTGATGAAATTGTTAGTCTTTTTAAACCGTCGATATTTAAAATTTCTTCAATTAGTTTAGAAAAATTGACATTATCTAAATCGTACCCATATTTTCCAATATGAATTCCACTTATAACGATTTCTTTTATACCTAGACTGACAATATAACGTGCTTCATTAATTACGTTTTCTAATGGACGTGATCTTGGTTTACCTCGTAAATATGGAATGATACAATAACTACAAAAATTATCACAACCGTCCTGTATTTTTAAATAAGCACGACAATTTTCAACATAAGCAGTTTTGCAAATTTCCTCATATTTAAAATTTTTAATATTTTTATTTATATCAACAATTTTTTGATGACCATTTTCTATGAATTTTTTAATCAAATCATAAATTAAATATTTGTTTGTGGTCCCCACTAAAACGTCAAAAGGAAGATTATTTTGAATAAAATCGCATTCTTTTTGACTATAACATCCCATTACACAAATAATAGAATCAGGAAACATTTTTCTATAATGTCTAATATGTTGTCGTGATTTTTGATCGGCAACACTTGTTACAGAACAAGTATTTATGATAACTATATCAGGATTTAAATCATCATATCTTAAACCTTTTTCCAAAAGAAGATTTTTCACCGCAAAGGATTCATAACTATTAACTTTACATCCTAAGGAAAAAACAAAAAAAGAAAAATCAGAAATATTATTTTTCATTTCTATAATTGCCTTTTTTAAGAATTAAATAAATTTTTTCAGAAATAAATTGCTGCTCAAACAAGCTTTCAACAAAATTACTACGAGAATTTTGAAAATATGCATCCATGACAACTTTCAATCGTTCTACCATGTGATTGTCATAAACTTTTTTTATAAAGCGATCAAAAAGGACTATTTTATTATCCAAACGGCCTTGATTGTTTACAACATAAACAGTATTAGTATCATAATGAAAATAAGCAATTTCTTGCCCGTTTGTGGAAATTTTTATCAATTTAGTAAAAAGTGAATCATATAAATCAGCCCTATAAGTATCAAAACAATCTATAGTGGTTTCTTTATATTCTTCTGTTAATAAATTATATGGATAATAAAGTAGCTTTTGAGGTTCTTTTGCATAAATTATGTTAAGAGGTAGTGAAAATATTGGTATATATACTCTAGTTTTATCATGCTGAAGATATGGCAAATCAATTATTTTTTCTTTTAAAGAATTTAAAAATGATGCCAATCCTGTCTTGGAGTTTATATCATGCTTTTTCGACAAAAAGAAAATTTCTTTTTCAATCGCTTGCTTGCTTAAAATGCTGTATATAACTATATTAGATCTCATAATGTCGAATTCATTGTTTTCCATATTATAAAGAAAACTATATCGTGGAATTTTTAAAAGCAATTCTTTATTTCGAATATAAAAGTCATATTCTTCACTATTTTCAAAAGGTTTTCGACGCTTTTTTTTCTTTTCTAAAAGTTCATAAATTGTCATCACTACACTCCAACAAAAAAGATAGCACACTCAAAAGATATATAACAGCGGTATCACTTTTTAAAATTCTTTTCCCTAATGATATACTTACGAATCCTAATTTTTCCAGAAATTTAATTTCATTAAGAGAAAATCCTCCTTCTGGACCAACAAAAATTGATACACTTGAATTTGGTTGTATATTAGAAAATAAGCCGATTGGTGGTTTTAAAGACTGATTAACATATTCATTAGCTAAAAAGTTATACTGACAAAGAATACTTTTATCAATTTCACCAATGTTAATGATACCTTTGATAATTGGCTTTTTTAATCGCATACATTGACTCGCAGAAGAATCAATAATTTTTTGGAATCGATGGATTTTTTTGCTAATAATATTTTTATCAAACCGAACAACTGTTCTTTCAGAGATGACCAAATATATATTACTGACCCCTATTTCACACGCCTTTTGTAAAACAAGATCGAATTTGTCGCCCTTTATTGGACAATAAAATAGTGTCACCTCATTTTTTAATTCTGTATTCAAATTATTTTCTTTTAAAATTTGTACTTTTAATGGCTTTTCATTAATAATCTTTCCAACATAACCAACTCCTTGAAAAGCAATGTTAATCTCATCATTTTTTTTCATACGCAAAACATCAACGATGTGATGCTCATCATCCAAAGTAAAAGTGGCAATATTATCAACAATCGAATTAGCAAAATAGTGAGGCATTATCTTAAAAATTCTCCCCTACCATCCTTAAAATTTTTATTAAAACCTATAAAAATACCTAAAATAATATTGCTTGCGTATAAGACAATAACAGGAATAATAATATCTAAAAGCAAACCAACATCGCTTAAAAAGAATAAGATAACAAAAAGAATTCCGGCACAAATTAAACAAGCAATCGAATATAAAATCCCTGTCATAATATATTTCAAATAGAAAAACGAAACTCCGAAAAACCCTGCAAGTAAAGTTAAAAACACTGCAACGCCACGTTTTTTTGGTCGATACATTACATTTTCATCTTTTAATGAATCGATTTCTTGTGTTATTTCATTTGTTTCCATACTTACGCCCAAAAATGGATCCTTACAACCGCATACTGGACATACATCTTTATCAAATCTTGTTAATCTTGAATGGCAATTTCTACAAGAAGGCATATTCACTCCTCATAAAAATGCTATCACAAAAAGCATATTATAGTTATTAAAAAATGAAATTTTTACCAACGATTTTTAACCTTCTCAGCAAATCCTAAAATATTTGTAATTTCTATTGTTTTCCCGCCCACATTAAACTGTCCTTTAAAATAGCCAAAAACCTGATGAGAATTTTGGCCCAAAATTAAAGCGTTTATTTTAGCATGACGATCTAAAATAGGATAAAAAGTCAAATCTATCATTCCATCATTATCATAAATTTTCCATGGTTTTAAAAAATCCAATTTTCTTTTTGAGTTTTCTTTTATCGGAATATCAAAAATAACATCATTTAACTTAAAAACTTCCTTATCATAAAAAAGCATATTTTCACTAGCGTTTTTAGTGTCGCCAAAACCATAACCCAAATTAAATCCAATAAGATGATTATTTTCTTCGCCGTTTAAGCTTGCCCAAAACCAAGTATTTGAATATTCCCAAACTCCTCTACCCCAATCTAAAACACCATATGCGTTTTTAAAATTGTGTTTTAGGTTTCCATATGAAAAACAACCATTAACTTTTAATAAATTGATTTTTTGATTGTAATAAAAATGTTTTTTTCTTTTAAAAGGTGTAGCGATTACCATCGAATTAGGAGTAGTTAAAGACAACTCGACATCACACATGAAATAATTACCATCAAAATTAGTAATTTCAACTAATATATGTCGCTTACCCTTTTCATTTAAAAATTTAAAACTGTAGCCTTTTTTATTTACTTCTACTGAACCATCAATACTTGTTTCGGGCATTTTAGTTTTACCAAGCGGGAACCAAAACATTTTTGTTGTCTCATTGCGTTTTTTCTCTTTAAAATTTAAAATAGTGGCACTTACAAGCCCCATATAACTATTGTCATCAATAGTTAAAGCTATACCATATTTTTCATCACCAAAATAATAATAATCCCATTCTTTAATTTTTAACTTACAAGCTTTTATATCGTTACGATGATATTGCCTCACTAAATCAAAAGCGTATCCAGCTTGAAATAAATTTCCATTTTCGTCTAAAAGTTTGCCCTTTTCTAATAAAATATTTTTCCTCATATTTTTATTTTAGCATTTATTATTTTTTTTAATAGTCTTATTCATTAAAAGAAATGTTTTCAAGTTGTAAAAGATATTTTTTCCTATCTAATCCACCTGCATATCCTGTCAATTTCTTATTTTTACCCAAAACCCGATGACATGGCACTATTATGGAAATTGGATTTTTTCCTACTGCACTGCCAATAGCACGCGGAGATATTTTCTTTTTATATGAAATATTTTTTGCTATGTCACCATAACTAATAGTGTATCCGTAATTTATATTTAATAATTCTGTCCAAACTTCTTTTTGAAATTCGCTTCCTATAAACTTAATAGGAACATTAAAATTTGGTTTTTGATTTGAAAAATATAAATCTAACCATTTTTTCGCTTGTTTAATAATCCAATTCTCTTCATTAGAAAATGGATACGACAATGTAGAAGCAAAATGTTTTTGATTTTCAAACCAAAGTCCAATTAAAAAATTATCATCAGAAAATAAAACAATTTTACCAATTGGAGAACTATAATTTGATAGATAATACATGTTAATATTGTATCACAATTAGTTTGATTGAAATACGTGCTTATTAATAATGGTAATTTAACAACACCTAAAACCGATTCAAGTATAGCAACTGTAACTTTACCAATTGAACTATGTGAAAAGTTAGTAAAGTATAAAAAAAAGACTTTCAGCAAGTAATGATGAATATATGTTTTTTGCAAACAAAAGAGTTAGTCAAACAACAATTAGACGTATTATGCATGAACATATAAAAATTGCTGATGTCTCTTATATTAAGTTTCATGGTTTAAGACATTCATGTGCTTCAAGAATGATTAATGCTGGTTTATCGCCACTTCTTGTTAGCAAACATTTAAGACATGCATCAGTTAAGGAAACACTTGATACTTATTCTCATATATTCCCTAACGAGACAGTTAACATGATTGATAATATCTTTATAAATTAAGAAATGTGCCTTTGTGTAGTGTGCTTTATAGTAGGTTTTTAAATGGGTTCTAGAAAAAAATGTCTAGCATAAAAATAAAATCTAGGACCAGCCTAGATAATTTGCTATTTGGCGGAGATGCAGAGATTCGAACTCTGGCGGGTTATTCGCCCCTAACGGTTTTCAAGACCATCCCCTTCAACCACTTGGGTACATCTCCTTTTATAAAAAAATGGTGGACCGTCTAGGACTTGAACCCAGAACCAATCCGTTATGAGCGGATAGCTCTAACCAATTGAGCTAACGGTCCAACATATTATAACTGGTGGCTGCGGGGAGATTTGAACTCTCGACCAATCGGGTATGAACCGAACGCTCTACCGCTGAGCTACACAGCCATTATTGGTGGAGCTAAAGAGATTCGAACTCTCGACCCCTTGAATGCAAATCAAGTGCTCTCCCAGCTGAGCTATAGCCCCATAAATGGTCGGGATGGCAGGATTCGAACCTGTGACCCTCTGCTCCCAAAGCAGATGCACTACCAAGCTGTGCTACATCCCGTTATCTGGCGCGCCTAACAAGACTCGAACTTGTAACCCCCAGATTCGTAGTCTAGTACTCTATCCAATTGAGCTATAGGCGCAAACCCTGCTTGTTATTATATATAACATAGTTATATAAAATCAAGCATAATTTTAGCTTGGAGGTTCCTAACGGATTTGAACCGATGATCATTGAGTTGCAGTCAATTGCCTTACCAGCTTGGCTAAGGAACCATTCAAGCCAATAAATTATATCAATAGAGATGACTTAAATCAAGATATTATTTTTGCTGTTTTCTTCTATTTTTTCTCAAATGATATGTAATTCTTTTTTTAACTAATAAAAATGTAATTAGACCAGCAATAGCGACTATTTCAACAACAAATAATACGATAACCCATATTTGAATATCGTTTGCCTTAAAATCTTCCCACATTATTCTAATTGCATCATTTTGTGCACCAAAATCTTGCATTATTACACATCTATTGATTGTTTGCTCGTCAGGAAATTGGCAAAAGAATTGTCGACCAACACATTCATTTTTTGTTCCATCATCGTAAGAAAAAGGAAGATAACAATCGCTATAAAAAATAGTATCAACATTATTTTCATATTCGTCTAATGTGTCATTAAAAAAATATGATAAATCGACAACTTCCCATTCTGGATTGATAGTTAGAAAAGAATTGTATTTTGCCTGATTACCTGTTTCATCTAATAAATCAATTTCATCACCATCCAAATTTGAATAATAAAGATTTGGATCATTGTTTAATTTGCTTTCTCCTTCAAAGTGAAAGTCATCATACCAAACAAATACTTGATTATCGTTTTCATCATAATAATAAACATCATAATATTCATCATTTTCTTCATCATAATAATAAATATAATCAGTTCTAATATCATACCAATCACGCATCAAATCAAGCATATCATCTCCACCTATGAATGATGTATAACCTATGTAGTCAGTGTTTTGTGAGGCATTAGCAGGATCACTAATAAAATCTAAAAACAATAAACTTAAATATACTTGGGCTTCGCTTCTCGTCTCATCTTTTGGCATACACCAACCATCAAACCATATATTAGCACCGGTTTTGGGGACAGAATAACAAAGTCCAACTTCTGGTTCTATACCATGTTCATCATTATATTCGTCCGCTAAATCCATAGAGTAGACCGAATCTCCTGACCACGCCAAATTAACTCCAATGGTGCCGGTTACTATATCTTGTTTCCCGGAATCTACTTCTAAACCAAAAATATTATTTTTTAATTCGATTAATTTTTCCTTAACTTTATCAATAGTAGTTTGATCACATCTATTTAAAATTTCGGTGATTTGTTTATTATATTCTTCTGCGCTAATTAGATTTTTATTGTAATCATCTAAAAGAGTTGATAATTCTTGTTTATAAGTTTCCGCTAATCCAACAAAATATGTATCACGCATTGAGTCTTTAATTGAAATACCACCATGATATTTTTCTGACCACAAACTTGAATAATCAGCCATATCATTTATCATTTCATAAGGATTAATGTGAGAATACAAATCGTATTCTGGATTAAAAATAACCCCCAGAGTCCCCCACATATATCCAACAGCATACTCACCAAGATATTCTGTTTCGCCTGTTACATCATTAATAGCAGAAATATTAGCTAGGGCTTCCACCATATAATTTGAACCATAATGCATATAATTATTATTAAAATTATATTCAGGGATGCTTTCTAAAGCGTCCATCAGCGGTTTAATTTTCACTAAAGAATTTTCACGCATTAATCTTTGAATACCATAATCACTAGGACAAATTAAATCATATGAAGCTTTGCCTGTTGCTAATTCATTTAGCATTGTTTCATTTGTATCAGTAGTTGAATAAACAACATTGACATTTGCAAATTGCGGGTAATTTTCTTTAACATAATCTTCAAATTGAGTAATTAAATCTGGTTCTTCATGACCATTTTCAGGATCATATTGATAGATATAATCTTCCCAATTTAACAAACGAAGAGTTTGACTGCCATCTGGATTTTTAAAACCATCTATAAAATCTTTTAAATCTGCATCAACAGCATTTTCAGCACTCACTTTAATAAATTGAGCGCTTCCAAAAATAACTGGATTTATAATAAAACTGAGCGAAATTGCAAGAAATGATGGTAAAACAAATATTTTTTTCATAATTTAGACATCCTTTCTTGAGCGTGGGTCTTTTTATGTTTTCCTTGATAATAACGATATAAAGAAACACAAACAACAGCTACCACTACCGCTAAAAATATAATTGTAGTTAATGCTCTCATTTCAGCAGGGACTGGACGTTTTTTAATAGTTGCTTGAATTAATGTGGAAAGAGTTTCAATATTAGCTTCCCCATTTAACAAACCAGTACCACGAGTAAAAGCAGTAATAATAAAATCGTCTAAAGATAAAGTTATAGCTAATAAGAATCCACTTAAAATTCCAGGTAAAATTTCTGGAATTAAAACTTTTCTAATAGCTGTTTTTGGTGTTGCTCCTAAATCAAGAGCGGCTTCATACAAACTTGGATCCATCTGCTGAAGTTTTGGTTTTACCGAAATATAAACAAAAGGTAAAGATAAAACAACATGTCCAATTAATAATGTCCAAAAACTAAATAGTTGAGCATGAAAAATATACTGTCCTAGAAACACAAATAATATTGTTAAAGAAAGCGCCATAACAATTTCAGCATTAACAATTGGTATTTGTGTTACTAAATCAACACTTTTTCTAAAACCTTTTTTAAGATAAAAAGCTCCAATTGCACCGCTTGTACCAAGCAAAGTTGAAACAAGAGCACTAGTAATTGCTATAATTATCGTATTTCCTAAAGCAATCATGATTTCTTTATTTTGAAATAATGCAGGATACAAATCAAAAGTAAATCCATTCCATTGACCAACGTAAACAGCATCAGTGAATGAAAAAGCCATCAAAATTAAAATAGGTAAATACATAATAATTAAGATTAGCCAAATATAAATTTGTCCAAATATCTTTTTTACCATGTTGCACCTCCTTTTGAGTCTTGATTTTCTTTATTACGCGTAAACAACATTGAGATTCCTACTATCACGAGCATAATTAACGCCATAAACGAACCGTCATTCCAAGCAGTATTAGAAAAATCTAGATAAATATAATTGCCTAATAAAGTGATTTTCCCCTCACTTAAAGTGTCGCTGATTACATAACTTGACATAGTTGGCATAAATGTCATTGTAATAGCAGAAACAATTCCAGGCACAGATTGTGGCAAAATATTTTTTATAAAAACTTGGAAAGGATTTGCACCCAAATCAGATGCGGCCTCGATTTGACTACGATCCAATTTAAGCATGGTCGTATATAATGGCAAGATGACAAAAGGCAAATAATTATAAGTCATGCCGATAAGAGTAGCCAAATAAGGATAATTTCCTCCATTGATATTCATCCATGTTAATAAGTCTCTGGTTGCACCAGTTCTTAAAACAAAATTTATCCACATCGGTGCAATAAATAAAGTTACCAAAACAGCATTTTTATTGACCTTTTTATCCGCTAAAAAATACGCTAGTGGATAGCCAATAAGCAAACAAATCAGTGTAGTTTGCAATGCGATAAAAATCGATATGAATAAAACATTGATTTTAGTCCAAGTGGTAAAAAAACCGACCAATGCATCAAAAGAAAAAGCTCCAGTAGCGTCACTAAAAGCATAATAAACTATTAAAAGAATTGGTATAATGATAAAAAGAATAAGAAAAATAGAATATGGTATACATAAATATTTTCTTTGAAATAAAACAACGTGAGGTTTTTTATTTGCTACCCTTTGTATAGCCGTACTATTCGACTTCATATTTTGTAATGCTTCCTTTAAGAGTTAATTTAATGTTCTTTGGCAAAACATTTATTGAAACAATATCATTTTCGTTAAAGGCATAATCGCTATCGCAAACGAAATCTTCTTCTTCCTTTGTTCTGATTAGATATTGATAATGGTCACCTTTATAAACAATAGAAATAATTTCGCCAATATTTTCATCTTCGTTTGGGTTGTGATCTAAAATTTCAATATCAGATAATCCAATCTCTACAAAAACATCAGCGTCTTTTAAATCATATTTTTTATTATCTGGTCCTATTAAATATCCATTTTCATCAAGATGTGAATCGCTTAATAATTGAGTCAATTCGCAATCAAATGTGCAATCTGAGATAATAAGTTTATTATTTTTATCAATATAAGCATCGGTAAATACGTTTGTCGTTAACTCTTTTTTCATAATATGAATCTCATTTGGTCCAATATTGATTAAAACAACATCACCGACATTGAATTCTTTTGTATCTTGAACAACAATTTCATTTTTGCCTTTTAAAACAATGTATTCAAAGTGGATTCCCTTAAAAACTTTAGAATCAACAATACCAATAAGTTTTTCTTTGTATTTTTCTTTAATTTCAGCAGTAATATTACCATCTTTCCCAATTCTTTTAAGTTCAACATCTTCAGGACGAATAACGACATCAACTTTTTCATTAACTGGAAAATCATCTACGCAATTAAAATTAGCACCTAAAAATCTAACGACTTTCTTTTTCATCATTGTAGCGTTATAAATATTGCTTTCACCAATAAAATTAGCAACATAAGCATTATTTGGTTCATTATAAATATCTTTAGGAGTGCCAACTTGTTGAATTTGTCCAGCTTTCATAACTACAATAGTATCTGACATTGTAAGAGCTTCTTCTTGGTCGTGTGTGACATAGATAAAAGTTATTCCAAGTTTATCGTGCATAGCTTTTAATTCTAACTGCATTTCTTTTCTCATTTTTAAATCAAGAGCGCCAAGAGGTTCATCTAACAACAAAATTTCAGGTTCATTAACAATAGCTCGAGCAATAGCGACACGTTGTTGTTGGCCACCACTTAAAGTTGAAATATCACGATCCTCTAATTCTTCTAGGTCAACAATCTTTAAAGCACGAGCAACTTTTTCATCAATAACTTTACTTGATAAATGTTTAAGTTTAGTTTTTGTAATGCCTTTTTTTGTTGTATATGTAACAGGAACTTTCTTAAGTTTTAATCCAAAAGCAACATTATCATAAACATCCAAATGAGGAAATAATGCATAACGTTGGAAAACAGTATTAACCGGTCTTTTATAAGGTGGTAACTTCGTTATATCATTTCCATTTAGAAGTATACTGCCTTCGCTTGGAGTTTCAAATCCAGCGATCATACGGAGAGTGGTCGTTTTTCCACATCCAGATGGACCCAGAAAAGTAACAAATTCACCTTTGGTAATATCGAGATTAAAATCATCGACAACAGTCACGCCATCATAAACTTTACTAACGTGTGATAGACTAATAATCTTATTATTCTCTTCCATAAAAAATCTCCTTCACAAAGATAAAAAACCAGTTAGATTTTTTTATTAACTAACGAAACAAATAATATAAATAATTTTCAAAAAAAACAAACATTTTTTTTAAAAAAGAAAATATAATTAGAAAAAAATAGATTTGAAAATGAAATTTATTACTTTCAATCTAACTTTTTTCCAAAATAAATTTTTTAAAAAAATTATAAAAATAGTAACAAATTTTAATGATTTTTATTGTATGTGTTTTTAAAAAAAATTATAATGAAAAACATGAGAAAAAAAAGTTTGTTTTTATTACCAATACTTTGTGCGAGTTTGCTTGCTACATCATGTGACAAAACTGATGATAAAATTTCATTAACTTTTGGAACTTATATCGAAAATGCAATCAAGATAACATACGATCAGTTATCACCAAAAATGGCAGATAATGAAAACATGATTGTTGTTGTTTATCCAGGAGATAATTCCACATGCGGTTGCTGGACAACATTTGAGGATGTTATCGATAATGTTGTTAATACTTATCATTATCAAATATATAAAATATCCTATTCTCAATTCATGTCTTATGGAAATCCATGGAACTTCCCTATTTTTAATGACCGACCAAGTTTATGCTTTGTCGAAGAAGGTAAAATTAAAGAACATATCGATTATAACACTAGCAATGTACATCCGCTTTTTAAAAGCCGCGATGAATTATTAAAAGTAATTGAAGAATATTGCAATAAACCAAACTATTACTACATCGATGAACAATATTTAGACACAATCAAAAACGATGAAACATTTCTTATAGGATATACATGGTCGAGCTGTCCTGATTGTTCATATTCTTTTCCAAACGTCTTATATCCATTCTCAAATGAAAATAATTTTAAAACCAAAATGTATGTAATAGATTTAGAAGTTGAAGGTTTGCTTTTAGAAAATGGAATTAAAAATTCTGATAATGAAAATTATAGAAAATTTGTTAACGAATATTTTTTAAGTAATGCTGAAAATACAATTTTTGGCTACGATCGCGGTTTTGTTCCAACTTACCAATATTGGGAAAATGGACAAATAAAAGATATGTGTGTGTATTTTAATGACAAAATAAGCAAAGTTAATGATGAATATCAGATAACTAGAACATACTACACAAATAAAAGAATAAATAATTTACCATTTTTTGCTAATTTAGAAAATAAAAATGAATATATTCTTGAAAATAAGGTTTTAGATGAAAACGAAATAAATATTTATGAAAATTCATATTCCTGGAAACAAGAATACGCTAGCAAATATCATAATAAAATTTTGGAAACTTTTTTACAAACTTATGCACTTTAATTAGTTGATTTTAAATAATTTGTTATTTCTTGACATTTTTTATAAAGTTTTTCGAGGTCATCATCGACAAAATATTTACCATCCATATATAAAACCTTGCCGTTAATCATCGTCATTTTAATATTTGATTTTGATCCGCTATAGACAAGATTTTTTGCAATATTATTAATAGGCTGCATATTTGGTTGTTTTAAATCTATCATGATTATATCAGCATATTTTCCTTCCTTTAAAACATCGCAGTTGTCTAAACCCATGATTTTAGCACTTCCAATAGTAGCCATTTTTAAAATATCAAAAGCATCACCTTTAGTCGGATCTTTATACAAAAGTTTTTGCAAGACGCTTGCCAAATGCATTTCATAAAACATATCAAGACAATTATTAGACCCAGCACCATCCGTTCCTAATCCAAGCAACACATTTTCATCTTTATATTTGCTTAATGGTGCAATTCCTGATGCCAATTTAGAATTGCTGCCAGGACAACTAACAACACCAATATTGTATCTTTTTAAAATTTTAATATCGTTATCAGATAAAACAACACCATGGAATATTCCTCCACCATTATCTAATAACCCTAAAGATTCCATATATTCAACTGGTGTTAATCCATTATGACGTTTTTTACATTCTTCGACTTCTTTATAAGTTTCCGAAGAGTGTGTAAAAATTTTTGCATGTAGTTTTTTTGAAGCACCCGCTAATTCTTTTAACATTTCATCACTTGCAGTGTATTCAGCGTGAAACCCCATCTCATATTTAACAAGATTATTGTTTTGGCTATTAATATAATTATAGGCCTCCACCATTTCTTTCACTGATTCTCTAAAATCTGATATTGTTCCTAACAAAACTGTTCTAAAACCATATTCAAGAGAAGCCTTCATCATTTCAAGTGGATTATAATACATATCAAAGCACGCAGTAATCCCACTTGATAAATATTCTAAAATCGATATTTTGCTCAAATAATATTGATCATCAGCAGAAAGTTTATCTTCCATAGGAAATATACAATCATTAAGCCATTTATCTAAAGGTAAATCATCGCTACAAGAACGTGCAAATGACATAGCACTATGTGTATGAGCATTTTTAAATCCCGGCATTAATAAATTGCCATCACAATCAATAATTTGATCAACATTTTTAACAACAATTTCTTTTCCTATTTTTTCTATAATATTGTCGTTTATGAGTATATCACCATCAAAAATATTATCCCCGTCATTCATTGTTAAAATTCGAGCATTTTTTAACAAAATTTTCATAGCTAATTCTCCTTTAAATTGTCACAATCTAGAATAAGTATTTTGGATTTATTTGGTTCTACATACTGTTGAATATCAATCATTTTGCCTTTAATAAATGTTATTTCATTTTTAGCAATGTTAATAAATTTAAAGATTTGGTTATTGTCAAAATAACCTGTATTATTGTAATAATAATGCATTGGTATTAATATACGCGGATTAATTTTCATAAAAATATCATAGGCTTGTTTATAATCGATAGTGAAAAATCCATTAATTGGTATTAAAACTAAATCTGCATCTTTTAATTGTTCTATCATTTGATTAGTCAATTCACATCCAATATCCCCGAAATGAACTATCTTATAATTAGACATATAAACAATATGAATTTTGTTCATACCACGTAACTTTCCACCAGCATTATCATGTGGAATATTAATTATTTTAACGTCTAAGTCTTCAACTTTATTTAATAATTGAACAACGTCTTCGCGATTGTTGTGATCATCATGCTCATGGCTAACGAACAAATAATTTGTGTTTATTCCACTTGGGAAAATTAAATTGTCAACACTTCCATTTTTATATGGATCAAAACAAACTTTACAGTGACCATCGTCTAATAAAAAACAAGCGTGTCCAATCCATTTTAAAAAGAGGTGATTATTCATTAATGCTGCCTCCATTATCGATGTTATTTTTTAAAAATAGTTTTTTGAAAAATTGAAAAACTTTGTATATAAGGAAAGAACAAATAGGTGATATAAAAGATATGGCAAAAATAACAATCGAATAAATATAATCAGCGAGCTCAAATTGTTTAAAATTAATAAAGATGCCAAAAGAATGGAAAGCAAAATCAATCAAATAACCAATGCTAAAGCCAACTAAAAAACAGCAAATTTCAATTAAAACCATGTAAATTGTGTATTTTTTTGAAAAATTATATTTTTTTAAAAAATCAAAATTTAAATACAAAATATAGAAATTTAAAAGCAAAAATAACAAGGAAACGATTAATAAAAAAGAACCAATTATAGCATTATCATTTCTAATAAATTGAATGCATGGAAAACTACACACACCAAGAAAAACCGAAAATAATATATAGAAAATAAAATTAGAATATATATTCTTGATCATGAATTTAAAATTTATCTCATTTTTTAAATTAGTATTTCCAATCTTTTTTTCATCAACAATTGCGGCTTCATTTTTTACAAATGTTTTATCTAAAGCAACAACATTCAAACTCGAATTACGATGACTAGTTAATTGATCCAAAAAATCTAAATTATTTCCATAATTCAAATTAATTGTTATATAAAGAACATTATTTTTTACCAATAAATCAATAACATCTAGAACTTTTTCATTTAAAACTTTATCGTTTTTTTTAATTTGTAACAAATTTCTTTTGATATTGGCTATTTCTTTGTTGTTTAATTTTAATTGTAAATCAAAGAAAGCATCAAAACTAATACCATTAAAATTAATTTTTAAATCATAAAGACATTTTTCTTTATCTGCATAAATATTTAAAGACTTATCATCAATTAAAATTTGTCCATCGGCTATTCCATTATTTTTAAAATTCAAAATATTAAAGAAAATTTCATCTTCCTTTTTAATGTTAACGACATTAGATTCGAATTTTTTGTTAAACACATCGTCAATGTCTATGAGTTTTAAATTTTTAATTTCAATCATACTTTGATTATATCAAATTATGAATAATAAATTTACTTTTTAAAATAATTTTTAATGCCTTTTAAATATTTTCCATTCAATATATCCACTATTAAATGACCTAAACGCATATCAAATGTTTTGCTATTAGCGTAGTTTATCACACCTCTTAATGGCGTATTCATCATTTGATTAAACATCATCTCCTTATTTGGATCGTCATCTTTAAATCTTTTATTGAACTCCTTAGCGAATATTTTATTTATAAATCTCCCCATTCTGGTTGATTTAAAATCATTCAGCGATGAGTTCATATCAAAATTTGGTTTTTTGGAATTATCAATAGAAATTTTCGAATCAATTTGCATATTGATATTATATTTATAATTTATAGAACCCTCTTTTATCTCATAATCAAAAGAATAATAAATATTGTCGATTGATTCGCCAAGATAAATTTTATATTTTCCTTTCTTTACGTTATAGAATTTAATTTCATCATCATAAGAAGAAAACATCTCATCGTTTAACATGATTTTTACATCGACGCTTTTATTTGCACTAACAAAAATTTTCTTAAAATATTTTAATTGTTTAAAATTGTTTACGTCATCTTTTACGTATAACTGCACTAATGTTTTACCATCGATTTTAGATAAATTTTCAATCTTAAAAGATAGTTGATTTCCATCAATTTTGAAATCAGAATAACTAAATTTGCTATATGTCAATCCATGGCCAAAACAAAATCTAACATCTTTATTAAAGCCATCATAGTAGCGGTACCCAACATATAATCCTTCTTTGTAAGGAATATATTTATTTTTAGATGGGAAATCATTTCCTAAATAAGTTGAGGCAATATCAAATGGCCAAGTTTCTGATAGATGTCCGCTTGGGTTGACATCACCATAAAGGATATCCACTAACGCACTCGAACCTTTACATCCACATAAATATGGTAAGACGATTGCGTTGACTTTATCATAAAATGGTAATTCAACAGGAGAACCGGCAAATATAACACAAACAATATTTTTATTAAATTCATATAATTTATCAATTAAATCTGGCATGAAGGAAGGAAGGCTCATAGAAATTTTATCTTCTCCTTCTGTTTCTAAATCATCAAACAAACCAAGAAAAACCACAATCTTATCGGATTTTTTAGCAACTTCAATAGCTTGATTAATTAGATTTTCGTTCGTTGATTGAGAACTAATATCATATCCATCCGCATAGTCATATGGATACTTATTGTCATCCATAACATTTAAAATTTGTTCCAAATAAATGGGATTAATTTTACTAGAACCTCCACCTTGAACATGAATATTTTTTGCAAATTGACCTATTATTCCAATTTTTTCGTTTTTATTTAAAGGTAAAATTTCTTTTTCATTTTTTGCTAAAACAATTGATTCACTAGCAATTTTATATGCATTATTAATGTTTTCTTGCAAATTGTATTGGAATTTACTTTTATCAATATCTTGATGTTTCATTATAAAATCAAAAGTTGGCTCAATAGCTTTATCAATTTCATAATCTGTTATGCATTTATTTCGATATGCTTTATTTATGGCATCCAAAACATATTTGTTATTTCCAGGCATAACTAAATTTAAACCATTTTTAAATGAATCGATAGGATCATTTAGGGCGCCCCAATCAGTAACCACCATTCCTTTGAAAGCGAATTTATTTCTTAAAACATCATCTAGCAAAAATTTATTTTCGCCACAATAAATGCCGTTGACACGATTATACGCTGACATAACTGCAGCGACATCGCTATTTTTTATCGCTAAATAAAACGGGAATAAATATAAATCATAAAGAGTGTGTAAATCCGCATCGCTACTATAAACAAACCGATTTGTTTCTTGAGAATTTAATGCATAATGTTTTAAACAGCAATCAACATTTTCACTTTTCGCTCCATTTACGTAACTATACCCTAAAACTCCATTTAAGTATGGATCTTCACTAAAATATTCAAAATTTCGTCCTCCTAAAGGATGACGTTTGATATTTAATCCAGGACCTAATATCAAATTAACATCATTATTAAAAGCATCATTAGCGATACTTTTTCCAAATAAATAAGCGATGTTTTCATCAAAACTACAACTAACCAATGCTGCAGTCGGATATACTATGTTTTTAATTACACTGACATTACCATTTTCAATAATTTCTTTTCTAATTCCATGTGGGCCATCGCTCATCCAAACACTTTTAATTTTTAAACGATTGATAGGGCGTGTTTGCCAAACATTTAGACCATCGAAAAGCGAAATCTTTTCTTCTGATGTCAATTTTTCAAAAATATCTTTATTTTTCATCTTTTTTTACATCTTTAAAATTTATTACTGCTTGAAATACTACTTTTTCATCCACTATACCTGTTACAGAAGAAATATTATTTGAAAAAGTTTCATATAATTTCAAATTTTGTTTTTCTTTAACTTCTAACATATAGTCAATTCTAAAATTTGTAATTTCATGTGTTAAATAAAAATCAGAATCATGCAAATCCATAATATAATCGATATATCGGGTGTTATTTAAATGTCTATTTAAATCGCAATCAGTATATGAAATTGTAACTTCTTTTTTAAGTTCTCCTAAAGGAATATCAATTTTTTTTGGTAATGGAAGTTCACCATCGTGACTTTCAAATTCTAAATTAAATTCGCCTTCTTTTAATGTTGCTATCTTTCTTGTTTTATCATCTAAAAGGGCCCAAGTTGTAACCATGCGGATTATTGGTTGGTTGTTTTTATCAACAACTAAAAAATGTCTAGGATAAATAAAACGTAATGTAGGAGAAGGATAAGTATAAAAAGTTATAGGTTCTAAATAATCAGGCATGCGATAAATTTTCACGTCCGCTCGTGTTACAACCCAAATTAATCCTTTTGATTCGTTAAAAGAATTTCCTTTCCCAATTTCTTCAACAGCGGCAACAGATACATCTTGAAACATTCTAAAAAACGAAGATATTCTTAATTTCTTTAATTCATCTACTTCAGTTGATTTAACAAGTAGTTCTTCCTTGTGCATATAAATAAATATCTCCTTTTTATTTTTTAATACTCATTTTTAGAATATCACCATATAAATCCACGCGTCTATCTCTAAAAATTCCCCATGAATAACGATGTTTATTAACTTCATCTAAATCAAATTCCTCTATAATGTAACCTTCATCTACACTATTTAATTGTTTTTTAACATTTCCAAATTCGTCACAAATAAAAGATGAGCCAAAAAATGTCATTGATGAATTTCCGATTTTTTCTTCACCAATTCTATTTGATGCAACAACTGGTATTATATTGGCGGCAGCATGGCCTATCATGACATTTTGCCAATGATTTTTGCTATCTTTATCTAAAACTGGCTCACTTCCAATCGCGGTTGGATAAAACAATATTTCAGCACCTTGAAGTGTCATGATTCTTGCACATTCGCTAAACCATTGGTCCCAACATATTGCAACACCAATTTTTCCATATTTAGTATTAAAAATCTTAAAACCAGTATCCCCAGGAGCAAAATAAAACTTTTCCTCATAACATTGACCAGTAGGGATATGCGATTTGCGATATAACCCAAGAATCTTTCCATCAGCATCAATTACCACTAAAGAATTAAAATAACAATTATTATCTTTTTCAAAAAAAGAAATTGGTAAAACAACATGATATTTTTTTGCAATTTGTTGATAGTGTTTGATCAATATACTATTGTTAACATCTTCGGCTAGAGAAAAGAAATCATAGTTTTCAATTTGACAAAAATATATGTTAGAAAATAGTTCTTGTAATAAAACTATGTTAGCGCCATTTTGACACGCTACATGAACCATTTCATCGGCCTTTTTGATATTTTGCTTTATATTACTACTACAAGCAAATTGAACTGCACAAACTTTTATTTTTCGCATACATTAATTTCCTTTCTTTGGAATTTGCATGGTAATACAATGAATATTACCACCACCTATTAATATATTAACAGTTTTTATAGGGATTATTGTTTTATTAGGAAAAATATTTTTAAATTGTTTTATAACTAATTCATCTTGTTTAACATCAAATTGTGGAAGAATAACAAAATCTTTACCTTGATAAAAATTAATGTAGCTTCCTTGTAAAATTTCGTTAAATAAGCGAGGTTTTGCATTGTATTTATCTTTTTTTATGGCATTTGCTTGCTTTTTAGAAATACGAATTTTACTTGGTAATTTTACTTTAATTATATTGTATGGATTACCATCAATATCCCTAGCGTTACTTAAAATTTTATATGCTTTTTGACAAACTAAATATTGTTTTTTATCATTAGCATTAGCCCACGCTAATAAGATAGTATGTTGATCTTTAAAAGCTATAAAATTATCAATATGCTCGTCAGTTTCGTCATTTAATATACCGTGTGGTAACCAAATTATTTGTGAAACATTTAAGTTTATTTTTAAAATTTCTTCAATTTCGTTTTTGTTAAATTGAGGATTTCTACCTTTGGATAACAAGCATGCTTCTGTCACAAATAAAGTTTTGTTCCCATCATATGCAATAGAACCACCTTCTAAAACAAAATTATTAATGTAATAAGAATCGATGTTTAATTTTTTTGACAAAACTTTACCAAGATTATCGTCGTCTTGATAATTAGAATATAAGCCATTATATTCTCCACCCCAAGCATTAAAACGAAAATCGACACTTCTAATTTGTCCTTGAGCATTTTTTAAGAAAATTAGTGTATTATCTCTAGCCCAAGCATCGTTATATTTTATTTTTAAAACACTAACACTAGTAAAATTCTTCACTAACGGCAAATATTTATTATAAACACTAGGGTCGATGCCAACATAAACATGTTCATATTTAGAAATGCTTTTTATTACATTTAAAAATTCTTTTAAAGCATCTTTCCCTTTATTTGTCCAAACATCTTTACGATAAGGCAATAAAATAATACACCCATCATGTTCATCGCCTTCAAATGGTAAATAAAACTCATCACCGCGAGGGGTCGTTTTTCTTTTAACAACATAATCCTGTAATTTTTTTTGATAATATGGAAATCTCTTCCATTTATTTTCATCTATAATATCAACCTGATATCCATCATTATGGTTTGATAATAAACGGCATCCTTTTTTTGAACCATCCTTAATTTGATTAATAATATCTTTTGTAAAAACTTCACCAGGCAAAATTATAGGTATTCCTGGAGGGTAAATCATAATTGATTCCTTGCATATATGATTAAGTGCATTATCAAGTGAAACAGTTTGTGTTGGTGCAAAATAAGCAGTACGGGGTCTAGTTATCATGTAGCCATATTCGAAGTTAAAATTGTGTACCGGATAACTTAAATTTTTATGGAAATGGTGTTTTGATATATCTTTTAATGCTTTAACAAAATTATCGATATGAGTTTTAGTGTTTCCTAATGCTAAAATACATAAAATAACATATGTCTCAGCAAGTTCTATTTGAATATGATAATCATTTTTTAATAATCGATATACTTCATAACCATTCAAATCTAAACGATCTAATTCAATTAAAAGTTTTGTCTTATCGTAATTAAAACATCCGCGCGATTTAAAATAATCTTTACCACGTACTATAAAACCATCGATTTGATTAATTTTATCAAAAGCATATTCGCTTAATTTAATTATGTTTTCAACAGATTCAGCACCATTTTCTTCCATCCACGCTCGTGCAGCATCTAAACTAGCGAGCAATAATGATGATGGAGACGTGGTGTTTAGTAAATTGAGTGTTTCTCTTATTTTGATATTATTAACCTTGTTTCCTTTGGTAAGCAATACGCTAGATTGCGTTAAACTGCCTCCGGTTTTATGAAATGAAACAGCGCTTATATCAGCGTTTGCTTCCATCGCATTAATAGGATTAGAATCACTAAAATAATAATGTGCGCCATGAGCTTCATCAACAATGACTAACATGTTATGTTCGTGAGCCATTTCAACAAGTTTTTTTAAATCTAAAATTACTCCAAAATAAGTTGGATTTATAACCACTACCGCTTTTGCACTTGGATAACGTATCATCGCTTTTTTATAATCTTGCAATGTTGGTTGATTTGCTATTTCAATATTTGCATCAATATCAGGATTAATATAAATTGGTATAGCACCACTTAAAACAAGAGAATTTGTAATAGATTTATGGACATTTCTTGGCAATATGATTTTATCATTTGGACGGCAAATACTTAAAATAGCAGCCTGCAAACCACTAGTAGTTCCATTAATAAGAAAAAAAGAATTATCTGCATGGCAAGCTTTTGCCATTAACTCTTCGCTTTGTAAAATAACGCCATCAGGATGTGCTAAATTATCTAAACCAACTGGTGCATTTACATCACATTTATATACTATTTGACCCACTAAATCGGTCATTTTATTTTTAATATTTCCCATGTGATGACCAGGTACATCAAAAGGAGAAATACCTTCATTTACATAATTTTTAAGTGCATCAACAAATGGCGTCTCCGCCTTAACTCTTCCCATGCTTTAAATTATAATAATAATTTATGCATATACAAGAAAATTTTAAAAGCGTGGTCGCCCACGCTTTTAGAAAAGAGAAACAATAATGTTAATTTTAACTTTATTATCCAACATATGCTGTCCAGTTACCAGGAACAACATTATCAGGATTATTGTCATACCAAGATGCAGTGCTATTAACAATTGAATACATATTCATGCCAGAAGGAATATCTGCCAAACTTAAATCAGCCGTTCTAGCATTCCAATCTTCTAAAATACCATTATTATATCCAGCACGCACGAACTGAATATTAGTGTATAAACTAACATCTAATCTAATACCCCAAAAATTATGACTTGTATCTGAATCATAGCGCAAATGAGTCATAACAACACCTGGCCAAGCACCATTATTAGCATCGTTTGGTCCATAAGCATAAATTGAGGTTGAAACATTATAGCCTTGCCACCAAGAAGCATCTTCAAAATATAAAACAAGATATTCTGGAGCAACATTGCCAGATCTAACCGCTAAAGCATTAATTAATTCACCTAATGTTGTTTGAAGAGGTTTTTCGCCAACAGTTTCGCCTGCATCAACAACGGTGTCCATATCAATATCACCAAGATTTTGGCTAATAAAGATCTTTTCTAATTGTTTCCAAGCACCATAACCATTATGGACATTTGGTGAACAAGAATCGATAAATTCATGTGATAAAACATGAGCAAGTTGTTCGCTAGTTAATGCTGGGACATAACCAAAATTAATATTACGAACAGCTGTTTCATCTTCGCCTTTTTCAATCCAAAGGGCGTTATATTCACTACCCATTCCTAAAGATGTTTTTGCGGTTTGTTTTGCGTTATAGCCATCCTGCCATTCACCAGCAAAATTTTTGATTTGAATATAGTTATATTCATTTTTCAAATCAAAATAGTAAAGACCATAGCCATATCCATCATCACGGCTTCCATCGCTACTGCGACCAATTAAATGCATTTTTGGAGCATCATTATAGCCACCTTCGATTGTGCTAATTGGTTCATCGTCAAGAGCATCATTTTCCTCGGCATAAATCCAAAGGTCTCCATCCACTGAATCATGAGACCATGTTTCGTCATTTAAGACGACATAAATTCTCTTTAAACCAGTTTCTTCAACTACCCCACGATAATTATCGTCTGATAAAAGAGAGGTTTTGGGCGTAAACGAGCATGCTGCTGCAACTATACCGACGATAGCAACACCGCATACCGCACCAAAAATCGCTAATTTCTTTTTCATATGCAATTTTCCTAAACGTTTGATTAAAATCAAACAACTCCTTTCCTAAAAAATTATTAAGTACATTAGGATTTATACTATCTATTATTTAACCATTAACAATATTTTATTTCAAACATTTTTTACATTGCGATGATAAATGGTATAATATGTCTGGAAAATGAAAAAGAGTAAAAAAAGTTTAATTTATAAAATTCCATTAATAATCATTGCTAGCATACTTGGTCTAGTGAGTGTTGTTTCTGGTGGTCTTAACATTTTAAAGTACGGCATTTATTCAGAATTTTATGCGGTTAAGGAAGATATTGCAACACTCCCAGGATTAAATGACAATTTTGTTCCACAAGGAATATGTGTAAATGAAGAAAAAGGCATATATATGATATCTGGTTATATGTCGGATCACACAAATAGTAGAATTTATATTACAAATAAGGAAAACGAATCACGCTATGTTTCTCTTATTAAAAATGGTGAAGATTTTTTAGGACACGTGGGCGGAATAGCTACAACTGGAAATAATGTATTTATTGCAAACAATGAAAGAATTTATATAGTACAACTAGATGACTTGTTAAATGCTGATAATGCAATAGATATTGGAGATGGTATCAAAGTAAATAATGCTGCAAGTTTTGTGTTTACCAATGACAATTATTTATATGTTGGTGAATTTCATGATGGCGGAGCTTATGTAATTGAAAATCACGAATTTGAAACAGATGATGGAACATATTACGCTATTTGTTCGAAATATAATATTAGCGATTTCACCACATCTACTTCATCTCCTCCAAAACCAGAAATAATATACTCCATAAGAAACAAAGTGCAAGGATTTGCTGTTAAAAATAATGGTGACATTATTCTTTCAACATCTTATGGTTTAACTGATTCCATTTTTTATTATTACAATAGTAGCAGCATAAAGCCATCAAATGAAGAATTTAATGGAACACCTGTATATTTTCTTGATGAGTACGATAAAACTTTAAAAGGCCCTGCTATGAGCGAAGACTTAGATTATGATGAAATAAATAATCAAATAATTACATTGACAGAAAGTGCATGCAATAAATATGTATTTGGCAAATTCTTTTTTGCAACAACATTTTTTGCACTCAATTGGTAAATAATATGAACCACAAATTTGAATCAAGCGAAGATTACTTAGAAAGAATTCTTATGTTACAAGAAAAACATAAGAAAAATGATATACGTGCCATCGATATTGCAAAAGACATGTCTTTTAGCAAGGCGAGTGTTTCGGTGGCACTAAAAAAATTAAAAGAACAAGAACTAATTAATGTCGAACCTCATACTAGCGTAATAACTCTTACTGATAAAGGATATGAAATCGCAAATAAAATTTATGAACGTCACAAACTTATTTCAAAGTGGCTTTTAGATTTAGGCGTCAGCGAAGAAATCGCGGCACGCGATGCTTGTTTAATTGAACACGATTTAAGCGATGAAACATTTGCAATTTTGAAGAAAAAATATTTTAAGAATCGCTTCTAGATATAACTTTTGAATAAGGATCTTTAAAATCGATAGCTTTTGTAAAATCATCATTATAATATGAATATATTGCAATAAAGATGAAATAAATATACGGCATGCCTAAATTTGTTTCAATAATACTATTTACGAGCATAGTAGTTAAAGAATGTTCGTTTATTGGTCTAATTGAATTAACAAGTAACGCAAATTCCCAAGCAAATTGAACGCTTATGCCTATTAAATTTAAATGTAAAATGTTAATCATCTTCTTTTTATTTACAATATTATAAATGATTAAAATCATATAACCGACAATAAGTATCAAAGCCATATAACCATGATATTGACCAGTTGTTCTAAAAGTTTGTATATTATTTTCACCACCTAACGAGGCAATAGAAGGTGCAACTAACCACCAAATAATAATCATAAATAAATATTCTTTTAGATTTTTATCTTTTTTTAGGCATAACCAAATATAAGCAAAATTTGTAATACCATAACTAAGAGACATCCACAATAAAACAAGGGCGGTATTAGCTTCACTAGAAACGCCATTGACTGTTACAATTCTAGAACCGCTGATCCAATAAAAATATCCATAGTCGACTAAAAAATATAATATTCCACCAAACAAGGCCCAAATGACAGTGATATACTTCTTTTGATATATCAATAAGCCTAATAAAACGCAAAGAAAAACACTATCAATGATAATATATGTCAAATTAAAATTTCTTGTTGGGGTTATGTTTTCTAAACTAGACAAAAAATTAATATTCATAATCATCATCCAACCAATATGATACACCATCTTCATAATATTTTGACCAAGAAGATTCGTGATGTTTTAAAGAAGAATCAAAAACTAATTTAACTTGATTATGCTTAAAACCTTCACAAAATAAATATCGGTAAGTATAAAACGTTAAATCAACAAATCTATGTTCAAATTCTTGTCCGCCTACATAAAAATAAAAACGACCATATTCTTCATTATTAAAATGATATTTGCTCAATTTATGCTTAAAAAATTTATTTTGATAAACCATGAAAGCTGGAGAAAAACAAAGCGAAAAGCCAATATTTTCTTTAAATTTCATTCCTAAATAAAACGAAAATAAACCTCCCATAGACGAACCGCCAATAGCGGTATTGCTTTTATCGCTTAATGTATAAAATATTGAATCGATTCGTGGCTTTAAATTAAAAATGATAAAGTTTGCTAATGTCTCAGCATAACCTAATTCAACCTCTTTTTTATGATAGAGTAAATGCGTAGATTTTGGTGTCATTTCTTGCATGCGGTCCATATCTTTTTTTGCTGAATCAATTCCCACTATAATAAAAGACTTTTTATTATTTTTAATACGTTTTTCGATGGTTTCATCACAATGCCATTCTCCAACATATGAAGTATAATCATCAAATAAATTTTTCCCATCCATCATATACATAACTGGAAATCTTTTTTTAGGATTATCAAATTCATAATCACTAGGTAAGTATACTCTAATTAATCTTTTTTTATCGGGATTATCGATATCAACAAAAATGGAAGTTGTATATAAAAAACCTTTGCATATCGTATTTGGCTTTTTATGATAATACGTAAAATCTTCAATTTGTTTAGGGCATCTCATATAAAAGATTATACATCTATTAGAAAAAATATTTTATATATTTATAAAAAAAGCCTATTTCTCAATAGACTTTTTCTTATTTTATTTAGCGTGTTTTTTATATTTTTTGTGATATTGTTTTAAAATATCATTTTTAGTGCAGTTGCATCCGCAATCATTAAAAGGATTTTTCTTTTTTGCTTTGATTTGATAAACAAAATATATTATCAATCCTATAAATAAGCATATCCCTAAGATAATGATAATAATATCAATCATAACTAAGCACCTGAATATTCGCCTTTTTTAATTGGATGTTTTTTATTGTAGAAATAAACAGCGACAATAAATATTGCAATAACGGCAAGATAAATAAATAGTGTCCACCACCAAGTACCAATTAAATAGAAGGCACTACTAATTATAAATGAAGTTACAAGCCAGAATATAATTGTATATTTTAATGTTCCTTTTTTAAGTTCTGCCTTTGCAGTCGCTACCGCGGCAAAGCATGGAATAGTCGTCATATTAAAGACGATAAAAGCTAATATTCCTGGAATATTAATATTTGTTGCTAAAACCATCATCGCGACATCGCTTGCTCCTTCGATAGCTTCTAATGTTCCTGGTAGTGTTGATGGATCAATACTAATAGAAACAACTGCACCTAACATTGCAAATGTAGCAATAACGTTTTCTTTTGCAATTAAACCAGTAATTGCACCAACTGCAAATACCCAGCCAAAATTACCTAATTGTGAACCAAATCCTAATGGTGTAAATAGCGGCTGAATAATTTTTCCAATTTGAGCTAATATTGAATCATCTGTTGTTAAGTTAGTTAAAAAGCCTTCCCCCTCAACATATTCGATGTATTGCCATGATGGAGTAAATGATTGTAAAAACCAAATTACTAAGTTAGAAATTAAAATAATAGTAAAAGCTTTTTTAACGAAGTGTTTCGCTTTATCCCATAAGTGCATCATTAAAGATTTAAATTGAGGCCAGTGATAGGCAGGTAATTCCATAATAAAAGGTGGAGTTTCACCTCTAAGGGTTGTGTTTCTCATAACTAACAAAGCAATAATTGCCACTATTATGCCGGTAAAATACATGCCAAGTGTAATTAAATCAGCATTACTAACACCGAACATGCTGACAATAGCACCAGCACACGCTGTTAAAATTGGTAATTTAGCACTACAGGAGAAAAATGGAATGACCCTAATAGTGGCAATTCTTTCTTTTTCATTTGCTAAGGTACGTGTATTAGTCATTGCAGGAATCGAACAACCAAATCCCATAATCATTGGCATAAACGCACGTCCAGAAACACCAAATCTTCTAAAAATACGATCTAAAATAAAGGCAACACGTGCCATATATCCTGAATCTTCTAAGAAAGAGAAGAATAAGAATAGTAATAAAATTTGTGGTAAGAAACTTAAAACGGAGAAAATGCCTGCAAGTATTCCATCACATATAAATGCAGTAGCCCAGTTAGAAGCACACGCTAAAGTAAGACCATCACCAATTAATCCAGTAATCCAATCGGTAAATCCAATCAAAACAGTTTGTAAAAATACACCAGGCGATTGAATACCGCCACTAGAAAACAATATTCCTTCAAAAGTTGTTCCACTTGCTAAAGCAAAATCCTCAGGGACGCCATTAAAAGCACCCATTGCTGACAAATAAAATAAGTCTTCACCAAAAGTTAAATGGAAAACAAAAAACAAAATAACAACGAAAATTAATATACCAAATACACGGTTTGTTAAAACCTTATCGATTTTATCAGAAATAGATACTTTTTCTTTTTCAACAAGATTACCTTTTTTATCTTTTACTTTGATTAATCTTGATGATTTGGTTAATTTTGATGAAAAATGTTTTTGAATATATTTATAACGATAATCAGCAACTATTGCCTCTAAATCATTACTAAAAAGCGGATCATTTACCTTTTCTTTTTCTTTTAAAACATATTCATATTCTTTAGGATGCATGTTTTTTTCTATTTCATCATTTTCCACTAATTTTACCGCATGGAACAAACTTGAAAATAAACCATTTTCATCTAATTGTTTTTTAACATTATCTATAATGCTATAAATTTTGCATCCTTTTAATATCGATGTTCCTAATCTTTTTTCTTTGCTAGTGGTAACAACTTCATTCATTAAAGTATTTAAATTTTCTTCCTTTAATGCAGAAATAGCTACAACAGGAACACCTATTTCTTTTCTTAAACCATCAATATCGATTTTATCTTCATTTTTAGATAAGACGTCAATCATATTTAGGGCCACAACTACAGGAACATCCATCTCTAATAATTGACTTGTTAAATATAAGTTTCTTTCTAAGTTTGTGGCATCAACAATATTAATAATACAATCAGGTTTTTCATCTATTATAAAATTTCTTGCAATAACTTCTTCAGGAGTATAAGGGGACAAAGAATAAATGCCAGGCAAGTCAATGATATTGACTTCTTCCTTTCCTTTTTTATATACGCCTTCTTTTTTATCAACTGTAACACCAGGCCAGTTACCAACACGTGCTGTTGAACCAGTTAAAGAATTAAATAAAGTAGTTTTACCAGAGTTTGGGTTACCCGCTAACGCGACACGAATCATAATTCATCCTCCGTTTCTAAAATGATATTTTGTGCCTCGCTTTTTCTTAAAGATAATTCATAATTCCTAATTGTAATCTCAAGTGGGTCACCTAAAGGTGCTTTTTTTACTAATACGACACTTGCACCAGGAGTAACGCCCATATCAAAAAGACGTTTTCTTACTATACCTTCTCCTTTAACTGCAACTATCATACCTTTTTGTTTGATTTTAAATTTGTCTAAACTAATTTGCATATGTCCTCCTAACTAGCAAACAAATATACTGCTTGCAATATTTCTATCTAAAGCAAGTCGCCCATCTTTTAAGGCAATGATGACATTCCCATTATCAGAACTTAATACTGTAATTATGGAATTTAATAAGATGCCCAAACTTTCCAAATGCTTTTTGATTTTTGGATCGCTTGATACCCTAATAACACGTAATTCTTTATTTAAAGGTGCGATTGAAATTGGCATATATCCCCCTCGGTTAGTTATATCTAACTATTGATATATTACACCATAAAAAGCAAATGTAAAGAAAAAAGTTAGTTTTAACTAACTAATTTACCATAAACTCAAAAAATTATAAAAATGTTCAAGTTTTGCACATAATTTTAAAATAAAATGCATAAAAAAAGAGTGAATTCACTCTTATAAAAGAATCTCGAAGAGCGGAAACAATATTTAAAGATGCATAAACAAGGAGGTTTTGCTCTTCTTTTAATTTTTAAATTTTATTACGGCAATATAAATCTAAATATTTTTTAAATTTTAATTCGTATTTTGTGTGGCGCTCTTTATTAGGATAAAATACTTCTTTATCTTTGATTAAGGATGAGCCAGCTTCTTCAACATTTTTATAAAGACCATCGCCAACCATCGCACATATAATGGCACCCAAAGCACCACCATCGCTTGAATTGATAGTTTTAATTTCAATTCCAAATATATCAGCGAGAATTTGAAGTGTTTTTTTAGATTTTGTTCCACCACCTATTACGCGTGCACAATTCGCTGTTATACCATCTCCAATCATGACTTGATAATTATGATATAAACTAAAACATATACCTTCGATAATTGCTTTTAATATATCAAGACGAGTGTGTGATAATTTGATATTAGATAAGTAACCTGATGCACTAGGATCATTAATAGGAGATCTTTCCCCCATTAAATAAGGAAGAAATAAAATATCACTAATATTATCATCTAATTGATTAATTAAAGAATAGTCATTAGTTTTTAATATATCTTCCATGTACCATTTTAATGAACCCATCGCACATAAAGTACAACCCATCAGATGGAATTTACCAGTCGTGTGTCTAAAGCAATGAACTCGACCAAGTTTATCATAACGATATTCATTGACGGGAGCAAAAACAACTCCAGAAGTACCTAAAGATAAAGAAATTTCGCCTTCTTTTAAAGTATTTGTTCCAGTTGCACCAATGGCTTGATCTCCACCACCGATTACAATCTTACAGTTTTTGGAAAGATGAGTTATTTTTTCTAAATCATTTTTTAATGTTCCAATAACATCATAAGAATTAAAGATTTTTGGTAACATATTACGATTAATATGTAATATATCAAGCATAAAATCGCTATAATCATTCTTCTTGACGTCAAAATATAAAGTGCCGCTTAAATCAGATACATCACTTGCAAATACACCACTTAATTTATAAGCTAAATAGTCTTTTGGTAACATTATTTTAGCAATTTTATCAAAATTAGATTTTTCATTTTCACAAAGCCATAAAACTTTCGGAGCAGTAAAACCGCATAGCGCAATATTTGATGTGTGCTGAATTAACTTATCTTTGCCGATGACATTATTTAAATAATCAACTTGTGCTGTGGTCCTAGAATCGTTCCATAAAATTGCATTTCTTATTACATTATCATCTTTATCCAATGTCACCATACCATGCATTTGACCGCTGAAAGAAAGACTTTTTACTAATTTTAAATCATGCTTTTCATTTAATTTATCAAAGCAAGATAACATGGCCTTATACCATAGATTAGGATCTTGCTCCGACCAATTTTCTTTTGGAAGATACAACGGATAATCTTTTGATGCGCTATCTAAAATATTACCTTTATCATCCGCTAAAGATAATTTGATGGAAGAAGTTCCTAAATCTATGCCAAGGTAATAACTCATAATTTTTTTCTAAATATATTATTTTTCAAATATTACGTTATTAATAATGGATTCAAGATATTCTTGTCTTCCACTATCAACTGTAACTTTATTTGGATTATTCAATGCATAATCTGCCAATTCTTCAAGATTAGTTTTGTTTTCTTTAATCTTTAAACCGATACCATGATTATATGAATCGTAACGGTTTTTAACGAATTCATCAATACGACCATCATCAATTAATTTGTATGCTAATCTTAATCCTAAAGCAAATGTATCCATACCAGCAATATATGCTAATAAGATATCTTCAAAGGTATTAGATTGTCTTCTTGTCTTTGCATCAAAATTAAGACCACCATTGACAAATCCACCAGCTTTGATAACTTCATACATACAATAAATTGTATCATAAATATTCGTTGGGAATTGGTCAGTATCCCAGCCTAACATTGGATCGCCTTGGTTAGCATCAATACTTGAAAAAACACCATTCACACGTGCTGTTCTTAATTCGTGTTCGAAAGTATGTCCAGCTAAAGTAGCGTGGTTTGCTTCAATATTAACTTTAAAATCGCCTAACAAATTATATGTTCTTAAGAAATTACAACATGTTGCAACGTCAAAGTCATATTGATGTTTGGTAGGTTCTTTTGGTTTTGGTTCAAGCAAGAAATCACCTTTAAAACCTTTGCTTCGAGCATAATCGCGAGCCATAGTAAAGAATTTTGCAATATTATCCAATTCTAAACCCATATCGGTATTTAATAAAGTGTCATATCCTTCTCTACCACCCCAGAAAACGTAAGCGGTTCCACCTAATCTGATATTTGCATCCATCGTGGCTTTAACTTTTAAAGCACTAAGAGCAAATACATCAGCGTTTGGCGAAGTTGCCGCACCAGCCATAAAGGCTTTATCACCAAAATTGTTTGAAGTAGCCCATAATAATTTTTTATTATGTTTCTTTTGAAGCACTTCTAAATAATCAACAATTTCGTTAAAGTTTTTTAATGATTTTTTCAAATCGTTTGGATCATAAGGATAAACGTCAACATCATGGAAGCAATAATAGTCAATTGATAATTTGTCCATTAAATCGAAAGCAAAATCCGCTTTTGCCTTATAACGTTTCATTAAATCTGCTTCATTAAAGTTCTTATCTTCCGTATCACCACCAAACATATCTGTGCCGCTGTAGTTGATAGTGTGCCAATAAGAAAGTGCAAATTTAAGATGCTCTCTCATCTTTTTTCCATGAATCACTTCATCAGGATTATAATATTTAAACGCAAATGGTTCCTTACTATTTGGTCCTAAATATTCTACCTTTTTAATTTCTTCATAACGTTTCATAATTTTAGTCTCTCCTTTTCTTTTTTAAGAATATTAAAACGTCAAATTTAATATAATTTTAAGTAATTATGATATGAACAAGTCTGATAAATTTACTAAATTTATCTAAATGAAGAATTTCAAAAAATTATTTTCTGCTCTTAATAATTTTTTCAAGACGAGCAGATAATTCTTTTTCTAGTTCTTGCTGTTTGGCATCTTTTTCAGCTAAAAGAGCTTCTTTTTCTGCTTTGCGTGCAGCTTTATCGTTTTCTTTTTGTTCTTTTAAAGCTTGTTTAGCATTTTCTTTTTCTTGTAGTGCCTGTTGTAAAGATTCATATTTATCATGATTTGTTTTATCATCTGCAAGTGCGTTTTCAAGTTTTGCAGTATATTTTTGTTCAAGTGAAGATAATTTTGCTTCAAAAGAAGTATTTTCTTTTTCAATTTGAGAATTAATTTTTGCTTGATAAGCATTGTATTTACTTAATAATTGATCATGCTCAGTATTAATTTTTTCCTTTTCAGCATCACTAGCATATCCTAAAGTAAATTCGCGTAAATGTTCAATCTGTTTAGGATCCATACCGATTCTTGCTTTTGCATGTAAAATTTCATTATTAGTTTGATTTATAAATTTAACTTGCTCTAAAACTAATTTTTTCTCTAATTTAGTATATTCACCTTTCCAAGGTGCGGTTTCTTGTTTTTTATTTTTTAAAACATAAATATCGTATTGTTTTTGATTTAAAATTTCATGTTTTTTCTTAGCAATAGTAGCATTAATTCTTACTTTTTCATCGTGAACAATAGCGGTTATTCTAGCTTTTTCAATTAAAACATCATATTTATCTTTCAATGCTTTTAATTTAGTTTCTTTTTCATCAAGCAAAGAATTAATCGAAGAAACGATTTCTTCTTCACTTAATTTTGTTGAATGATTAATTTTGTTAATCTTACTTGTATAAAGTTTTTCAAGATTTTCAACTTTTGTTTTATATTCAGATTCTAATAACAAATCTTTATTAGGAACATAAATAAGATTTAATTTTTGTAAGTAACGAACGAAATCTTCTTTGGAAAATTTAACGACTTGTAAAGCGATTGCAATAATTAAAATTGCACCTTTAATTGTATCGTTTAAGTTTGGATTTAAGTGTAAGGCAGCAATAATTCTATCGATAGTTTGGAATGCGGCCGTACCAAAAATAACACCAAGAATGCTACCACGACCACCGCTCATAGCGATACCACCTAATACAACTGAGGCAATGGCATATAATTCATAAGAAGTACCAGTTGCAGCAGCGTCGATATTACCTCTCATTGCTATTTGTAATAAGCTTGAAATACCAACTAAACCGCCAGCAATTGAGAAAACAGCTACTTTAATCCAGCTAGATTTAATACCAACTAAACCAGCTGCTTTTGCATTACTACCAACAGCGTAAATTTTACGACCAAACTTTGTATATTTAGTCATTAACCAAACCAATATACCAATAATTATAAAGATAATGGTAACCATGGAAATTTGTAAAACTTGTGTAAAATATAAGTTATACAGCCAGTTTCCAGTTGTTGATGTGTATCCGGTTAAACGGAAAGTAGAAATATTTTGACCAGTAACAGGATCAACTTGAATTGATAAAATATATTGAATAATACTTCTAAATATCAACATTGTGGCTAATGTCACAATAAAAGATGGCATTTTTAATAAACCGATGAAAAAACCATTTATAAAACCACAAACAACGCCAACACCTAAACACGCAATTAAACAGACAAGAAATGCGAGTCCATTATCACCTGTTGATGAATAAACTGCGTTGTGAGCCAAAATCCCAATACCGCCAGCAAAGGCAAACATGCTACCAACAGATAAATCAATATCTCCGAGCAATATAATAAGGCCCATGCCGATAGCAATAACACCAATTGTAACTGATGAAAGCCAAATATTAGTGAACAAGTTCCAATTGAAAGTGTTAATTGCTGAAAAAAAGTAAATTAACAAAACAGCAAGGAAAATGTAAATGAAGTTTGCCCTAGACCAACTGCGCTTAAAAAAGTTTCCAAGGCCCCTTCCAAACTCCTTACCAGTGATTTTTCTTTTAAAACTGTCGCCATTTTTAAAATAAGTGTCTTGACGAATAAATGGATTAGACATTTGCTTCTACCTCCGTTTTATTTGCATTTGTCGCATATAACATGACTTTTTCTTCAGTAATTTCATCATGTTTTAAAATCTTTTCGATTGTGCCATGATAGAAGACGCAACATCTATCAGCACATTTCATAATTTCAGGAACTTCCAAGGTATTAAAAATAATTGTTTTACCTTGATTAGCAAGTTCCAATAGTAATTTATAAATTTCCGCTTTTGCACCAACGTCGATACCTTGGGTTGGATTATCTAATAATAAAATATCAGCGTTTGTTTTAAGCCATCTTCCAATAATAACTTTTTGTTGATTTCCGCCTGAAAGAGAAACGAGTAGATCATTACATGATAAAGCTTTAATGTTTAATTGCTTTTTATATATTTGGTATAATTTTGTTTCTTTTCCTGGTGAAAAGAATGGATTTTTTTCAACATTATTTGAAGCCACAGAAGTATTATCGAGAATACTCAATGACTCAAAAACAGAATTTTCTTTTCTGTTTGATGGAACCATACCGACTTTGTGACGCATAACGTTTTTAATAGAATCATTTGTTATAGTTTTGCCTAAAACAATAACATCACCGCCATTAGAATGGTTGACACCAAACATGGTCTGCATTAATTCAGATGATCCAGCACCTTGCAAACCAGTGAAACCAACTATTTCACCACGGCGAACTTTTAAGTTAATATCATGAAATCCTGGACCATTATAATGAGCAAATTCTAGCACAACATCACCAAGTTTTCTTGGTTTATAAAAATCAACATTTTCATATCCAGGACCTACAATATCTTTGGTGACTTGTTCTGGAGTGGTGTCAGATATTTTTCCACTTGAAATATAATATCCATTTCTTAAAACGGTATATTCATCACATAATTTAAAAATTTCCGGCATTTTATGTGAAATAAAAATAAATGTTTTACCTTGCTTTTTTAAGTTATTGATAATATTAAAGAAGTGATTGATTTCTTCATTTGATAATGCGGTTGTTGGTTCGTCTAAAATAAACAAATCAGCGTTAGCAAACAATGCTTTAGAAATTTCAAGTAATTGTTTTTTACCTGTTGATAAGTTTGCCACTAATTCATTAGCGTCAATATCAACGCCCAATTGTTTAAACAAATTATTTGACATTTCTATCATTTTTTTGGCATTAATACAGCCAAATTTTGTTATTTCCTTATTGATGAAGATATTTTCATAAACCTTCAAATCGTTAAATAGATTTATCTCTTGGTGGACAAATGCAACGCCTAATTTTTCAGAAGCATTAACATTTAATGTTCCAGTTTCTTTTCCATCAATTTTAATAACACCAGAATCTGGTTGATGGACACCACCTAATACATTCATCAATGTTGATTTACCAGCACCATTTTCACCAATTAAAGCGTGAACCGTGCCTTTTTTTACTTTTAAGGAAACATTATGTAAAACTTGAACACCGAAGAAAGATTTATTAATTTTAATCATTTCAAGTTTAATCATGTTTTTTCTCCTTTCATACATGTTAATTGGAGGCCATATTGTAGCGAGATATGACCTCCAATAATATTGTTAGTTAACTAAATTTTAATAAGTGAACAAATTACTTAATTAGAAACCTACTAATGTGGAATCAGCTTTAAGAACAGCTTCATCAACAACTTCGACTGCGACGACGTGATCACCGTTACCTGGAACTGGTGTGCCATCGGTTAAGTAATTCATCATATCTTCGATACCAGTAACGATCATTGCTGGTGGATATGTGACATCAAATAAATCCATTTCGCCAACCCAAGCATCATATTCGGCTTGTCTTTCGTGGTTACCACGGATTACTTGATACATTTCTTCTAAGCCAGAAGAAGATGCGATAACATCAACTGAGGCTTTGAAAGCTTCTTTTTTAGCAGTTTCGATTTCATTTGATGCTAAAGCTTCAAGGATACCTAATGAAATTTCAGAGTCGTGTGTAAAGACAAATCTGAAAGCAGAAATATCTTTGGTTGTGTTAATCCAGTCAACAAATAATTGGTGAGCTGTATCTCTTGACCAACCAGTGTAATCAGTGCTTGTGATAGCAGCATCGATTTCTGCATCAGTCCAATTATTTTCTTTTAAGACGGATCTAAAACCATTGTTACGTGCGATAGGAACAGTTGAGTTGTCACCTGGCATAACTAAGATTTTGTCTTCTTTTGTTAAGCTTAATGGTTCAGCTAAGAATCTTTCTGCTGTTAATTCACCAATCATTTCGTTGTTACCACGAACGTCACCGATATGACCTTCGGAATTGGTAATTGTGTCATTGGTAATAACACGGTCAACTTGTAAGAATGGGATTCCGCTTTGTGCTAAAACGTTAAGACCATTTTCAACAGTGTTGTCCCATGGAAGTGTAACAACAGCGGCGATTTGATTTTTGCCACGTCCAGCTAAATCTTCGTATTGGGTAATTTGATCTTCACCATCATCAGAAGTATAGACTTCATACTTATATGGAGCATCTTCTGTGTTGTGTTCGTCTGCCCAAGTTTGTGCATTACGTAAGATAGCACCTGTCCAACCATGGTCTGCAGATGGAACCAAAATTGCAAATTCTGGTTTTGATGGATTACATGCTGCAAGAGTGCCAACTAGCATCGCTACTGCTGCTAAGCCAGCTAATTTTGTTGTTTTCATAGAAATTTTTCCTCCTTTTGTATATAGAAATTTCTATTTACAGGGTGAAACACCCCTAAAACCTTATTTGTATTCAACCCACTTGCCTTCTTTTGAAGATTCAATGGCTTTGTGGATGAATTTAACACCATCGACACCATTACTGACGTTTTGGAAATCTAAGTCAGCTTCAGTAACAGTTTCGTGATTTTTCTTTTTAAGAATTGTGGTGATAACATTTTTATAAATGTTTGCAAAGGCAATAACGAGTCCTTCTGGATGACCAACTGGAATACGTGAATAATGACCTGCATCATATTTCATCGTGTAAGAACCACCTCTTGCCCATGTTTGAGTAGGTTCACCTTTTGGTGTTACATGTAAATAATCAGGATGTTCTTGCGCCCATTCAATGGAACCTTTTTCGCCATAAACTCTAACGACTAATCCGTTTAAATGACCACATGCAACTTGTGAACACCATAAGGCTGCTCTAACACCATTTTCATATTCTAATATCATATTAGCGTTTAGATCTAATGCCATACCATAGTTATCTGTAGTGCAAACCAAACGCTTGATATCAAAACCTGTTAAATAATGGACGATATTTTCAGCGTGAGTGCCAATATCTCCAATACAATTTGAAATACCGGAATATTTTGGATCACTGCGCCATACACTTAACGTTGTGGCTTTTTGATTTTTTGGATCTAAAGAATCGATAAGCCAATCTTGTGCATATTCAACATTGATATTAACAATCTTACCAATCTCGCCTTTTTTAATCATTTCACGAGCAACTTTAACCATTGTATAACCAGTATAAGTATAGGTAATTGCAAATACTAAGTCTCTTTCTTTAGCTAATTTTTCTAATTCTTCAGCTTCTTTGATAGTAAAGCATAAAGGTTTTTCACAAACGACATTGATATTATGAAGCAAGAATTCTTTAGCAACTTGATAATGTAAGAAGTTTGGAGTACAAATGCTTACCCAATCAATACCATCTTCACGTTGAGATTCTTTTTCTGCCATTTCTTTATAATCAAGATAATTTCTTGACATATCGACACCATAAGCAATCGCGGTTTCTTTTCCTAAGACTGGATCAATTGAGAAACAACCCGCTACTAATTTAGCTCTTGTATCAAAATTAATAGCTTTACGATGGACTTCACCAATGAAGGCTTTTAAGTCACCGCCGACCATTCCATAACGAAGACATTTTTCCATATTTTGAATTATCTCCTTTTATTTCCTTATTAGAATTATTATAAATTATTTGTTTGAAATTGCGTCATCAAACTTGATGGAAGAAGGTTCAAAATCAACTTTTCGGACAAATGCACATGCTTCTGTCGCACCGCTTACACGTTCCATGCCGGAGTCTTCCCATTCAACTGCTAATGCACAATTCATATGATGTTCATTTAAAACGCGAATAATTTCTTCAAAATTAACTTGACCATGTCCTAATGAACGGAAGTTCCAACCTCTTTTTAAGCTTCCAAAATCAATATGGCTACCTAATAATCCGGTTCTGCCATCTAATGTAACAGCAGCGTCTTTCATATGAACGTTATAAACGCGATTAATGAAATCTTCTAAGAAGACATGAGGAGTAACGCCTTGCCATAATAAATGGGATGGGTCGAAATTTAAACCAAATTCAGGGCGATCTTTAAATTCTTCCAAAAGACGTTTTGTACTATAGTAGTCAAAAGCAATTTCACCTGGATGGACTTCTAAAGCAAATTTAATGCCATTTTCTTTGAATACATCAAGAATTGGGAGCCAAACTTCACGAACTTTTTTAAATCCAGCTTCAACCATTTCTTCAGGTGTTTGTGGGAAACTATATAAATAACGCCAAATTGGTGATCCAGTAAAGCCACTGACAACACTAACACCAAGTTTTTTAGCAACTACAGCAACTTTTTTCATGGATTCAACAGCCCATTTTCTAATTTCATCTGGTTTATCAGCTAAACGGGAAGGTGCAAAATTATTCAATCTTGGGTCGTCTAAATCACAAGTACATTGACCGATGATATGTGCGGCTAATGCAGAAAGAACTAAACCATTTTTCTTTAAAGTGTTTTTGATAAATTCGATGTACTTATCATCTTCATAAGCACGATCTAAGTCAAAAGCATTTCCCCATACTGCTAATTCAAGGCCATCATAACCCATTTTTTTAGCAGTTGCACATAGAGTTTCAAAATCCATGTCAGACCACTGACAAGTGACGAGTGTAACTAATCTTTTTCCCATAAAATCATCTCCTTTTCTTAATCTTCGTATTTATCTAATTTATGTGGAATATATGATTCTTTTAAAATTACAGAGTTGTCTATAATTTTAAGAGGCTCAATCTTGGTTTCTCTAATGAAATAATCATAAAATATATCAACAGATTTAACACCTTGTGTGTATGGATGTTGCGTGATGGTTGCAGATACAATTCCTTCTTGCAATCCTTTTTCTATTTCATTAGATTGGTCAACTGTAATAGCCTTAATATTATAGTGGTTTTCCATATTAGCGTCTCTTATTGCTCTAATTCCACCGCTACTACCAGAACCAAAGAAAATTATATAATCAATTTTGTCATTGAATTCTTTAATTAAATCATTAACAACAATATGACATTTGCCAGAACTATCATAATTTTGTCTAATGTCTAAAATATTAACATCTTTCCTTATTACAGATTTAAATCCTTCTATTCTCTGTCTTTGACCATTATGAGTTAAAGAACCAACTACTATCGCCACATTAGCGTCTTTTCTTAAAACTAAATTTGCAAAATTAGCAACAAGCGAGCCGCAATTTTTATAATCGACACCAACATATGCTAAATTTTTGCATGGTAAATTAACATTTGTGCAGACAACGGGGACTTTAATTTTATTAATTCGATCAATGACTTCTTTATCATCCAAGGCTGTAATAATTAATCCAGAAAGTTCAGCGTTATCTAATTCATCCAAAGCTTTAATCACAGATTTAGGATCAAACAAATTAACTCTTTTTAAAACAAGAGAAAATCCATAATTTTTATATTTTTCAATTTCTCTTGCGATTCCATCTATAATTAAAGAGAAAAAAGAATTATTTATTGAGCCAATAATTGCACCAATAACAAATTTTCTAGTATTAGATAAACTACGGCCTAATTCATTTTTTACATAATTAGTCTCTTGAATAACTTTTAAAATTCTAGCTTCAACTTCTTTTCTAACTTTACCTCTATTGTTAACGACACGATCAACGGTTCCTCTAGAAGTATTAGCAAGTACAGCAATCTCTTTAATAGTCATATTTCACCCTAATTTAATTATTTGTGTGCACGTTCACATTATTAATTTATCATAAAACAAAATTGTGTCAACATTTTTTTGTGCACGTGAACATATTATTATAAAATTTAATCGAGTAGAGAGAGAAAAGTTGTAAACATTTCCGCTCCCTCTCACACCACCCTACGTACGGTCTTCCGTAT
>CALVSI010000007.1 GCA_944358985.1 uncultured Bacilli bacterium | reverse complement strand
CTATGAACTTTTTAATTATTTGTTTTCGCGACCCCTAGGGGTCAAGGAATGTGTTGCACTTAAGAATTCAATTCTTCATACTATATTTTAAAAAGAAAAAATATAAATATTTTACATTAATGATTTATACAAATTTTTAATTTCTTTTACAGATGCTGTGCGTGGGTTTCCAGGAGCACAAGCATTGTTATAACCACCTCCAGCCGCGATGATATAATCAGCCCCACTTTTTTGAAATGTTTCAACGCCATGTAAAACGTTTTCAATTGTTGGGTTAGCTTTAATATCAGAATAAATTTCATAATCTAAATTATTACTTTTTAAAACATCAATAACTTTATCTGTGACATGAAATTTTAATAAATCAGGATCCGAGCAAAGAAACGCTTTTTTAAATCCTCTTGCTTTGGCTTCAATTGCAATTTCTAAAATTGCACAACGACCATGATAACTTGTCTCATTTAAAATTATTCTATTGACCATATATTTAAATCCTCCAAAAAAATATTTTAATTTAATTTTAAAAAAATGTAAAAGTTTATAATTTTTAAATTGTTTTTAATTGGAAGTTAAACGAATTTAAATATTAAATTATCTAAAGCGTTACAATTACAATTTGATTTAGACGGAGCACCTGACGAGAATCGAACTCGCGTATTCAGCTTGGGAAGCTAACGTTCTACCATTGAACTACAGGTGCGTTTGTATAAAAAAACCGGAACACCGGTATTTTTATAATTTGGTGGATGCTGGGGGGATCGAACCCTCGACCTCCTGTACGTCAAACAGGTGCTCTCCCAGCTGAGCTAAACATCCATAGCTGGTCAATAATTTTGGTGCCGACTATAGGAATTGAACCTACAACCTACTGATTACGATTCAGTTGCTCTGCCAGATTGAGCTAAGTCGGCGTTCTAGCAGCGCAGCAAATAATATTATATTTAAATACGCACTTATTGCAAGAATAATTTGCAATCAGTTAAAACCAAATCTTAAATTATTGACCAATATTAGTTAATTTGTTTGTATTTTTTTGTTTTTGATTTTGTTTTTAATCCACATGCCAAAGACAATCAACTCGTGTGCCACTAATGGGATAACAGAAAGCGAACAAGTAATTAACCATTCTTTCCAATCAAGATTAGCGGTACTAAAAACATCTTGAACTCCTGGAGTCTCAATAACAAACAATTGCAAAGCAATACCGACGACAAAAGCGATTAACATCATGTAATTTTTCTTAGCAAAAATTCTAACAAAACTTTGCTTGATATTAGACATTCCAACCATGTGGAATAATTCTCCAACGGCTAAAGTCGTAAAAGCCATCGTTTGAGCTTCATGCAAAATTGTAGGATCATTGGAATATAGATTTTTAATACCATTAAAATCAAATACGCCATGTAACCAAGCACAGCTAAAGTAAGCAAGTAATACGGCTATAGTTAATATTGCACCATAAACTAAAGTAATAATAAGGCCACCATGAGCAAAGAAAGTTTCTTTTGGATCTCGTGGTTTTTCTTTCATGATATTACTATCTTTTCCATCCATACCTAATGCAATAGCTGGTGTTGAGTCAGTAATCAAATTAACCCAAAGCAAATGAATGGCAATTAATGGAGCGGGAAAACCAATACATATAATGAAAAACATTGCTAATACTTCTGCAATATTTGAAGAAAGTAAGAAAATAACGGTTTTCTTGATGTTTGCATAAATCCCCCTACCTTCTTCTACCGCTTTTTCAATACTAGCAAAATTATCATCGGTTAAAACCATATCAGCAGCACCTTTAGCGACATCAGTTCCAGTAATACCCATTGCAATACCAATATCTGCTGCTTTTAAAGAAGGAGCGTCATTAACACCATCACCTGTCATCGCACAAATATTGCCATTTGCTTGGAAAACTTTGACAATTTGGACCTTGTTTTCTGGCGAAACTCTTGCAAAAACCCTAGTTTTTTTACAAATTTCGCATAATTCATCAAAAGTTAAAGCATCGATTTCCTTACCCATTACACATTGATCAATTGATTCTACAATTCCTAATTCTTTGGCGATAGCAAAAGCAGTATCTTTATGATCACCGGTAATCATAACTGTGACAATACCAGCACCTTTAAATTTGCTTACCGCAGGTTTTGCTTCAGGTCTAGCGGGGTCAATCATCGCCACTAAACCGACAAAAATTAAATCTTTTTCTTCTATTGTTTCCTTATTTGTATAAGCCAATGCCAATACACGTAATGCCTCATTAGAATACATGGAATTTACTTCATAAATTTTATCAATATCTTGTTTGGTTATTTTTCTTTCTTTTCCATTTTCTAATATAAACGAGGTATTTGAAAGAATAGAATCCAATGCGCCTTTAGTAAATATAATGTGTTTCTTATCATCTTTTTTGTGTTTGGTAGACATCATTTTCCTAACTGAATCAAAAGGCAATTCATCGACACGTGGTAATGCCTTTTCTAAATCTTTTTTACGCATGTTAAATTCATTAGCAAAAGCCACTAAAGCGATTTCAGTAGGATCACCATACAATCCTTCATCAACAGTGGCGTTACTACATAGCGACATGCCTTTTGCTAGCAATAATAAATGTTCTTCTTTATTTTCTTTATTAAAATCTTCACTTACATAGAAAGAATTGTTTGTATAAGCTTTTAAAACAGTCATCTTATTTTGAGTTAAAGTGCCAGTTTTATCACTACAAACAACACTAACAGCACCTAATGTTTCAACAGATGGAAGTTTTCTAACAATTGTGTTAACTTTTGTCATCTTTCTAACACCTATAGATAAAACAATTGTGACAACAGCAGCTAATCCTTCAGGAATTGCGGCAACCGCTAATGCAATAGAAGATAAAATAGCTTCAATCCAGGATTCGATATTACTTCCGTTTCCATCAACAAATATCCAAATAATGTCTGCAATTAAGACTAGAATAACTACTACTAATGTCAATAAACCAAGGGACTTTGATAGTTTGGCTAATGTTTTTTGAAGTGGAGTTTGGCTATCTTCTTCCTCATCTAATGCTGTAGCAATTTTACCTATTTCAGTATTCATGCCTGTTGCACATACAATACCACGACCGCGACCATAACTAACAGGAGTGGACATAAAAGCCATATTACATTTGTCACCAAGTGCTACTTCGTTAGAAAAAGTTATTTGACAATCTTTATCAACAGGAACAGATTCACCAGTTAATGATGATTCATTTGCTTTTAAGTTAACAGCTTCAACAAGACGTAAATCCGCTCCAATAGTGTCTCCCTCTTCTAAAATAACTACATCGCCAATAACTAAATCAGACGATTTAACTTTAAATCTTTTCCCACCTCTAATAACAGTGGATTCTGGTGACGACAACTTTTTTAAAGCTTCTAAGGATGTTTGGGCTTTGACTTCTTGAACAGTACCAATAATCGAATTTAATAAAACGACCGCTAAAATAATAATGACATCAGACCAATCCCCAATATCTAAAAACCAGTTGATTTGACTACTCGCTGGACCAATTAAATTTGGATCAAAGAGAGTCTCTTTTTCTATAAAACCATGATTTACCAACCAATCAAATGCAGCCTCTCCCCCAGCGTTTATAATATTCATTGTATTGATTGTTTCATAAATTGAAACCGCTATACAAACACCAATCGCAGCAAAAAGAACAAAAATCATTGGATTGTTCATTTGTTCAAAAAATATTCTTATCCAACTTTTTTTCTTTTTTTCTTGTAATTTATTTGGACCATATTTTTCTAATCTTGCTTTCGCCTCTTCGTTTGTTAAACCTTTATCAATATCAGTTGAAAGAGCTTGCTTAGTTTGTTCAATTGTTAAAGATTCATAAGCAATCTTTTTATTATTTTGAGTAGGCGAACTACTGGCTGATGTTTCTTTTTTTCTCATGAAGAAATACTCCTTTGTAATTAAGCATTAATGTGTAACTTGGTCTTGCTATATTATCACATATGGCCGGATATATTTTATATATCGTATTGACGACAAATATGTCACGCTACTCCCCAATCAGATAATATTATATTTAAATTTACGAATTTATCAACATGTCTCGTTTATATAATTAATATAAGGTTGCAAATAACACTTATTTGTGTATAATCTTTAAATGTTGCAAATGGGAAAGAAAATGGACACTGACTTAATTTATATTAGAAAATCAAAAACTTATGATTTTTTTAAAAGATTTTTTGATATTTTATTTTCCACTTTATCAATAATTATTTTGTCTCTTCTATTTTTGATAATTGTTATTTTAATTGCTATTAATTCTCCAGGAAAAATTATTTTTAAAGATAAAAGAGTAGGAAGAAATAATAAAGAAATTAATGTATATAAATTTCGTACAATGTACGTTGATGCTGAAACAAATATTGAAAAATACATGACTAAAGAAGAAATCGAAAAATGGAAAATTGAACGAAAAATTGATAATGATAAAAGAATAACCAAAATCGGTAAAATCTTAAGAAAAACTTCGTTAGATGAATTGCCTCAATTGTTTAACATATTTGTTGGAAATATGTCATTTGTTGGGCCTCGCCCTGTTGCAAGAAACGAATTAGATGCAAATTATACAAAAGAAGAACAAAGTGCATTATTAAGTATTAAACCTGGACTTACTGGATATTGGCAAGCTTGCGGAAGAAGTGATGTCTCATATGAAAATAGGAAAAGACAAGAAATGGAACTTGCCTATTTAGGAAAACGAAGTTTATTTTTTGATTTAAAACTTATATTTTTAACGATACCTGCTGTGTTAAATCATAAAGGTGCAAGATAATTATTTCACATTTTTATATTTTTTTAAGCCATAAATAGCCCAACAAAATAAATAATAAATGCTTTTAAAAAATCCTAATTTTTCAATTTTAAAGTAAATTCTCCATTGTGGAATAATCATTTTAAATTTATTAGAAGAACGTGAATTTTTTACAATTCGATATGTGCATAGTACTTCCTGATTAGCGTAAGCTATGTATCCTTTTTTTAGTAAAGATAGCCAAAAAGCATAATCTTCACGATCGTTAGAACGATATAAATCTTCCCTAAATCTTTCTTTACTAAATGTTTTTAATTTATAAATAACCGCTCCTATAGAAAATGGATTACCTTTCAAGATAGATTTATAAGTACTTATTTTTGGAACGATGTAATCTGAACATGATTTATCACTAAGTCTTCTAAATGAGCAGTAGACAATATCATAATTATTTTGCGAAATAAATTTTATTTGTTTTTCAAGCATTGTTGCATCTAGCATGTCATCGCTGTCTAAAAAGCAAATATAATCGCCTGTTGCCATATCTAATCCTTTGTTCCTAGCAACACAAGGACCACAATTTTTATCAAGAGAAATTATCTTAATATTTTCATAATTTTCTGCTAATTTTTTTATCAAACTTAATGAATTATCGGTTGAACAATCATCAACAATTATCCATTCCCAATTCTTATAAGTTTGATTAATGACACTATTAAAAGTATCGGTTATGTATTTCTCGCAATTGTAAAGCGGAGTTATTATAGAAACTTTATTGTTATCCATTATTTTTTTCCTTAGTTATAATTTCAATATATTTACTCATAACAGTATTTTTATCAAATTTTTTGCAATTTTGTTTGGCATTTGCGGTGATTTCATCGCAAAATGCATCGTTTTCAATAATTTTAATGATGCAGTTTTTCAATTGAGTTATATCTTGCCTATGATATATCAAAGAATCGACATTATTTGTCAAAACATCTTCAACACCATCCCAATCACTGCTTATGCATGGTATTCCTAAACTAAAACATTCAAGTAAAGCATTGCTCATTCCTTCATAATCACTAGTTAAGATAAAACCACGATAGTTTTTAACTTTTTCGTGAACGTTTTTAATAGGATTTAAAACTTTTATATTATTTTTTGCACTGGTGGAATTTATAATATTTAAAATTTCTTTATACTCGTCTTCTGTATTTGCGCGTCCATAAATTTCTAATACGTATTCAGGATGCACTTGATAAACTAAATCAAAAGCTTTAATAAGTACATCTAATCTTTTTTGTTTAAGATCTAGTCTTGCTAATGTAAATAATTTTTTTTCATTATGTAAACAAATAAGATTGTTGTTAATCATTAAAGCATTTGGAATAACAACACTTTTGTTTTGTATTCTTTTGCTATAACATTTTTTTTGAAAATTAGTTTGAAAAATAAAATTTTTAATATTAAAGCAAAGTGCACTGCTGATGAATTTAATCAGTGGATTTCTGGCTATTGAAAGTGGATTATTTATTTCACGAACTGTTATCTTTTTTGCATAACTTGGCTTTACAAACGCTGCTAATGCACCCAATTTGAATGTTATTGCTAAAATACAATCAGGTTTATATTCGTTAATATTTTTCTTTATCATTTTTAACCAAGTTGGTAAACTTTTTAATTTATGCTGTATAGGGTCGTATTTTTTTGGAAAGGTTTTTATAATAATTTGTTTTTCTAATTCATTATTATTATCCAAAATATCTGATGTTCTTTCAAAAAGAGGTAAAACCACTACACGGTACCCTTTCATAACAAAATATTTAGCAATAAATAAGCTAACACGTCCAACACCATCTAAACTGATTGAGCCAGAAAGAAGCATAAATGTTTTTTTATGAGAATTATTTTCCATATTTTTTATGTCTTTCCAAAGTCGGCAAATTGAAATTTATAGGAATAATTTCCATGAATTGCTTTTTAAATCTAATTGTTAATTGTAAGGCTTTTTGATTTTCCTTATTATCCAAATATAATTGAGCAAAAACAAAAGAGAATAAAATATTAATAACTTTATCATAATAAACAATTGATATAAGCGAATATAAAATAATGCATACAGCAAAAAACGAAATGTATAAAATCCAAAGATGTTGTTTATTCTTATTAAATAATGCACCTATAAATGGTGTATAAAATAAAATCAAACCGACCAAACCATAATTACAAAGCATTTCACCAATATTAAAATGGGAATAAGTACCATAACTTGAATGCAGTCTAAAATAATCCGCTCCGCCACCAAAAAATAAATTTCTTATGCCAATATAAATGCTATCTTGCAGCATCGCAAATCTTTGTGAAGTAGATGCTTCAACTAAATTATCGCTGAAACCAAATATTTCGTTTAAAAATCCTATAAGTCTATCTAGATAGCCTCTAAATGGAGGCAATAATAATATAACCACTCCTAAAATTATTAAACATACAATTGTAAGTATGTACCACCAAATTTTATTTTTTCCAAACAAAGCAAATATATCAACACAAATACCAACAATTAAAGCAAACAAAGCACCTCTAGAACCAGTAATTAAAACAAAAAAAGAAAAAAAGGCAACTAAAATTGTAAGAATAAAATACCAGCCTTTTTTCTTACATATAAAATATCCTAGAATAATAGCGCCAAGCGCGATATTTCTTCCAACTTGATTAACGTTTCCAAATTGACTGCCCAAACGTTCAAAATTTAAAGAAAAAATATCATCTCTATATTCGATTAAAAACCAGATACATAAGATCAAAATTCCAGATACATAACTAAATAAAAATGGTTTAACATGTTTGAAATTAACAGCCATTGTAAAAAACACTAACGATATAGAATAAACTGTTGCCATTGTTTTTAAATTAGTCCAAGCTTGTGTGGTAAAAGAAGTCAACAAAACAGCGTATAACAATAAAATTAGAAAACAAACGACATAAACATTAATTACTATTTTGCCTCTAAATAAAACGTAAATAAAAGAAGATAAAGCAACCGCCACGGAAAGAATATTAGTAATAATGTTATACTCTTCCATAAAAGTAAAAATAGGAAGTGTACTCAAACATAAAAAAGAAAGAAAATAAACGATGTATCGTAAAATTACTTCTAATTTGTCGTTTTTAAATTGATTAGATAAATTATTATAAAAAGTTTTGAAACTAGAAGTTAAATTCATCTTTGATAACAACCTCCTTCCCTTTCCTTTTATTTTTGAAAACGTAGTTTAGCATAAGATATTTTATTAACATAACAAGAACTAAATAAACAATAAATAATCCAATATTCATCATTAGTGCAAAGTTTGAAAAAAACGATACATAATAAACATTAGCGTTAGCAATTATCCAAAAGACAGCATAAGATAAAGCAAAACCAGCAAAGCTAGAAACTATTAACATATCATACAACTGACAATAGACGCTACAAATTAATAAAATTATCATAGGAATAAGCAAAAGCATTGAAGAATATAAAATAAACATTCCTGGATTACCTAAATTTTCTTTATATTCCATTATCATATTTGGTATTTCAGAAAATTTTGTTTTATTTATTATGTTATATTCATTTAATTTACAATCAAAATTATAATCTGCAAAATTAAAAATAATTTGTAAATTTCTCAAATTATCATTATCTGAATTTCCAAAATCAAAACTTATTGAATAATGATCATAATAATATGTCGCAGCATATGCACAAATAAAATCACCATAAGTATTTTGATAAAAGTCATAATCAGTTCCATCATAAGGAATAAAAATATTAGCGATTCGCCACCTAAGATTTGTACTTTTCATTTCATTTGTTAAAAACAACGTTTCACCAATTAAATCGCCATAATTAGAATACTTAGTAGAATTTTCTTTTAAAATATAATCTGCTCGTTCCTTTGTAATAAAGCAAAAATTATCATAATCAACATAATTAGTTGTATATTTTGGATTAGTAGAATAATCAAACATCATAGCTAATTTAAAAAAATCATGAATGGCAACCCCTTCATCATTTATTGTCATTGAATTAGCAGACGAAATTAAGATTGGCGGTTGTAATGAAAAGTCTGAATCTTTTTCGCCAAAAACATAATTTTCGTTTTGAACTGTAAAAACTTTTGTTCCACCATCAAAATTAAATCCAACACGACCTTCATAATATATAGAAGAAGTGCTATATCTTGTGTAATAATCTTGAACTTGGTTAATCGTTTTTACCATATCAGACATATAGCCTTCTTTATTTCTTTCTAATAATACATTAGTGGTTAATGTCGTAGAATTATACATGCTATTATTACTGATTAATGCTGCTAACTTAGTTGACGACCCAGCGTTGCTATAATTGTTGATAACAAAAACAGAAGTAAAACTAGCAAAAAATAAACTCATAAAAATAAAAAATAGAGGTAATCTTTTTTTGTGTTTTAGATAAAATACCAAAAATTCTCTTTTAATATTCATATACTTAATTATTGTTTACTTTTCCTTTTATTGCAAAGCAATCTTTAAAATATTCGCCAAACTTAAAGTCATATTTTGTCGGTGTAAATTTACCATTTCCAGATTGACTAAAAAAAGTTAATTCACCGATTCTAGGACCTTGACTAGTAGCGTACATGTCAACCCGAACAAAAGAAAAGTGACTTGCTACTTTTTTTACAACATCAAGCATTTCATCATAACATTTTGGTTTACATGGTCTATTTTTATTTTTTGGTCGTAGATAAATATATCTAATTTTAGTTAATGTAAATGGTTCAGGATAAAAAACTGTAAATTTAATATTTTTGGCTCTTTCTTGTCCAATGAATCCAAATTTCGGTTTCCCATTAAAACAAAAAAATTTATAATCAATCAAATCATTGCCTGATTCTGGAATTAAAATTTCTTCCGCAAAAATTTTTGGAACAATATTTTCATAAACCCATTCATGATTAATATCTTTACTTGAATAATCTTTTCTTAGAGATACATCTAATGAATTAAAAATATGAGTAAAATCACTATGGCTCTTATCACACCTATATATTGAGCCCGAATCATGATTAGTCTTTAAAATGAATTTATTAGGTAAATTATCTAAATTAATTTCTTTTGAGCAATTATAAACCGCTAATGTTTTTGGCACATATTTTTCTAAACCTATCTCTTTTAAAAATTGTTTAACTTCGATTTTATCAGCACAGCGACACCATAAATCATTATGATAATTAAATTTAAGCCAACACAAATATTCATTAAAAGTTCTTGGATTATTTAGATCAAATTTGTAATGTAGGCATTTTGAATGGACTTTATTTGTTAAAGAAATTTCATCTAATTTATCTGCCCATTTTTTAAAAAATAATTTGCACTGGATTCTTGAAAATAATGTGTTATCCGACAAGTGATTTAAAATCCAACTACTTCTTTTTTCCATAATATTTATCCTTCACTAAATTAATTAACTCTAACCAATTATCGCATATGGTTTTTGCTTTAAACCTTTCATAAAATAATTTGTTATTTTTAGATACATTTTGCCTAAATTCATCGGAATTTGCATACTTTTCCATACAATCTAACAGTTTTTTTGAATTTCCAGTTTCAAATAATAATCCATTGTCAGAATCTTTAATTAATGCTTTAGGACCACCTATTGGGCAATCGCTGGAAATACAAGGAATACCAGCACACATTGCTTCGAGCAATGAATTTGGCATGCCTTCATAATCAGAAGATAAAATATAAAATTTGCAATCTAAATTATGTTTGATCCAATCATTATCAGTTCCCATAAAATGAACATTATTTTCTATATTTAATTTTTTTACATAATTTTTTAAATAATTTTCAAGCTCTCCTTCTCCATATATTTTTAAAATGAAACCATTATTGTGATTTAGATTAAATTTTTTAAAAGTGTCTAGGAGTAAAGGATAATTTTTTGATTCTGACAAGCGACCTGAACTTACAATGGTGTTGCTAGATAATGATTTATCAAAATTATAACCATATTCAATATTGCAAGGATTATATATAATCTTACTTACGCATGTTCTCTTTAATATATTTTCATAGTATGTAAAGGCATCTTTTGTTTGAAAGACACATCCATCTGCATGTTTATAAACATAATCATTTAATTTGTTATCATTGCGTTTTTTTCTTTGTATAGGACTCGATCTTTCAGAAACAATAAGTGGAATCTTTAACCCACGACTAGCAAAATACGAATAGACAATAATATGTGGTATAAAAGAAATAATTACATCTGGCTTAATTGTTTTAAATGCTTTTCTAAGCAAAAACGTGCGTTTAACAAACTTTGGCTTTTTTTTATAATTTTCACAAATAGATATTAGATGTGCTTTGCTGTCAATAAAATAAAATGAGTTTTTATTTAATGATGAGACCAAAATTATAAAAACTTCGATATTGCGTTTTACAAATTCGTTTGCTAATACAGAAACAACACGTTCAGCACCACCTGAACCAAGACTATCTAGACAGAAGCATAATTTCATAATAATATACCAAGAAAATGATTTTTGGCTTTTATATTTTATAACATAAAATCAATGTTTAAAAGTAATAAGAATTTGTAAAAGAACTATTAAACAATTTTAGTAATGCTTTCTAGCTAACAGCACTAATAACAAGTCTATATCTCTTTTTCTTTATTTGAATACAAAATCGTTATATTCTTATTGTATGAATATTGGAATAATCGGAAGTGGGACTTGGGGATTAGCACTCGCTAATCTTTTGTCGGCAAAACACTATAATGTTTCGGTTTATTGTCACTTTGATGAAGAATACATTAATTTATCTTCTAATTATACTCATCCAAGATTTCCTGGTGTTAAATTAAACAAACATATTATGTTTTTTAATGATATTTCAAAAACATTAGAAAACGCTGATGTAGTAGTTTTTGCTATACCTTCTCCTTATATGAGAGATATGGTTAAAAAAGCACTACCCTATTTAAACAAAAAAATGTTGTTAGTGACTGTAAGCAAAGGCTTAGAAGATAATACTTTTTTAACGATGAGTGAAATAATCGAAGAAGAAACAAATAATTTATGTAAAGTTATAGCATTAAGTGGTCCAACTCACGCTGAAGAAGTAATTTTAAAAACGCCAACTCTTTGTGTCTCTACCTCAAAAGATTTAAAATCTGCTATCTTGGTAAGAGATATTTTTTCAACAAATTATTTTAGAGTTTATGCTAGTGAAGATATTTATGGTGTTGAACTTTGTGGTGCATTAAAAAATATCATAGCTCTTGGTGCAGGAATAGCGGAGGGATTAGGATATGGTGATAATGCTAAAGCAGCACTTATCACACGCGGGTTAAATGAAATTGCTAAATTAGGTATAACTTTAGGAGGAAAACAATCAACATTTTATGGGCTTGCTGGTTTAGGAGATTTGGTTGTCACCGCTACTTCGACACATTCAAGAAATCATGAAGCTGGTATATATTTAGGTCAGGGCTATAGTGTTGAAAAAGCAAAACAAAAAGTGGGAATGGCAATCGAGGGCTTAAACGCATTAAAAGCAGCTTATCATTTAGCAAATAAATACAAAATTGAAATGCCAATTACCTTTGCGGTTTATAATGTTGTTTATAATAACATGGCTCCTTCCGAGGAAGTAAAAAAACTATTCAATCGTTCATTAAAAATTGAAAAATAAAACAAAATAATTAGATTTTGCACTGTTTTAGGCAAAAATAGTACAAATTTCTTTTTAATAACCACTGACAAAATAAAAAGTTGTAATTAAAAATATTTAAAATGTAATTAAAAATATATTAGTATTATTGAGAAAATGGAAAATAAGTTACTCGACAAAAATATAAAACATTCCACTAAATGGGCTTTGCTAGGCCAAATAGTGGCAAAAATAGCTTCGCCTATAATCAACATGATTTTGGCTAGAATACTAATGCCAGAAGAATTTGGTATTGTTGCAACCATTACCATTATTATTAGTTTCTCTTTTATATTTGTCGATGGTGGATTTTCTAATTATATTATTCAACATAAATTCGATAATGAAGAAGATTTTAAAACTAGTTTAACTACATCTTTTTGGTCCAATCTGATAATGAGTTTATTATTTGCAGGACTCATTGTTGCCTTATCAAATCCTTTATGCAATTTTTTAGGTACGCCAGGTTATGAAACAGCTTTAATGCTTGCATGTATTGAAATTCCATTAAATGCACTTTCATCAATATTTATCGCATACATGAACAAGCAATTTAGATTTAAACAATCATCAATAATTTTAATGATTACTTCTTTTTTACCATTTATTGTCACTATTCCACTTGCTGCTTTAGGACTTTCATATTACTCAATAATTATTGGTACGATTGCCTCATACTTACTAAAATTTGTTCTTTATTTAATTTTTTCTGGTTGGAAACCTTCTTTTTCTTTTTCTTTTAAAGCATTAAAAAAGATGTTTATGTTTTGCTTTATATTGACGCTAAGACAGCTATTCATCTATACAGCATCATATATGAGCACATTTGTTATTTCTCAATCATTTGGACAACATTATTTAGGTCTATATAAAAATTCGAGTTCCACAATCACCGCATTATATTCAATATTTATTGCTGCAACTATGCCAGTCTTATTAAGCGGATTATCAAAAGCGGAATCTGATAATGTATATTATGATGTCTATTATAAAAATCAACGATATTTAGCATATTTAATCATCCCAATGTGTGCCGGAATAATTATATTTAAAGAAGAAGTAACGTTGATAATGTTTGGATATGATTGGCTAGAAGCAGCACCATTAATTGGAGCTCTTGCGTGCTATCAAGGTGTAAACGCTATTACCAACAACTTTCTTTCAACTGCTTTAATTTCTAAAGGAAAAGTTTACACATCCATTATTTATCAACTTATAGAAACAGTTATAGGTGGTCTTACATACTATTCGTTTACATATTTAGGTGAAGATCTTTATTTTTGTGCATCATATGTGATGTGCGTTGTAAATATCACCCTATATATAATTTTCTTTGTATTAATTTTCAAACAAAATGTATTTAATTTATTAAAAAATTATATTAAACCTATTTCTTTAACTATAATTATGACCATTTTTACTTTGCCAACGAGTTTTTTGTTCGACACAGAATATGCCTTTATCACGATTGTATTATTTTCTATTACTATCTATTTTGTATCCTTCAAAAATATGTATGCAAAAGATTTCAAAGAGTTTATCCACACTTACATTTACATGGTTAATTCTAAATTAAAAAATAATACAAGATATCAATAAAGTACCGCTAATTAATAATTTAACTAACCAAAATTCATAGTGTATATAACCTTAATATCTAAATTTCATTACATTTAAAAAATTAAATAAAAAATCTTATAAATGTTTTCTAAACAATTAACTTACATAAATACAATTATTTAGGAAGCGGTGTATTCTCTACATTACCCTTAATAAACGCACATTTTATCGATATTTTTATTGTTTATATAAAATAAGTGCGTCTCGCTCGAGCAATTTAACAAACTCTTCTTTTCATCATAATAGCCGTTGAAGCTGGTTTTTCTTTGAGTTATCCATATTCATTTACAATATCTTTATGGTTGATTAAATAATTAGTTAGTGGAATTAAATTGACTCCTATCGGATGTTTAAAAGACTAACTAAATAAAATCTTAATTTGATTTTAAAATTTAAAACAAATAAAAATAATACTAAAAAATTATCTATTTTGATACGATTATGACCCTAATAAGATGCAAGCTTTTGGTGTTATTCATAGTCAAAGAATCTTCTATGCATCCAAATGAGAAATTCAAGATTAATATAGTATTTGTTTAGGCAATGCAATATTAAGGCAAAAGAAAATGCCTATTATGTTACTGATAATATTGATATTGAATATATAATATAATGTCTTAAAACATTTTGGATGCTAGATAAATAATATTGTCAAATTTCCCTAAATAAAATAAGTCATATAAATAGGTAAATATATTATATTTTTTTCACAATATAAATCTTTACTATAAATAATATAGCTGTTAGAAACATTTTTATCTTTATATTTTTCTATAAAAGCATCAATACTGTGGTGTTGTTTATAAGATGAAGACTTAACTTCAATAGGAATTATTTTACCATCTTTTTCACTTATAAAATCTAATTCATATTTTTTAGATATGTTATTATCTATTTTTTTAAAAACGTGAAAAAATAAATTATGGCCACTAGAAATAAGCGCTTGACTTACTGCGTTTTCAAAGATCATGCCGTTATTAATCGACAATTTATCAAATATAATTTGTTTGTACAAATTTGTTGACGTTAAATTATGGTTAGCCAAAATTTGACTAATTAATAAGCCAGTGTCAGCATTATAAATTTTAAATTCCTCCGCTTTAGCGCTTAAAGATAGACCTATACTTGGATCGCTAACATTTACACATATATTCGCTGTCATAGACTTTTTTATTCCATCTATAGAATGCATATATTGAGTATATTTACCGCCTTTTTTTATTTTTGAATATTTAAATATTTTATTTTTATTTGAAAGAAAAGATGGAATAAAAGAATAAATTTGATGAGTAAAAGTTCTATAAATACTATCATAACGTAACAAATCATCTTCATATAATTTAATAATGTCTCTTTTAACTTCATCAACTTTACTTAAATTAGTTTTATCTTTAACGTATTGTTCAATGGCCTGTGGCATTCCGCCAACACAAAGATATGTACGAAATAATTCCATCATCTTTTTATGCATAGAATTGCCTAATGGCATTTTTTTAACAAAATGTTCTCTTAAAAACGCAAAAGTTAGATTATCTCCAATCGCCCACAAAAATTCTTCAAAATCCATCGGATACATAGATATATTTTTTACTTCACTTGGTATTGTAATATTACTAGACATCAATTTTAAAGTGATTAGCGAACCAGTTTCAATAAAATCATATCTACCATCTTTTACTAAATATTTCATTGCTTCATGTGCACGAGGAAATTTCTGTATTTCATCAAAAATTATTAATGTCTGTCTTTCATATAATGGTATTTGATAAAAAACTGATAAACGTTGAAAGAAGATATCTAAATTACGAAAACCGTTATTAAAAAGCTCTTTAATTTCGTCTCCTTCTTCATCAAAATCTATCATAATAAAAGATTTATACTCGTTTTTAGCAAATTGTCTTAAAATAGTTGATTTTCCTACACGACGAGCACCTTCAATCAATAGAGCTCGCTTACCTTGATATTGGTGCTTCCAATCTAATAACTGTTGATATATTTTTCTTTTAAAAATCATAATAATACCTCGCTGTTATAAATATACTATACCACTTATGCCTCAAAATACAAAATGTTTAGTATGCACTTTTGCCTCAAAATGCAAAATGTTCAGTGCATACTTTTACCTCAAAATGCAAAATGTTTATGTTTTCAAACTAAGATAATATAATAGTTATTTTGTTTAGATACTTAAATTCATTTTAAACATTTGCTTATTTCAACAGTGTTCCTGGTACGGATAAAAATATTCTTTTAAATATATGGAGATTCGAAAGTCTCTTTGACTAATGGTGTTCACATCCCCTTGTAATTGTTGTGCGCCTTGTATTTGTGAACCCTCTTCCTGTAATGGTTACCCCAAAAAATCCGTGAATTCGACCACTATTACAAGGGGCTGTTTTCAAAAGTCCTTAATTGTCGGCATAAAAAGAAAAAGCCTGAACACCCCTTTCGGAGTATCAGACATGAATTACCATTATGGTGCCCAAGACCGGAATCGAACCGGTATGGATTTCTCCGCAGGTTTTTGAGACCTGTGCGTCTACCTATTCCGCCACTTGGGCATGCCTAAATAATATAGCATATATAGATGTTTTTTATCAATGTTTCTTTTTTGTTTGGTCTTTAATTACTTTTCCTAAATCATCTAATGTCAATTTATGTTCTCTAAACATCAGTATGTATATGTAGTAAAGAATGCAATTTAAAAATAATAGCAATGAACAACTTAATATTACAACCGCTGCATAATATGAAACTTCATCCCAAGCAAATCCGCATATAAAACATATGCTCATGATGGATAGACCTAATCCTATTATTGTCATTATGATAACAACTATTAAACCCATTTTATTTATGGTCTTATTATCATTAAATATAATATACTCAATAATTAATTCTTTTTTAATATTCTTAAATAAAATAATCATCTCCACTAGTGCAAGAATTGCACTTGCAGCAATTCCAACCATATGAAACCAAAGGCTTTCTTCTGTTTGTGAAAGCATGCATACGCAAAATAAATATATACTAATACCAATGGATATTAAGCACATACCACTGCTTATTAGTCTAAATATTAGGTTCTTTTTTTGCTCGGTCATACTCCTACTATTATATATATAATAAAAAAAATATAATATCGTTTTTTTGAAAAATAAGTCTTTTTAAACAAAGCACACAAATATCTAGTTGACATAAAAAACAATGATAATTAAAATGTATAACGTGGAATAAAACTATATAAAGATTGATATTGCGATCAACTTTAAAATAGTTTTGCAGATGTTTAAGATGCATTTGATTTAAAGACGATTACATATTCTTATAATTAATTTAAAGTTTTTTTCCAGCATCAGTTCGGTATTAATATTAACTTATTAATATATAAAATTCGATTTCCAAGGAGGTTTTTATGAAAAAGAATTTTAAAGCTTTATCAGTAGTGGGTATTGCTGCTCTTTTAGTCGGCTCTGCTGCTGTGTTAGCAAGTTGTGGTGGTGATGGCACTTCTACAACATCTCAAGGTGGCAACACATCTACAACTACATCACAAGGTGGAGGACAAACTGAAAAATTATCATTATCAGTTTCAGGTCCATCAAGACAATCTGAATGGTTAACAACTACATTAGACGCATTCAACGCAAAAAGAGCTGAAGAAGGAAAAGAAGAAGTTGAATTTGAAGTATTGGTCTACGAAGAAGACAAAGTCGACTCGACTATTACTGACTGGGCAACTGGACCAGATGTCTATGCTTATGCATCAGATAAAATTCAAAGTTTGTTCCAATCCGGCGCTCTAGCAGAATTGCCAGAAGAAAGTGTTGCAATGATTGAAGACACAATGACCGAAGCTTCATTAGACGCTGCTAGTTTTGCAGGTAGAGTTTTGTCCTATCCATATGCTGGTGACAATGGCTACTTCTTATACTACAACAAATCATTAGTTAGTGAAGAAGATTGTGCAACTATTGAAGGATTAGCAGCTGCAGCAAAAGAAAAAGGATTACAAGTTGGTTATCCTTTAAGTGAAGCATTCTATAGTGCTGGTGCTTTAATGACATTTGGTGCTGGATACACAATGGAAGTTGATAACACTGGTGCAGTATCAAAAATTGAAGGTACATTTGATACCGAACAAGGTATTTTAGGTGGCAAAGCCGTCTATCAAATGTTAACAAATGATGGCATTAATGATGTTTCAAGTAGTAATACACCTGCTCCAACCGCTGAAAATGGATTAGTGGCAGTTGTCTCTGGTTCATGGAACGCACAAACCTATGAATCAGCACTTGGTGAAAATTATGCTGCAACAAAACTCCCAACTATCACAGTTGATGGCCAAACCAAAAATCTATCATCTTATTTAGGTTATAAACTATATGGTGTTAACCCACAAAGATCTCAAGGTGATGCCACACGTTTAGCCTTAGCACACGAAGTTGCTACTTATCTTGTTAGTGAAGAAGTTCAAGAATCTCGTTTCGATGCGTTCTCAATTGCTCCTACTAATGAAGTAGTCGCTGCTATGGACAAAGTTACAAGCAATATCGCAGTCAAAGCTATTTCTGCTCAAGCTGAATTTGCTGTTCCACAAACTGCAGTCCCACCAAAAATTTGGAATGCTCCAGTTACATTCACCACTGGTATTAAAGATGGTTCAATTACTTTAGAAAACATTGCTGAAGCAATGGCAACTCTAAACGATACCATTGAACAACTCGCCTAATAGTCAATTTTAATTAACCTGCTGGGCTTTTATAGCCTAGCAGGTTTTTATTGCTAATATTCGTTTGCAAATTAGCGATATCCAAGGAGAAAAATATGACCACTGTAGAATATCTATCTTTATCTAAGCCGCAAAGATTTTTTGTTAGGATTGGTTCTTTTTTCAAAAATATCCCAATTGCGATTTGGAAATTTTTGAAAAAAATACCTAATTGGCTATATAAAATTATAAAAAAACTTATTATTACTCCCGTAAAAGATATTAAAGATGCACTTTTATATGGTGATTGGAAAGTTAGATTATCATTTATTTTATGTGGATTTGGTCAAATGACTCGCCATCAAGTAGTTAAAGGTGCCTTAGTATTTGCATATGAAATAGTTTTTATCGCTTTTATGATACTTGTTGGTGGTCCTAATTTAGGAAATTTAGGAACATTAGGAATCATGGGGAGTATACAGATTGGCGATTCTCTTTATTACTACAATGACAATTCATTAACTATCATGATCTATAGTGTTGTTACAATAGTTTTGATTTTAATTATGTTTGCTTTTTGGGTATCATCCATACGTTCAGCCAAAAAACTACAAGATTTAGAACGTGTCGGTCATTATGACTCCTTTAAAAAGTTTGTAAAAAGTTTAACTGGCGAAAGTTATCATATATTTTTATTGTCTGTTCCAATGTTAGGATTAGTTGTTTTTACAATTATCCCTATCGCAATTATGATTTTAATTGGTTTCACTAACTACAATAGTAATCATATGACTCCTAACCATTTATTCGAATGGGTTGGATTTTATAATTATTCAACGATTTTGACATCAGGTGATGCAGGAAATTCATTATTTTTACAAACTTTCTTGCAAGTTTTATTATGGACACTTATTTGGGCTTTCTTTGCGACTTTCTCTAACTATTTTTTAGGAATGATTGTCGCATTAATTATTAACCAAAAAACAATTAAGCTTAAAAAGTTATGGCGCACAATTTTAGTTACAACTATTGCCGTTCCTCAATTTGTTTCACTACTTTTAATTAGTAGAATGTTTGCGCCTTCTGGTGGTTTAGTTAATGGTATATTAAATAATTTGGGTTGGATTGAAAATATGGATTCAATTCGATGGTTATCTGATGGTGCAAATAATGCATTGCTTCCAAAGGTAATGATTATATTAATTAATACTTGGGTTGGTATACCATATACAATGTTGATTTGTACTGGAATTTTGATGAACATTCCTAATGATTTATACGAATCAGCTAAAATCGATGGTGCTTCACCATATAAAATGTATATGAAAATAACACTTCCATATATGCTATTTGTTACCGGTCCATATTTAATTAGCCAATTCGTTGGAAATATTAATAACTTTAATGTTATCTACTTGTTAAGCGGAGGCGGTCCAAATTTCAGTTATGGTTCTCAACAAGTTCCTGGAACATTACAAGGTGTTGGAAGAACGGATTTATTAATTACTTGGATTTACAAAATGTCCACTACCACTATTCCTAAAGACTATGCATTAGCATCTGTTTTAGGTGTTATTATCTTCGCTATTATTGCTTTCTTCTCATTAATTACATATAACAAATCTAATGCAGTCAAAAACGAGGGGGATTTCAACTAATATGGCAAAAATGATTTCGCAAAAGAAATATCGCTCACAAAAAAGTATAAAAATTACTAAACAAATTATTACTTACATATTTTTGGTTGTCCTATCAATAATTTGGCTAATTCCTTTCGCATACCTACTTGGACAATCATTCATTTCAATGACTGCTGGTCCTCAAGCACCTTATAGTGCGACGTTATTCTTCCCTATTTTCCCAAATGGAGATAATCCGGGCAATGCGACATTTGACAATTACATTGCTTTATTTACCGACCCTAACTTCCCATTTTTTACTTGGTGGTTAAACACTCTTATAATTGCTGTTATAACAAGTGTGGTTCAAACAATACTTGTACTATTAACCGCATATGCTTTATCAAGATTAAGATTTAAAGGACGTAAAGCAATTATGAATATGATCCTAATCATTGGTATGTTTCCAGGGTTTTTAGGAATGATCATTAACTATTTCATCTTGCAATTACTTGGTATGTCTGGATCTATTTTCTCATTAATCTTGCTTTATATTGCTGGTAGTGCAATGAACTACTATATTGCAAAAGGATTTTTTGATACAATTTCAAAATCTCTTGATGAAGCTGTTTTAATCGATGGCGGCACTAATAACACAGTATTTTGGAGAATTATTTTACCGCTTAGTAAACCAATTATTGTCTATACAATATTAATTTCATTTACATCACCTTGGGGTGATTATATGATGGCGGCTTACCTTGCACAAGGTAATAGAAATTTATTTAACGTCGCTGTTGGTTTACAACAAATGGTTGGTATTTATGCAAGCGAATACTTTACTAGATTCTGTGCTGGAGGCGTATTCGTTTCTATTCCGATTATGATTTTATTCTTTGTTCTACAAAGATATTATGTTGAAGGCATTGCTGGAGGTGCCGTTAAAGGATAACAAAGATGAAAATTTCAAAATCATTTCTCTTTACTTTATCGCTAACTTGTCTAGCTTTAACTAGTTGTGTGCCTGAAACAACAAGTATTTCAACATCTAGTCAAACAAGTTCCTCTATTTCGACTAATATTATCGAGGATAGTTATCGTAATTTTTATGAAATTTATGTCGCATCATATTATGATTCAAATGGCGATGGATGTGGCGATTTAAATGGAATTACATCAAAATTAGATTATATTAAGGATTTAGGATATAACGGGATTTGGTTAATGCCTATATTTGATTCTGATTCTTATCATAAATATGACGCAAATTCTTATTATGAAATTGATCCAAGTTATGGCACATTGGATGATATGAAAACATTAATTAAAGAATGTCACGATAGAGATATTATTCTTATTATAGATTTGATGATTAATCATTCATCTAGAAACAATCAAACATTTATAGACGCTGCTACTGCATATGGAAAACACATTGATGGTGAAACTTTGTCTCCGGATGAAGAAAAAATGAAAGATTATTATGTGTTTTCAGAGGAAATGCAACAAGGCTATTCAACAGTTGAAGGTTATGCTAATAAAACATTCTTTGTGGAATCTAATTTTAGTGTTGGCATGCCTGAATTTAATTTGGATAATCCTGATGTTGTTAAGATGTTTAACGACATAGCAAAATATTGGCTTGATTTAGGCGTTGATGGATTTAGATTGGACGCTGTTATATATTATTTCCTTAACGAAACTGATAAAAATGTCGAATTTTTATCTAATTTTATGGATTATTGTCAAGGAATTAATGAAGATGTTTATATTGTTGGCGAAGCTTGGACTTCATCTTCTATTGTCGCGCGTTATTATGAAAGTGGAATAACAAGTTTCTTTAACTTTGACGTTAAAGATTTTGTTACTAGATCGACATATTTACATGGTGCAAATGGTTCTTATTATCTGAAAGGATTAAAAGATTCTATAACTATGGCAAATGGTTACACCCCTGCCCCATTTATGAATAATCACGATCGACCAAGATCTGGAATTACCAATGTTAATTCAACAAAAATATTTTATGGATTATTATCGATGATGAATGGTGCAACATTTACATACTATGGTGATGAAATTGGTTTAACTGGCTCTAATCCACCTGATGAAAATGTCCGTTGTTACATGAAATGGGAAGAAGGAGATAATTTTGTAGGAAAATGCGATAACCCAGCTGGTGCAACATTAAAAGAATATGTCCATCCTTCCGTCGCAGTTCAAGAAACCGATCCAAATAGCATTTTAAATTATTATAAAAAAGCTAATCTTTTAAGAAACCAAAACCCAGAAATTGCTCGTGGTGACTTATTAGAAACATCAAATTTTGATTCGGATAAAAAAATTATTACTTTAGATAAAAAATATCAAAACGAACAAATCAAAATTATTATTAATATATCAGATGAATCAACATACACTGGCGATGTATCTAATAATCTTGAACTAGTTGGAACACTAGTTATAGATGTTGAAAATGAAATATCGCTCACTTCAAATCAAATTACAATACCGCCATATGGTATAGCAATATTAAGATAGTCAAAAGGAGATTTAAATTATGGCAAGTTTAAAATTAGAACACATTTACAAAGTGTATCCAAACGGAACAAAAGCAGTAAATGACTTTACAATGGAAATCAAAGATAAAGAATTTATTGTTTTCGTTGGTCCTTCTGGATGTGGTAAATCTACAACTCTTAGAATGATTGCGGGTTTAGAAGAAATTAGTTCTGGCGAACTTTATATCGGCGATCAAATAGTTAATGATATGGAACCAAAAGATCGTGATATCGCGATGGTTTTCCAAAATTATGCTTTGTATCCTCATATGACTGTTTATGAAAACATGGCTTTTGGTCTTCAATTAAGACATGTACCAAGAAATGAAATTCATGAAAAAGTAATGTGGGCCGCTAATGTTTTAGGCTTAACTGAATATCTTGATCGTAAACCAAAAGCAATGTCTGGTGGTCAAAGACAAAGAGTTTCATTAGGACGTGCTATTTTACGTAATCCAAAAGTTATGTTGTTAGATGAACCATTATCTAACCTAGATGCAAAATTGCGTTCTCAAATGAGAAGTGAGATTTCTAAATTACATCAAAATCTTCAAACTACATTTATTTATGTTACTCACGACCAAGTTGAAGCCATGACTCTTGGTACTCGTGTTGTTGTTATGAAATTAGGACGCATTCAACAAATTGATGCACCAAAAAATCTTTACGACTATCCAATCAATAAATTCGTCGCTGGATTTATTGGTACTCCTCAAATGAATTTCTTTAATACCACATTAAAAAGAAATGACGATATTATCGACATTAATTTTAAAGATGTTGATGCCCATCTTAATATTAAATTGGAACATTTATTAAAAGTTCAAAAATCATATTTTGATGGCCAACGCCCTGTTACTTTAGGTATTCGTTGTGAAAATGTATCAATTGCTGACAAAGATGATAAAATTAACGTTGTTCCAATGCGCATCAATCATTTTGAAGAATTAGGAAATGAAACATTAATTTATGGCGATTTAGATTTAAAAGATAGTTTGGTAATTGATTCTCCAACTAGAATTATTGTTAAAACTATAAATCGCGGTGAATTAAAAATGGGACAAGTTGTTAATGTTAAATTTGACATTGTAAAAGCTCATTTCTTTGATGGAAAAACTGAAATGTCGATTTCCCCACGTTTACCAAAAGTCAATGTTTTTGAAGCTAAAACTGATAAAGATGGAAAATTGCATGTTTTGGCTCATGATGTAGATTTTGAAACTGGATTAGAAAATTATCATGGCGAAATGGTTGTTCCAATTGAAGCGATGCGCCTTGACAAAACTCGTGGTTTAAAAGCTAAAATTGAAAAAATCGAAGAAGTTGAAGATAAGCATCTTGCTTATTTAAGAATTAATCAACATTTATTCTTCGCGTTAGTTACAAGAAATGCAAAAGTTGGTGATGAAGTAACTGTTTCTATCGATTTTGATAAAGTATCATTCTATGAAGGTGAAAAATGTGTTAAAGAACCTATTAAGGAAACTGATAGTTTCTCAGCATATTTCACCAATTATGAAACAGTTAAGAGCAAAAAATTAAATCAATCAATGCATGATGAAGAAATTTCTTTACGAATTGAAAATGTAAAAAAACCTATCGAAGAAGAAATTAAAGAATTAACAGAAAAACATGACGCTAAATTAGCGGAACTTTCAAATATTGATTTGCAAGCAAAATATAATGAAGTAGTTTTAGCTAACAAAGAAAAAGAACAAGAATTATCCGCTAAATTTAATGAAGCAAAAGAAAAATATGTCAAAAATAAAGCTGAATTAAAAGCCAAATTTAAAGAAGATACTAAAAAGGCTATTCGAGAAGTTAATGAAATATTTGCTAAACGTCGTAAAGAAGAAAACGAAGATTATCGTCTTGCAATGTCTTTAAATAAAGATCGTGCAACACGTATTGCTAGAAAGGCTGATCATGAAATCTTTAAAGAAACACTTCCTAGTGAAAAATTAGGTGAATTGACAACTAGAAAGCAAATTCTTCAACAAGATTTTGATATGAAAATGTCTGGTATTTCTAGCGAATATCAAAGAACAAAATACAATTTAAAATCTTCCCTTAAAGAAATGAAAAAGGAAATGGGTTATTATAAAAATCCTATCGCCCATGAAAATAGTAAGTATAATAAAGAACTAAAACAATTAAATGCAAAAATGGCGTTTGAAATTAAACAAGCTTCATTATTATTCTTCTTAACAATCAATAATATTCCATTTATGCTACCAGAAACAATTTCTAACAAGATTATTCAAGGTTTAGGTAGCCGTGTCTTTACTAAAAAATATCGTGTGGAAGTTCCACATAATGCATACGTTTTAAAAGAAGATGGAAAATTAAATGCAACTGTTACCGAAATCATTAGTTATATTGATCACAAATACTATAAATGCGAATATAGCGATAGCGAAGGTAATAAAAATTATATTTATCTATTATCAAGAAAAGAACTTCCTGTTGGAAGCACTGTAAATTTTGAAATCGACTTAAATAAAGTTGAAATTTATGAAAATAGTTTAAATATTCGTCTTGTCTAATAATATTCATTTAACGAAGGAGGAAAAAATATGAAAAAGAAATTATTATCACTGCTTGTAATTCCTTTGCTGTTAAGTGCATGTTCTAACAATGGCGGAGATTTTGCCTATAATCAAATGGTAAAGCTAATCAATACAAATATTTCATCACCCGAAGAAGCTGTCGAATATGTTTCAGATGAAATTCCAACTGAAGGTGACGCAACTTATACTGGCAAAACATTTTTTGCTTTCAACGATTATACTGGTTACAATCGACTTGAAGAACCGCTGACGGGGTCAGTTGAAGCTTTTGTTGTCTACCGTGATCAATATTTACAAATTATTGATCCTAATACTTCTTCTGTTACTTCTTCTGTTACAAGTGGACAAGATTATTATCTTGGCTATGTAAACGCTAGAAACCAACGTCTTAGTTATTTAACTGGTGGCGTTCCTAGAGGTTCTAGTGCATTAGAATGTTCTCGTGAATTAGACAACGCTGCCCTATTTACAACGACCGTTGATGGCGATAATTATAATTTCAAAGTTAAAAAAGAAGAAAGCAATTATAATGGTATGTATGTTGCTATTGCTGCTAATGAGGAAGGCTCTGGCTATTATCCGCAATATCAAGAAGAAGTTTTTAATTTCTCATATGATTTAGATTATAATGCACTATATCAATCTTTTGATGGTGGCGATACCAATGTTTATATTTGTTCAACAAGTAGTTCTTTATCTATGGTTTGTTTGACAAGTCCTGAAATATCAACTTCTACATTATTAGGTGTTCCAATGCAAATAAATAAAGAAACATTTTATAGTTTAACATCAAATGGATCAATATCCACTAGCTGCTCATATTCTAGAATCAAACAAGCGTTAGTTTGGTCAATTGTTGGTTATGATTATGAATTAAGAATGGGATTAACCAAAGATAATCACTTAATATTTTATGCACCATCATCGAACATGTTAAAGATTTTTTCAGCGGGTATTTTTAGTGAAAATGATCAAATATCAATTTCAAATAAATCAAACATGGCTGTCGAATACGATGAACAAGGTCGATTAGTGCGTGAAACTTATGTATCATTAATGTATTATGATAAAAATGTAGGAGCGTACGCTGATTATATTTATACTTATGGTGAATAAAAAATATCTTTTATTTCTTCCAGTATTTGTTTTAACAATAACAGGTTGTTATAATCCAAATATTCCTGAGGAATTATTGCATTTTTGCAATAATTTTTCTTTATCTAATGCGATAAAGACGCACCAAAAAGGAACATTAGAATATTTTCAAGAAGTTTTTGATAAGGGCATCTCGATTGGAACTTATGCGGTTGATTATACATATGATATATCTGATGAAAATAATTATTCCGCTCATTTAATTGAAACATATACAGGCGATCATATCATTGATAATATTATAAAAAACGAAGTAATTATAAGCAAAAAAGGAATAAATGAGAATGGCAAAACCATATATCAAAGAATAGAGACGCAAACACTTGAAAATGGCTCGATAGTCATACCTGATGAAGGTGATGGAGAATCCAATAGTGGCTCAGACTTAAGTTCAGATTATGTTTATAGTAAATTGATATTATTTTTTGGTGAAGAAAACCAAGGAATGATAACTAATGGATTATATTATGGGGATATGCTAAATTACATGTTAAATACAAATTACATGATGATGTCGATAAACAAAGATAATAATTTAGAATATGTCATGCCAAAAACACATATTCAACAGGATAATACATATATTGAATATGATATGCTAATTGATGAATATGGGATGTTATTAGATTATCATAATGATATGTCAAATGCCCCTAATAGTGTTCAACAAAGACGATTCACCACTTCTATTAAAGTAAATTATAATGAACAAAAATAAAGCCCTGTGGGCTTATTTTTTAATAATGATTTTTATCTGTTAAGTTTTTGTATTGATCATATAGTTTTAGGCAAGCTTCACGATCAAGTTCTTTAATAAATGAATTTTTATTTTCTAATTTATTATAAAATTCTAAATCTTTAAAACCAATATCCTCGGTATCGACAATATTGCAACCATAATAAACCTTATCAATATGCGCCCATAATATAGCGCCTAAACACATTGGACATGGTTCTCCTGTCGTATAAATTTCACATCCTTTTAGATCAAAAGTATTTAATTTTTTGCTCGCTTTTCTAATTGCCATCATTTCGCCATGGCATGTCGCGTCTTGATTTTTAATAACTTGATTATGACCCTTTGCAATAACCTTACCATCTTTTACAATAACCGCTCCAAAAGGACCACCATGATTATTTAATATTCCTTTTTTGGCTTCATTAATTGCCATCTTCATAAACTTGTTCATCAGCATTTTTTCCTCTTTTTTCCTGCAAATTGCAGTTATTTTTTGATTTTTTATCTTTTAATTTTCTATCTATATAACCATAAGTAGCAAATATAACGACACCAATTGATGAAAAAATCAATAACCCCCAACCGGTGTTTTTTAAACTATTACCAGGAAAAGTTAAATAAACATCATATGAACCTTTTGGAATAGAAAAAGTTACCAATCCATCGACATTGCTAATTTCTAAATCATAATGATTACCATTTTCATCAACAGCAACAGCGTTATAACCAGGATAATATATTTGTGGAATTTGAATCAATCCTTTTTCATCGCAAACTACCTCAAAATTCGCGTCAGGTGTATTAAGATAAGTTATTTCTACTTTACCGCTTCCATCTAAATATACTGGTTGAATATATTCTTCTATACCAAATAGCTTAATTCGGTTTGTACATAAATATCTAGCAACTTCATATCCTAATGAATTATCATATGATTCATCTTTTTTTCCTTCGTATATATCGTAAAATATTTGTGGAAGATATTCATTTTGTGCACCAAAATAAGTAACGGTTTTAACCCATTCTTCATTTGCTTCTACAACTTGATGCGATTCATTAGGAATCGAATATAATCTTTTATCCACTAAAGACATATTAAGAGTTAATAAATAACACGAGATAGCAATCGCTATTGGTCCAACATATTTATTCTTTCTTAACGGTCTTAAAATAATAGCTAGTAAAAATATTATAAAAAATCCTACAATACCCCAAAATCTAAAAGGAAATTGTCCCATATACATAAATGATGGAGAAATTTCCCAAATTTGTGCATTAAATAAATAAAACATCCCCACAATTATTAAAAGCAAACAACAATAAACATTAGTGTCATTTAATAAATCATAATATTCTTTACCAATATTAGGATTATCATCGCTTTCCTTTTCTTCTTCCTTTTTATGAAATATTTTTTTCCAATCAATCATAAAAAGAATTATGTAAGAAACAAAAAATAATGATAAGGCAAGATACATTTCAATTCTTTGAAAAGCCGCTATGCTTGGAATAAATACAATGATAAATAAAACTAGTACACGAATAATATATTTTAAGATAATATTAACTTTTAATTTCTTTAAAATGAAAAAATCTAATATGAATGCTCCAATACAAGAAAATGGGAAAATAATCAGTCCTAATGTCCATAATAATGTGGAATCGGTTGGAGAAGATATCCCAAACGCTTCTAGCCATTGAAAATTTAATAATCCAGCAAATTGAAAAGATTGGACCATCCTACCAAGTACGCTTTCTAAATTCGTCCACATGATTTCATTATCGCTTACTCGATATATTTCTAATCCATATGCTTCAAGCATCGGAAAAACAAAACAAAAAACAAGTCCCACTTCTAAAATGACAGATGTTAACATGTATAAAGAAAATCTTAATTTTTTAAATTTAAAGAACAATTTTTTAATATTAAAAAGACAAAAAATTATACCACTTAGCACGATTAATATAGCTGTAAAAGGATGAGAAAATACGCACATCGCTAATGACAAAATTAAAATTATAAATGGAGAAATATATAATTTTTCATCATTAATTATTCGATATAGTGCATAAAAAAACATTGGAATGAAAGTTAGTGCAATTGCTTCACTAAAAGCAAAGCGATAAAAAAAACAAAATGTTCGATAAGGTAAAAATGCATACGCAATACCACCTGCAATACCAACAACTTTATTTTTAGAAATATGACTAACTAATTTATAAGCAAAAATAGCGGCAATAAATGAAAATATTATACTTATAATTTTTATTGAACTAACAACTCCGATGCCTGTAAATGAAAATAAATAATTAAAAATGGCACTGCAATAGTGAGGAAACATTCCATAAAAAAGCGATGCATCATATGCAAATATCCCATAATATATGTGATTAGTGGAATAAAAAAATCCGTGTTTAAAACCATACACTAAGTCATACACTAACGCTAGATGAGTGACATAATCATCCCCACCAGTCATAAATGGATAAACAATCCAAAACCAAAATGGCAAAAGAGTGGCAATTAATAAAACAATATATGGTATTATCCATAAAATGAATTTGGAAATATTATCTTTTTTAAATATTGATTTAAATTTAACAGCGAAATCCATAAGACTGACTAACTTATATTTTATCATTTTAATATAAATTTAATAGCGAAAATATTTTACAAGAAAGATGCGTTAATGTAGCATTAAATATAGGTGAAATTAATGACTTTTATTAATAATAAGTTTCTTGAAAAAATATATTATTTAATTACAAAGAAGCGACAAAAGAAAATCAATTTAAAAGAAGTTAAAAATATTTTATCAAAACTTGGAAATAAGAAAAAAGAATTAACCAAAGAACAAAAAAAGAAAATAGATGATTTTTATATGAAAAATTATGGTAAAAAAGTACCATATTACTATCATCAATATGCTTATTCTGCGACAAACATTTTTGATGAAACAATTTTTCCAGATTGTTTATTTATTGGAAACTTGGAATATAAATTAAATAATAAAACAATAGCATATGCACTAGCGGATAAGTCTATGCTTGAAAATATTTTATCTGGAATCAACGACATAAAAACACCTAAAATTATAGCAAGTAAGACAAATGAATTTAATTTAATGTATGAAGGATATTTAATTGATGAAGAAGCATTTTATGACAAAATAAAAAATATTGGCGAATGTTTTATAAAACCCGCGCATGATAGTAATTCAGGAAAAGAATGTAGAAAAATAAATATTATTGATGGTATTGAAATTAATACTAAACTCAAAATAAATGACTTTTTAAAAACGTATAATAATAATTTTGTTATTCAAGAATTAATCACAAATTCTCAAACATTACAAAATATTAATCCTAATTCAGTTAATACGATTAGAATTATTACTTATATCAACAACAATAAGATTTATGTTTGTGCACCATTATTAAGGATGGCTATTAACCGCACTTCTTATGTTGACAATATTCATTCTGGTGGTGCATTTATTGGTATAGATATAAAAACAGGTAAACTATTAGAAAAAGCAATTACTTTGGATGGAGAAGAATATTATTATCATCCTGTTACAAATATTAAATTTGCTGATGTTTGGATTCCAAATTTCCAAAAAATAGTTGAAAAATGCAAAGAAATCCATGAAAAAAGATTATCTATGTTAAAAATGGTATCATTTGATATAACGCTTGATCAAAATGAAAATATAGTTCTTGTAGAATTAAATTTAATATATCAATCAATTTGGCTGTCACAATACACCAGTGGCCATGGCATATTTGGTAAAAACACTATTGATATGTTAAAACTGTTAAAAAAATAGATTAACTTTATTTTAACTTATATTCTGTTAAAAGAGATTATTTATAAAATAACCTATTTAATTTTGTGTTATCGCATTGATACAAAACGATACCACTACTATTGAAATAATACCCTTACTGGAAAAACGATACCCTTAAAAATACCTATTTAACTAAAGAAATCATATATCAATGTAGATATTATCATTAAATATTTTGATTATCATAATAAACATTATTCTTTAAACTTAGGTATATATTAACCTAAATTTAAAAAAACTTTATTTATAAATGCTATTTGTATCATAGCGATAGCGATTAGAAGTCAGAAATTATTCAGCAAAACATTCAAACTGGTGAAACAATAGTTGATATTGTCGATGAAAATGATCCACGCCCCATCGATATCAAAGTAGGATACACACATCAAATTAAGAATATTGGCGATAAACCAAGTCATACGATTATGTGGATTAGCGAAATATATGATCCTAAAACAGCAGATACATTTCGCAAAGAAATAATTTAATTTGTACTACAAAAATAAAAATATATTTTTTTCTGTCTAAAACCTTTTAATGATGTTTTAAACATTACACGCAATAATATGCCACTTAATAATTTTAAGATTGGATATTTTAATGGCTCTATAAAAACATTAAATATTATTATTTAAAAAGCTTTTTACTTCTTCTAATGTAGGTATCGAAGAACTGGCGCCTTTCTTCGTTACAGATATTGCTCCGGCAGCATTGGCAATTTTTAAACATTCTTTTATCTCAAAATCATTAGCTAAGCCAAAAACAAAATATCCAATAAACGTGTCACCGGCAGCCACCGCATCGATTGCCTCAACATGATATGTCGGCACAAAAAGAGAAAGATTTTCGCCAAGATACATTGCTCCTTTACTGCCTAAGGTAACCACTACATTTGGAATATGTAAATCTTTCACAACATTAAAAGCAGTCGTTAAATCATCGGTGTGCGTAATATCTTGAATTTCAATTTCGTTTGTAATTAAATACTTAATCTTTTTTAATATTTCTTTTGAAACATTTCGGCTAGGTGCAGGATTATAAATAATCGTCTTCGTTAGCCCGTATTTTTTAATTATTCTTTCGTTGACCAATTGAGGAATTTCGTTCTCTAACAAAATGATATCGTATTTATCTAAAATGGAATCATCATTTAAAAACGAAGGTTGAAAATTATTATTAGCACCACCATCTAAAACAATCGTATTTTGCCCGGTTTTATCAATTGTAATAAAGGCCGAACCGGTATGTGTATCACTATGATCAATATGCGATGCTATTTTATTGTTATCAATGGCTTGAATAGCTAAATTAGCAAAATAATCATTACCAATTGTACAAAAGAAATCCACATCAACGCCACTTTTTTTGATGGCGACAGCCTGATTAAAGCCTTTACCTCCAACAACAGTTTCTTTACGAATGCTTGTAGTCGTTTCGCCTGGCTTTGGAAAAGCACTAACGTATATTGTTGTATCAACATTTATGCTTCCGATAACTGCAATTTTTTTCATAACGCTAGTCCTCCTTTCGCTTAGTGGACTTATCTTTGTAAACAACCGGCATAAACAAGTTGCCTTCTAACATTTCCCGCTTTTGCTCTTCAAGCGCTAATTGAGTATATGTTTTTTTCGAAATAGATAAATTTATCAGGGCCAATGTTGAAAAGGGAATAAACGGAATTAAAAAGGGCAAAAGAAAGAAAACGACGGCAAAAGCCAGTAAAAATAAAATCATCAAAAAGGAGAGCCACGCTTTTTTCCTAGCAATGACTCCTGCCTTTCTAATCATCATAAAAAATGTGTCATTTTTAAAATACTCATTGAAAATTACTAAATGTAAGAATAAGACAAGAAACACTAACGCGGTAACAGCCACAATAATAATGGCCAACCAAATTATCCAATCGTATCCAAAATTGACGATGTAAGCATAATATCCATAGGCAACTAAGGCAAAAATTAATATGATTGACATGCCCAAAACTTCAAGTCGCCACATAAAAGACCATTGCTCTTTAATTTGTTCGAAAAAAGTAGTAAATGGATTATAATATTCACCATTTAATATTTTATTGACTGTGGTTGTAAGAGAAATAATGCCAGGAAAAAATAAAACAAAGAGTGAGAGTATCGATATTATCGTAAATATAAAATTAACAATCACTAAATCAGCCATTATTTTCAACGACCAATACCATTTTGATTTTGTTCTTTTTTCAAAACTTTTTCCCATAATTAATCCATGTATGTTAATGGCAACGAAAGACTATATATTCGATAAGTGGAAAGCCAGTTCCATTCATTATTAGCGATATCGCTACGCGTCAACGCAACTTCAATAAAATCTGTATTTTCAAGCAAATGACCGTAAGGATCTGTCAATAAACCAGCATTATGATTTCGCATAAAACCTGTTTGTTCGTAACCTATTTCGCCAAGAAGCCGCCAATTGCTAGCATTATTGCCTTTAAAAAGTTCATCTGTCGGTTTGCTAGAATTGCTTAAATCCATATAATAAACTACAAGTTTATCAGCAATAAAAGCCGGCGAATTACCGTCTGGTGAATATGGTATTTTTCCCTTTACCAAAAGCATCTTTTTGTTGGCAACATCATAACAAACATCGGCGTCGCAGATTAAAGTATCGCCGCTTTGCAAACCATTGGTAGGCACCCTTGCGTGCTGAAGCAAAACAGGTTCATTTAAATTAGAGAGATCATATTCTCGAACTTCTTCATAAGTTCCGTCCTTATTACCTACTGAATAAAACATTAAAATATCGCCTTCACCATCAATATTAACAAGCGATGCTTGACCGGTTCCCCAAATAGCGTTTTCGCGGTCATAGGGAATTAACGGATTGATTTCATCGCATTTAATCCACGGCCCTTCTGGAGTTTTTGAAACCGCTATGCCTATTTCATTTCCGTTATTATCACTTTGAATCGAGCCTAAATATGCCATCAAATAATTATATGTTTCATCATTATAAATAAATTTACCTTTGGTCACACTAGGATCGCATGTATGCCTTTGATCAAATGTTCCCTCGGTTGGTCCTAAAACTATTTCCATGTCTGACCAATTCCATCCGGTATCTTCGCTATATTGAGCGCTTCTAAACCCTACGTAATCTGTAATATTTCCTTCATCGCGATTGGTGCAATAATAAACATAGCGCTTACCATCCTCAATAAAGGTAGAAGGGCAGTAATTATAAAATCTTGATTCGCCAAATGTCCCATGATCAAACCATTTCATCACTTGATCAGTTGGCGCATAATACGGCTTTACTTCCACGGGCGAACAAGAAGTTAGACACAAAATAACCATCACTAAACAAAACCCTTTTTTAATTTTCTTCATTTTTTTCTTTTTCCTTTCCTCTACTATATAAATAAACCGAACAAGGTATGCATGAAATCAACAATATCGCGCCAAAAATGATAAAATCAAGATAATAATTAAACTCGTTCAAGGCAACACTATTCGTCGATAACAAAGAAATGTTTCTATTCATAAAATCTTCTAAACTTTGATTTTTTACCGCTAAATCGTAACGCCAAACACATTGTTCAATAATTGTGCATTCATCGTATAATTTCCCAGCATAACTCGCACTTATCAACTCGTTTTTAGCGCTTTCGCTTAAATTATTAAATTTCACTTTATAATCATTCCAAACGATTGATGCTTTTTCATAACAAGGATATGTATCACTCAAAAAGTCTTCGCCATAACATGTTGCTTCGCTTTTATATCCTTCAGCGTATTCAATATTAACATAATCGGCTTCCCAAACCTTTTCTGCATGTAACGCAAAATCGTCATAACGCGACTCACTTCCATCATATAAAAACGAATTCGTCGTAAAAACGTCACCAAAAGTTATATCGAGCAAATAGTCATACATTGATGAGGCACCTAAATAAATATGCGCTATTTTATCATAGTGCATATACGTGTTAGTGCTCCAAGTCGCGTCATTTGTTAATGATGAATAAGGAATATAGATAAAACCATCAAAACTTCCGACAACATAAAAATATGAACCAAATTCACGCGCTTGTCCTTCGTATAATAAAGTCGCATTACAATCGTAATAGAATATTGGTGCATTGAGGGCTAATGCCATTCGATGATTGGTTTGATCTAGAAGATAAAATATTAAATAATATGGATTAAAATGATTGTTTTTTAGGCGAAAATAAAGGCCTTCACCCGCTAAATCAGCGTTGCTGCTTTTTAAAATCCATTGGGCAGGACGATCAACATTTTCGTCCCGATTCATCGTCATTCTAATTCCTCCTAATAAATCGTGTCCAGTTGGATCAAAATCAGTAGTCGGAAGACGATGTATTTCTACTAGCTTTGAATTGCTAGTAACTAAAAATGTTGAATTAAAATTCATCATTGATAAAGATGAAACATCAACATTGGTAAGGTGATTAGAAAAAATATCTCCAAGGGAAAAACTAGCAAAATAATCGTAATAATTAGAAATGGTTAGATATATATATTTAATTGAAGACAAATCTCTTTCGCCTTCTTCTTGACTCGTTAGTGATGAAAAAGGAATATAAATATATCCATCAAACATTGCCGGAAGCATTAAATAATTACCAAATTCACGAAAACTAATGGTCTTTTTATTGTCGCCATTAACATCATAGGTAAATATTTCTGCATTTGGAGTTGGCTTAACTTTATAACCACTACTATTTTCAAATAGCATATCAATCGGAGTATCGATGGTCGTGTAATTTCGAAATCGAAAATATAGTCCTTCTCCACTAGTGATTGAATTGCTGCTTAAGTTCACACGAATAGTTGAAAGATCATCGACATTTGTCGATTGCTTCAAAGCAATTTTTGCTCCGCTATTCAATCGGTTCATTGAAAATTTACCATAAGATAATGGAATAGATGTTTGATATAGACGATAAGTGGATAAATAAGTCCAAAAATCATCGTTCGTAATACTTGTAGAAAATATTACATCAAGTTTTTTATCCGTTAAAATAAATCCAAATGCATCGGTTACTAATCCAGGATTATGATTACGAGGAAAACCGGATATCGAACTATCAATTTCTCTGATATATTCCCATTTAGTAGAACTATCGGCGCTAAAAATTTTATCAATTAAATTTTCACCGCCGCTTAAATCTAGCATATACAAAATCAACGAAGAAGAAATAAATGTTGGTGTTAAATCATCATCGACATATGGATGTTTCGCCTTCACCATCAATAATTTTTCATTTTCTTTATCTAGCACAAATTCTGCATCATTAATCGTTATGTCACCACTAATTAATCCGTTTAATGATAATTTGGTGCTTCTAATCAATTTAGCATCATTTAAATTGGACAAATCATATTCTCTAACTATTTCATACGTCCCATCTTTGCCGCCATATGAATAAAAATATAAAACGTGCCCTAATCCATCTAAATTTATCATAGAAGTTTGACCGTTTCCCCAAACATCTGTCGCTGAATTAAAAGGAATAAACGGATTGATATCGTAGCATTTAATCCAAGGACCACTTGGAGAAGTCGCCACGGCAAAACCGGTTCCATTGCCCATAGAATCGTCTTGGCTTGAAGCGAGATAGTTCATTAAATAGTTATATGTTTGTCCATTATAAGTAAATTGACCTTTTATAACGCTCGGATCACAAACATGTCTTTGATCCCACATGCCGCTTTCGGGAGATAAGACAATTTGCAAGTCAGAATAAATCCACTTCTTTCCGTCAAATGTGCCTTCACGATAACCTATATAATCGGTAACATTGCCGGCTTCTTTGTTCGTACAATAATAAATATAGCGAACGCCATTTTCTTCGAAAATACTTGGGCAATAATTATAAAATCTTTTATCGCCATCAACTTCATAATCAAACAAAAGCGTCGCTTCGCTAATAGAAGAAGTTTCCGCAAGCCTATCTAAATTATTAGAATTGAAGAAAGATGATGGCATCATACTAATACCCATTAAAATCATTAACGAAAGAGGTAAAAACGTCATTAAAAATTAGTGCTCCTTATCGCTAAAAAAGGTGAAAATTTATATGTTTCATCGCTTATATCTTCTGGTTCATCACTCGTTGAATAAATATATTCTAATTTGTCTTGAGTTGAACTGATGTATCCATATGAATCTCGAACAAAGGCCCCCGAATATATTTCATCCCAGCCCATAGATTCCGGATTATCAAAATCAATCGTATTCGATGAATTAAATGTCTCAATAACTTCCCAAGAGTAATTGACAAAATCGTTAAGAATCTTCACGTTTGCTTTAGCGACTTGTAAACTTGTCGCGTTACCTGGAATATTGCTAGATAAAGGATATACATCTCGAACAACATAAAGAGTATCGTTTTCATCTAAAGCAAAATCCGCGTTAGCTAAAATGGTCATGTCGGCATTATCCCTCAACCCATCGACCGAGATTTGTCTTGTGCCTTTATCTAAAATGATGTTATCTAAATTAGATAAATCAGCATCAAGAACTCGCTCGTTGGCCAAATTGGTTTCGGCATAACTATAAAAAATTCTTACCTTTCCTTTTTTGTCATAACTAACTAAGCTAGGCGCGCCAGCACCATATTCATCCCCATAAATACCAGCATCATATTTTATTAATGGTTCAGGATGTTTAATCCAAGGTCCGGTTAATTCTTTGGCATAGGCAATTCCGATTTGGTTAGCTATGTCATTTGAAGTTTTTCTGCCACCATAGGCCAACAAATAATTATATGTTTCGGCGCCTTTTTTAAACTCGCCTTTAATGACGCTAGGTGAAAAAATATATTTATCCCAAGAAGAGTCACTACCTTTTAAAATAATTTCGCGATTCGAATATTCCCAAGCATCATTTTCGTAATGACCGATTTTAAGTGCAAAGGAAATTGTTTCATCGTTGATTTTTTCATTTGTCTCATAAATAACGTAACGGACATTATCTTCTTGAATTACTGTCGCTGCTTTCGATAAATATCCGACCTCATCAATCCAGATTGGATTGATACCACTAGGAGTTTTTAATTGTGATCCTTGGCAACTCGTCGATAGAACCATCAAAGTAGCAAGAATACAAAGTGAGACGATTCGATACTTTTTCATAATGTCCTCCTTATAAACCCATGTTTGATTTAATGGTGTTTTCCTCATTAAACAAACTAGCGGCCGCTGTCGTTTTAAAATAAACACCAACATTTTTCACTAAATACTGCAATCCTGCATAACTACGATTATCTTGTGTCAAATATAAATTACCACTTAAAGAAGTGATATCTAACGGCTGATTGGTACTCGACCAATCTGGCACACCATAAGAAGAAAAGGGAATCCGAATATATCCTTCAAAGCCGACTGGAATTTGAAATTGGTCACGTTTGCAATAAAAAGTGTATTCTGCATCAACATTTACATCGTAACCGTAATACATTGATGGATATCCAATCAAAGTCCAACGCTGAATTTTATTGTCTTCTAAAATTTGATCAAAGCCTAGTGAGATGCCGATTTCTCTCGAGGAAAGATTTTTAACATATAATGTCAATCCTTTTGCGAGCGTACCATCGCTCAATTGCATTGTAGTCCTGTCGGCATATTTAGAATTATTCAATAAAACCAAACAAGAGTACGGTCCATTTGCATGTCCTACTTCATACTCGCCGGGAGTAATGAGCAAACCATCCGGACTTCGCTCGTAAGTGAGCGGATTATCGGCGTCATCGGTCAATAACTCGTTAGCCATTTCTTCGTCGCTATCATAAATTAATGAATTTAAAATTTTGGTGTCACCAATCATGGGACAAAGCACCTCTTCTTCGACTCTTGTAATATGACCGAGTTCGGCGTATTCGTTTAATTTATAAATGTTTTTCCACTCTTCATCGGTCAAATCATTAGGAGATAATAGAGAATTAAATGTAAGATTTTTATCTATGCCACCAATTTCCCCAAATGCCACATCAAAGCCATAATCATACTTTGAGCTGACGAAAAACTCTAAACTAGTTAGTTTTGATAAGTTTAAATGTGTCCCGCCACCTAACGAGGCAAATGGAATAATCATTAAACCATCAAAGCCAATCGGTATTTTGGCAAAAATTGGATTACCTCCCCAATCGTTGGCGACGCACTTACCGTTTAAATCTAAATAATAGACGTTACCAAGTATTTCACCTTCCAATGAACATTGTCTGCCACTATCGTCTTTAACAACAATTTTATATGGATAGTCATAAGAATAGTTTTTAAGCCTTATGGCAATGGCAATTTGATTTTGAAAATCAAAATCGTAATCAATGATAAAGGAGGGTAATACATCTTCCTCCCCTTGCGTTACATTAAATTTTACACCACCAGTTATCGTCGTTTCACGATAATTTTTGACATTGCTATAATCCAAAAATGTTTCTTCTTTATATCCTTTTAAACGCGATAAATTTATGTAATTGCCATTTCCATAAACATCAGCTTCAAAATATGTATCAATTTCGTCTAGACCGACTTCACTTCCATCAAAAACAGTTGTGTTATCTGTAAATATATCGCCAAACATTGTTTGCGCCGAATAATCATGTTTTGTTGATAACCCAAATATTAATGAATATACATTTGTATAATCCATGGTCGGGGCGCTTTGATTGCCAGACCAAGTAGAATCGTCAACTAAAGAAGCATAAGGAATAAAAATAAAGCCGTCAAATAATCCATCGATATAAAAATATGATCCAAATTCCCTGCTGGTTTTAATTTCTTTATTTTTTCCTTGGCTATCATATTGATAAATATTTTGTTTTAAACCTAACATCATGCGATGACCGTTACCATCCAATATATAAAATTGAATCCAATAACCGTACGCCCACCCATTTTGCAATCTAAAATAAATACCTGTCGAAGATAAATTATTATCTTTTGGATGGATTAGCCAATAGCTTGAAATGTCTTCACTCATATATTGAACGGTAGCTAATACGCCACCATCCATATCATGATTCGCATCAAAATCCGTTTCCGGTAAACGAGTAATTTCCACATATGGCGAATCATTCATTGGCACAAATGTGCTTAGAAAAACTTCTTCGTCTAAACTAGAAACATCCAAATTCATAATGTCGGTCGTAAAAATATCACCAATTCCTATGCTTACCCCAGCATATAAACCGCCACACACGCCAAAATGGAGAGCGCGCAAGTTTTTAATATCTTTTTCACTTCCTTCGTTGCCAGGCCAACCTTCTTGACTCGCTAAATTATAATTTGTAATTGAAAAATAGCCATTGAAATTTTTTGGAAGCGTAAAGAATTCTCCACTGATTGAAGTATAAGATTGGGGAATCTCACCGGTTTCATCATAGAGAGTGTATCGGCCATTAGCTTTAATTGTGGAACCATGGCCATTAACACTCTCTACGACAAGATGTAAATCAACATCTTCGCTCGTTAAATTTTTTAATCTCACAAAGAAATTTGTTCCGTTATTTGTTGTATCGGACAAATTTACACTGACATAATCGGTTGATTGTTCATCGGAATTGGCCAAAAAATCAACCTTTGCTCCCAAAACAAAATCCCCCTCATACGATAATGCGGCTTGAACATAATCGATACTTTTTGGAATAGGAGCGCTTGCCAAAGAAAGACAACCAACAGTTGCAACTAACGATAGAAGAGCGAAGAATGTTTTCATATTTACCTCCAACGATTATTTTAATCGTTTAATTTTTTTCTTTTTTTGCTGATAAAAAACGCAACACCTGTGACCATTAATGATAGCGTTATAACTAAGCAAACTATGACGACAACACGATCGTTGACTTGATTATAAATAATTATCGAATTAGAAGGCTGAATCGTTCGGGAAGTAAAATTCTCAAGACCTTGTCTTAAAACAGCTAGATCAAAACGTTCCATTGCTTGTTCGACAAGATTTTTATCTTCTTCAGCCTTTCCTAAATAAACAGCTTCTATAAGAAGATTTTTATCGTCCTGACTTAAAACATCATATTCAGCTTTCATATCTTCCCAAACTTGGCTTGCCGCCGTATTACACGGATAAGTGGCTTCTAAAAACATTTCAGCCCACGCCGTCGCAAGTTCGCCGCTAAAGCCCGGATAGTGATATATTTTGCCCGTCTCGTTAGATACATGACGCTGCGAAGCAAAAGAAGCATGAGTGGTAGTAGATCCATCCGTCAGCATGTTGTTATGATTGAATACATCGCCAAAAATTAGATTAGCGTTTGGAAAAGCCAACGCGTCTACATTAACAAAAATTCCATATAGCCAGTCCATTCTAACTGGTGTTCCAGGATTTCCATTATATAAAGATGAAAGTGGTACATAAATAAAACCATCAAAATTGGCCGGTATGACAAATCCATTGTATGGATTGGCGGCAATTGTTGCGGTATAATTGCCCTCTTTATCGTAGTATAGAAATGGTTTTCCATCGCTTGGAAGCATATTGTCTCCTTCGCACCCCATGACTTGTAACATCGGTGACACTTCATTGCCGTAATTTTTTACTCGCATCCAAAAGCCCGAACCAAAAATTCCCTGTTCCGACGCAACAATGTCGGCGACTGGACCTTTATTAGTGTCAGATGTATAAGTTCTAATATTTATGCCACCCAAATAATCCTTCCCCGTCGGATCAAAATCTTTCATTATGCCTTGATTGATATGGATGTCACCTGTTGTATAATTTTCTCCGATAAAAAATGTCGAGAAAGTTTCATTGTTTAAAACGGAAGTGTCCAAATTCATTCCACCGGCATTAAAAACATCGCCGATGGTATAATCAGCAAATCCATTAAATAATGGCTGCAAGCCAAAACTAATTTTCCACAATTTTGTAAAATCGGGCGCTCCGGTTAAAGAAGGTGTAGTGACTTCGCTAGTATAATTGGCAAATGGCAAATAAATAATTCCATCGAAATATGGATCTAATTCAATATTTGTCACATACAAATATGTTTTTTCGACTTCATTATTACCGAAAATATCATATGTGTAATACTTTAAGCCATCGGCGCTAGGCATGTACATTCCGCCTTTCCCGTCGGCAAGTTGAATCGATAATGGCGTCGTTATGCCTGTATGATTACGAGCACGGAAAGAAATGCCGTTACCTTGGGTTGTTTGTTCCATGCAAACAACATTTAAATAAGTCCATCCCGAATCGCCATCATCGCTTGCTGTGTAGGTAATTCTACCACCTCCACGGATGTCGTAAGGCACTTCTTGCGTATCGGCGGCCATAACTTTAACTTGGCCACTTGGCGTCAATGCGGCTGTACCGGCCACAAGTGCAAGGGCACTCATAAGAAGTGCAACACTAATTTTGTTGATTTTCATAATGTCTTATTAATCAGCTAAGCCTTTAATTTGACTGACTAATTCCTCCTTTCTTAGGCAATTAATAAACATCTTAAGATGCAAAAAATAATTTATAAAATAACACTCATAAATAAATTTATGAATTCGCGCACATTAACATCAGTTGATATAGTTAGTTTATTATGAGCTTTTTTATCGTCTTGGACTATGAAGCCTCTTCTATTTGATAAGTCAACAGTCAATGGTTTTTCTTCATACTGGCATAAGTTTGGTTTAATAATAGATACGACTGCGAGCGGATCATGCATAACAGGTGCTTCAAACGCATAATGCGCGAACCACTTCATCATCATGTCATAAGTAATTTTGATGGCTTTTGATTGCGAATGAATTAGTTTATCGATGTCTTCTTTTGACAAACCTAATTTGCATGTAGTGTCAATGCCGATGCAAATAGTCTTAACATTTGAGTTATATACGATATAGCTAGCTTCGGGATCACAAAACACATTCCATTCGGCAAAATTTAAATTCTGTCCACCGCTCATCAAACGAAATTCTTTGATTAATGGAACGATGGTAGGATCTTTTCTTAATGCCATTGCAAAATTAGTTAAAGGACCAACGCCACACAAGATAACTTCATGAGGGTATTTGTGTATTTGTTCGATAATAAAATCCACCGCATGTTGTTTTTCGAATTGAGCGCTCTCCATTTCTTCACTCCATTGAGGAAGTTGATACATCCCATAGCGATCTTTTTTCTCTTTCTTTTGAATTGCTTCAACGTTCAACTTATCAGGATTAGAAATCAACGGATAATCACAACCAGCGTAAACTTTGATATCGCTATTTAATGCTTCGAGCAAATATTTGGCCATGTGCGCTCTTTGTCTAGTATTACGAAAAACGGTTGTAACGCCCAAGACATCAAACGCTTTGCTCTCAACCAAAAATAGCAAAGCGAAAGCATCATCAATATCATCGCCAATATCAGTATCAAAAATAATTTTTGGCTTAATTTTATTCATGGGTTGCTCCTATCCAATAAGAAAAATCACCATTTGGGCCAGTAACTGGCTCGACATATCCTTCTTGATGAGTAGGATAACCACGTTCCAGTCCTAGAACAGCCAAAGTATCCTTGTAAGACTTTTTATAAAATTCGACAACTTCATCAAGACCTTGACGATTCGCATAATCAATCGATGATTGATACTCACTTAAATAATCGTCGGCTTGAATAATATCAATTAAGGCTTGTGCCCATTTAATATCTATTTTTTTAGCTTTGGTAGAAATTGAAAAATAGTTGTCGTCGGCCGTGTCGTGTTTCAAAAATGATGGTCTAAAATCATATGAATAAGGAGTAAGAGGTCTTTTTTGATTATCAATATAAACAACTTCCTCTTTTCTTCCTTCATTTGGACGATATTTGAAGATATAAGACATATTCATCATCAATGTCATAGCGTTTAAGCCATATCCTTGTAGCCAAGCGGCATCTTCTTCGTTTAAATTAAGCGCTCCGGAAATATATCTATCTGTCCACTTGATTTCAGTCTTAGTTTCATCCGTCCATTCCCACGTTTCCCCTTCGATGCCGAAAGAAACAAGCCGTTGTCCTTCTTCACTATGCAAATAATCGAACAATTTGATTACGATATCTGGTCTTTTGCAGTTTGTAGAAATCATCGAGAACAAATATCCTTGTCCTGAAATATCTTGCAAAACCGGCGCATCTCCATCGTAATTTCTTAAAACTAATGGAATATAATTAATGCCTGAATTATAACAATTTTGAAAAGCAACTTGATAATCTTGTGGGGTACCAGCGCTAACAAAAACTTTACCCCGAGAAATATTTGTTTTTAACTGAGAATATGTGTCCGAAAAATTGCTGCTACGAATAATGCCGGCCTTATTGCATTCGTTTAAAAAGCGCAACATTTGAATGTAATGATCATCGGTTCGTAAATCTTGATATTCGCCTTCTTCGGTTTCAAATGGTGTAGCAAAATATTGTGCAAGCCAAGTAATTGATTTGTTCCCTTCGTTTGTAAAGGCATCCAATTGAAATGGGATTGAATCGCTATATTTATTTTTAATATATAAGCATCCATCAATGAAGCCTTGCGGCGTCGTCATATCGTTGCCTGTTGCCAAAAGTACTTCATTATACCAATCTTCTCTAACCAAAATGCCACCATTTGGATATAATTGCTCACCGGTCAAATAATTATTAGAAAAACATAGATTGGGAAAACCATAATTGTGCCCATCTCCTAATTGAAAATATTTCCATAAATCTTCTTCCATAGTGGCTTCCATTTTAGGTGCCCAACGGTCCATCAATTCATCGACTGCAAATAAATAATTTTGCATAGCTAATTGACTGCATTGTTGATACCACGATTGGACCGAAACGACATCTGGAAGCGCATCTCCAGAAATTAAAGTGGCAAGTTTTTGCCCGTCGTCAGTGACCGGGGTAACAAATTTAATCGTTATGCCAGTTTTCTCTTTGATTACTTTACTTACGACATCGTTACCATAACCGGGCCAAGAAAAAGTCGAGTCATTGACATACCATTCGATTGTAATTTCTTCTTTTGGCTTACCATTTTCATCTAAAAGATACTCCCAAGAATTTTTTTCACTAGGTGTCAATTCAAAATCCGGATAGATAACTTCTTTCTCTTGACTCGCACAACTGGGGAGAGTCAAAAGCAAACCACAAGTAAGAAGTGATAAGATAATTTTTTTCATATTCATTTTCCTTTCCTAACCTTTCAAAGATCCAATAATTACTCCACTTGTTAATGACTTAAATATTAATGGATAAAAAGCAAAAATAGGAACGACCGAAACAATAATCGCCGCTAATGAGACGGTTTCAGGAGCAATATTTTCTAAAAAATCTGCCGGTAACGATGAACCCGTTGGCGGTAACGATGATTCCTTAATTACTTTCATCAAATAATATTGAAGCGTCCATAGATTGTTATTAGAGGTATAAATCATCGTGTCAAAAAATGAATTCCAATGGCCGACAGCTATCCATAGACCAATGGTTGCGATAACCGGTGTAGATAATGGCAAAATAATTCGGAAAAAGATTTTAAATTCGCTCGCTCCATCCATGATTGCCGATTCGTGAATTTCTTCGGGAATTGTTTTGAAGAAATTAACAAAAACCAACATGTTATAGACGCTAAAAAGCGCCGGAATTATATATACCCAAAACGTGTCAAACAATCCAATTTCTAAAATGACCCAAAAGAAGGGAATTAGACCGCCTGAAAAAAACATTGTAATTATAAAAACATAATAATAAATTTTCTTACCGATTAAATTAGGACGCGACATAGCGTAGGCAATCATCGCGGTAAATAAAACGCCAGTCAAAGTGCCTACAATGGTTCTTGCAATAGTGATACCATAGCTTTTCCATAGCCGTACATCATTGATAACAACCCAATAATTTTCAGTTGAAAAAACTCTTGGCCAAAGGAAAATTCCACCATTTATATAATCTTTGCCTTGATTAAATGAACCGGCCAAAACATAGACAAGTGGGTAGGCACAAATAATAGCAAAAGCCACTAACACGACAACATTAATCCAGTCAAAAACGGTCTTCTTTTGTTTTTTTCCAGTCGTGCCGACAAGAAGTTGATTTTTCTTATACACTCTTTTTAAGACCATATTAAATAATCCCTTTCCCAGTTATTCGTTTGGCAATTAAATTGCCAATAGTAAGCAATGTAATCGAAATGACCGATTTAAATAAGCCAACGGCCGTTGTAAAAGAATAATTTTGTAAGACAACGCCATATTGATAAATGAATGTATCTAGCACTTCACTGCGCGCTAAATTAGTTAGATTTCTAAAAACCCAAATTTGGTCAAATCCGTTATTTAAAATTCCTGAGATAGATAAAATCAAAAACAAAACAATCGTCGGCGAAATCATCGGAATCGTTATCTTTGTTATGCGATACCATCGATTGGCGCCATCCATCCTCGCTGCTTCGTATAATTGAGGATCGATACCGGCGATTGCAGCAATATAAATAATCGATCCCCAGCCTAAGCCTTTTAATAAGGAAGTAATTATAATTAATGGCCAAAACCATTCTGGGGAACCGGCAATATCTAATGGGCTTTGTATAATATTGCAAGACATTAAAATAGAATTAATTATTCCGTCAGAATTTATTAAAGCTAAGACAATACCACCATAAGTGATCCACGATAAAAAATAGGGAAAATATGTGACGGTTTGAATGGCTTTTCGAATTCTTTTAAACGGCAATTCGCTCAACAAAATAGCAAAAATAATCGGAGCCGGGAAATTAATTAATAACATCAAGGAATTTAACCCTAATGTGTTAATCATGACATTACCGAAATCCGGATCATTAAAAAAAGCAATAAAATTATCAAAACCAACCCATTCTGTATTCATCATGGCTTCTAAAACGTTTAATTGACCGTCACCATCTTTAAAAGCCAAAATGATACCAAACATCGGCAAATAGCAAAATATTGCCACAAAAATTATGCCAGGAATAACCATTAAAAGAAGTTGGACGGCGGTCTTATTCCAAATCTTCTTTTTGGTTCCACCTACCCTTGTTCCAATATCGGTGTCAATTAATTTGTCGTATTTTAGTTTCCACATAGCGCAATTTTAAATGATGATTACATCAAAATTTACATCCCTTACTTTAATCTTTTCAGCGTTGATAGCTAAATGTGCTTCTTGGCCTATATTTAAAGAATCAGATTCTAATTTAACAACAATATCTACATCATCATGTTTAAACACTCCAAAAATAGAATTGTCACTATACTTGATAATATTTTGCAAGGTTGCCTTTATTCCTTCTTCAGCTATAGATACGTCGTCTGGTGAAAAGGAAAAATCAATATCGTGCAAATGAAATTTTTTGCCTAACAAAGCATAAATTTTATTCACACTTTCATCATTTGGCCGAATGCAAACGCCTAAAATTGAATAGTCAAAGACTTTTCTTTTTTTCATTTTTTTGCCAGTTAATACCGGTCGCTTGTTAGGAACCAATTTTCCTCTTACATGGTTAAATCGAGGCATTGATGATAGAACTTTATCTACATGATTATAAAATGATATATTCTCTTGTTTGATTGAAAAATGATAATCGCCAGCACTTATGTTTTCTTCACTGACGGCAAATAAAATTTGGCCACCTTTTAATTGCAATTCTAGTAAGTAAAAACCTTGGTTGGTTAATTCGCATGATAAAACGCTAGCGCAATAATCGTCACCCTTTATCACGGCGTCAATAGGAAATTCAATATATAAATCTTTATATTCAGAAAGCGCATCGAATAATTTTTTTGGAAAAATAAATTTCTTGCCAAATAAATTATTACTAAATTTCATATAATTATGCGTTGGAATGCGCGGACAAATAGAGTTTGTCGTTTCTTTTGAAAAGATATGTATCTTTGAAAAATCAATCGATATTTTTATTTCGCTGCCTTCTTTAATCAAATCATTACGATTAATTTTAATCGAAATTCGATGTTCACTACCTTTGATGGTTCCTTCAACCACCGTTTCGTTTCCTAAAGCCTCCACCAAATTAACATTGACGAGTAAACATTGATCGTTAGGAACGCTTTCATCAGCCAACCTCATGTGCTCGGGGCGAACTCCTAATTTAACATTTGGATTTTGGAAAACCTCTAGCAAGTCTAATTTTCTAAATAAAGCAAGCGGACATGATAACAAATTGTCGCCTAAACGCAATTTCAAAGTTGTCTCATCAACAAAAATTGTTGCGTCGAAAAAGTTCATTTGTGGCGTGCCGATAAAGCCTGCTACGAACATGTTACACGGATAATCATATAGATTCATTGGAGAATCGACCTGTTGAATCACGCCTTTATTCATGACCACAATTTTTGTGCCCATTGTCATCGCTTCAATTTGATCATGAGTCACGTAGATGAAGGTTGTCTTTAACGTATTATGCAATCTTTTTATTTCGGTGCGCATCGATGCGCGCAATTTCGCATCTAAATTTGAAAGCGGCTCGTCGAGCAAGAAAACGGACGGATTACGCACAATGGCTCTTCCTAAAGCGACTCTTTGTCGTTGCCCGCCGGACATATCTTTTGGTTTTTTCGCTAACTGCGAAGTTAATCCAAGTATTGCAGCAGCGTTTTTAACACGGTTGTCGATGCTGGTCTTGTCAAGATGCTTAATACGCAGGCCAAAAGCCATATTCTCATAAACATTCATATGAGGATATAAAGCGTAGTTTTGAAAAACCATCGCCATATTTCTATCTTTTGGCTCCATTAAATTCGCATATTTACCAGCAACATATAAATCGCCGGCAGTAATATCTTCTAAGCCAGCAATCATTCTTAAAGTCGTCGATTTTCCACAACCTGATGGACCGACTAATATCACAAATTCTCCTTCTTCGATGTCTAGGTCAAAATTGCTGACGGCCATAGTTCCATCTTGATAGACCTTATAAACATGTTTTAAAGATAAATTCGCCATAACAAATCCTTATAAATAACCCACATATTGTTTTATTCAATGCCATTATAAAATAAACAAAAGTTTCATATCAACTAAATTATCGAGTTTGACTAATATTGATTATTTTTGCTTATTTATCAATTTATACTTAAACAACAATTAAGCGAACATTGTTTTTGTTAATAACATCAAGATATTCATCTTCAGGCATTTTATCAGTTATTAAAACATCGATATCAGAAATGCTACAAGTTTGTATAAAAAATTGCTTATTAAATTTCGTATGATCGACTAGACATATCTTTAACTTTGAGTTTCTTATCATCATCGCCTTAGCTTTTTGTTGGTCAATGGTGCCTTCATTAGGTCCAGTAAGGGAAAAGCCGTGGCAAGAAAAGAAACAGACGTCACAATAAAAATTGGCCAATTGTTCGACGGCATTACCACCGATTGATGCGCCTGTTTGAGTTTGGATTTCCCCACCAATCATAAATGACTTAATCGTCGATATATTCGAGAGAGCATTAGCCGAACATAACCCATTGGTTATGGCAATTCCACCACTAATTTTCTTTAAAAATGGGATGATATGGCTAACGGTAGAAGAAGAATCAAAAAAATATGAACTATCGTTTTTTAAAAATTCGATGCAAGCGTGAGCCATTCGCTTCTTTTCTTGCACATTTGTTTGTTGGCGAATGAACGATGATATTTCACCAGAAGAGGCATCCATGATAGAAGCGCCACCCCAAACTCGGCGAATTAAACCATGTAATTCTAAGTCTGTTAAATCGCGCCTTACTGTCGCCGGCGAAGCATATATTTTTTTGCATATTTCTTCAACGCTAATCGTATTATACGTTTTGATTAAATTTAATATTTCTTGTTGTCTTTCATTGATAAGCATATTTTTTATTCCACCTGCTTTAATTATTGATTGATTTTGATTAATTTGCAATAAATAATAATGAGAAAAATATGATTTGCGTATTATTAATTTATTAAATAATATAAAGATATAAATCATAGGAGGCTCTTATGAAGCAAGAGACAATTAATCGTTTTAACGAAGCAAAAAAAATTTATGCATCTTACGGCGTCGATGTCGATTTGGCAATCGCTAAATTTAAGAATATTCCCATTTCTTTACAATGTTGGGCGGGTGACGACATTAAAGGCTTCGAAAATGTCGAAGGAGTCAAAAACGAAAATACCGTTGTTGGCAATTATCCTTATGCGGCTAGAAACGGCGATGAGCTTAGAAAAGATATCGAGATGGCTTTTTCCTTATCACCGCTTAAACATAAAGTTCAACTCCATTCAATCTATGCCGAATTCCAAACCGAAAGGAGTAAGCTCACTGGTCAAGATTTTTCAAAATGGATTACTTGGGCGAAAAAAATAGGCATTGGCTTAGATTTAAATGGCACTTTCTTTTCCTCGAAAATGATGGATGATGGTCTTTCAATATGCTCTCCAAATAAAAAGGTGCGAGAATATTGGATTGAAGTTGGAAAATCAACCCGAAGATGCGCGGTAGAAATCGGTAAGGCATTAGGCCAGCCTTGCTATAACAACTTTTGGATTCCTGATGGCTTAAAAGACATTACGGTCAATCGCAAAGAATTTCGAAAACGATTAATCGACGGTCTAGACGAAATTTACGGCGTTCCATATACAAAAGAAGAAGAAAAATATGCAGTTGATGTATTAGAAGGCAAGTATTTTGGAATTGGTTCAGAATATTTCGTTTGTGGTAGTCATGAATTTTATATTGGATATGCTGCTAGTCATAATTTAGGTGTAACAATTGATGCGGGTCATTTTCGAGAAGGCGAAGATGTATCCGATAAAATTACAGCGATCGAGCCGTTTGTAAAAAACGTTATGCTCCATGTTTCTAGAAGTTTGCACTGGGATTCAGATCATACTGTTATTGAAAACGATAGTTTAAATAATTTAATGTTAGAACTAAAACGAGCGGATTTGCTCGATAAAGTGGCAATCGGCCTAGATTTCTTCGACGCTTCAATAAACCGTGTTTTCGAGTGGACAATCGGTTTACGAGCAACGGCAAAAGCTCTTTTATACGCCTTGTTAGAACCGACCGAATTAATGCAAAAAATGGAATTAGAACGCGACTATTCTTCTAGATTATTCTACATTGAAGAAAGCAATAACTTACCATATAACGATGTTTGGAATTATCTTTTAGAAAGTCACAACATTCCCGGTGGCAAAGAGGCATTAGCCGCCCTTAAAAAGTACGAAAAAGATGTTCAATCGCTGAGGAAATAAAAATGAAAGACAGCATTATCAATAAAAGCGAAACAATAAAAAAGTTTATCGAAATCATCGACAACATGTATCGTCTAGGCTGGGACGAAAAAAATGGCGGAAATATTTCTGTTTTAATGGATGAGGAAGAAGTTAAACGAGTGTTTGGCAAAGCCAAAACAAAAAGAACCATTCCCCTTCCCTTAATTGCAAACGAAAATATTAGAGGCTTGGTTTTCGTTATTACCGGCACAACAAAATATTTTCGAAATGTTAAAAATGATCCAAAGACAAACATCGGAGTAATGCGAATATCTCAAGATGGTACGAAAGCAGAAGTAATATGGGGCTTTGAAAATAATGGAACATTTACGAGCGAAATTTACGCACATTTATTATGTCATTCAACGAGATTAAAAATTGATCCTAACCACCACGTTGTCATGCATACGCATCCTCTTTACATTTTAGCGCTAACGCACGTGCACGAATTAGATGAAAAATCTTTGACGGTCGATTTGTGGCGAACAATGACCGAAAGTGTAATTGTTTATCCTGATGGAGTCGGATTAATTCCTTGGCAAGTATGTGGAACACAAAAAATCGGCGAAGAAACAGCAGAAAAAATGAAAAAAACAAGATGCGTAATATGGCCGCTACACGGCATTTATGGTTGTGAAAATAATCTTGATGATGCCTTTGGACTAATTGAAACCATTGAAAAATCAGCGCAGATATTTTTACTAACACATAATCATCTAGAAATTATTAACGATATAACTGATCAAGGCATCAAAGATGTCGCAAAAAGATTTAATGTTACTCCTGTTAAAGGATATTTAAAATGACGTATTATTTGGCGATTGATATAGGCGCTACATCGGGAAGACACATAATCGGTTATTATTTAAACAACGAATTAATTATCGAAGAAATATATCGATTTCAAACAAAAATCATCAAAGAAAACGACCATTTTTATTGGGATATCGATGATTTATTTGAAAATGTTTTAAAAGGCCTTCAAGTAGCCAAAGAGCTAAAGAAAATTCCTTCGCGCATTGGCATTGATACTTTTGGTGTAGACTATGTTTTACTAGATGCTGATTTAAAAGCAATCTATCCGGTTTATTCATATCGCGATGATCGCGGATATCGAGTCATGCAATCATTAAATAGCAATGAGGAGATGTTTTTCCTAACAGGTGTACAACCATTAGGATATAACACCATTTATCAACTACTAGATGATAAAAGAACTGGTAGATTAAAAAACGCGAAACATTTTCTAATGTTATCATCATATTTAACATATTTATTAACCGGTGTTTTGAATAACGAGTATTCTAGTCTGTCCACCACTGGCATTATTGACACAAGAACAAAAAGACCAGTTGATAAAATAATGAATATGCTCAATGTTAAAAGAGACTTTTTAGTTAAGCCTATAACAAGCGGCACCTTGATTGGTAAATTTAAGGATGCAATCGCAAAGACAGTTGGATATCAAGCACAAGTTTATGCTTCGCTTCAGCACGATACTGCTTCGTCGTTTTTTGGTTCTAACGCTAAAGATGATTCGATACTTTTGTCTTCCGGCACTTGGAGTTTAATCGGTGTGAATTTAATACATCCAATTATAAACGAAAGCGCATACAAAGATGGATTATCAAATGAATTGGGCATAAAGAATACAATACGTTTCTTAAAAAATATTACCGGAATGTGGCTCATAAATGAATTAATTAAAGAAAACACAAAACATATTGATATTAAGGAAGCTGTTTTATTGGCTGAAGCGAATAGACATTATGATGGAACATTTAATGTTAATGATCAAACACTTCATTCGCCGAAAAATTTAAAACAAAAAATAATTAAATTATTATTAGCTAGCGGATATCAAGAACCAGACAATGATGGCGAACTATACTTCAGTGTTTTCCATTCGCTAGCCCTTTTATACAATAAAACTATCTTAGATTTAGAAAAAATAACAAAGAAAAAATATCAAACAATCACTGTTTTTGGTGGCGGCGTTAAAAATGAACTTTTAAATAATTTAATCGAAGAAATAACCGGACTTAAAGTAATAAAAGGACCTATTGAAAGCACAGCATTAGGCAATATAATGTCAATCGTTTAAATTTATATTTTTAACTACCAATATGATTTAAACGTTTGTAAACGTCGTTAATTAACACCCCTATATGAAAAGTGCCACCCATATAGGCGGCAGGCTCATTCCCCAAGGGCAGCA